>NC_015931.1:614422-921633 GCF_000223395.1 Pyrolobus fumarii 1A | reverse complement strand
GGCCGAGGCCGCTGTTGTTGGAAAGCCGGACCCGGTTAAAGGCGAGGTACCAGTGGCATTCGTTGTACTAAGGCAAGGTTACACGCCAAGTGAGGAGCTACGCCACGAGCTAGTAGAGCATGTGAGAAAGACACTTGGACCAATAGCTGTGCCAGCAGCGATATTCTTCGTCGAGAAGCTGCCTAAGACAAGAAGCGGAAAGATAATGAGGAGAGTGATAAAGGCAGTGTTGCTCGGCAAGACCCCCGGCGACCTAACCACTCTCGAGGATGAAGCTAGCCTCGACGAAATACGAAGAGCACTTGAGGAGTTCAAGAGGGAGCTTGAAAAGGCTGAGTAAGGCTAAAGCCCCGCACATTTCGAAACGTTTTGTTTAAGAGGGCACGCACAGAGCCCCAAGTATATAAAGGTCTTATTGTGCACGCCCTAGCAGGGTGTAAGTGGTGACCTCTAAGGCTATAACAAAGAAGATTACTTCCATTACTGATTTGCCCGGTGTCGGCCCGGCAACAGCAAGGAAACTAGAGGAGGCAGGCTACACAACGCTAGAGGCCATTGCTGCAGCAAACCCGCAGGAGCTCGCAGCTGCAGCGAACATACCACTTAGCACTGCACAGAGGATAGTACGCGCTGCACGTGAAGCACTAAACCTGACGTTCAAGACCGCCCTTGAGCTTAAGAAGGAGAGACTTGCTGCAAAGAAGATAACCACCGGCTCGAGGAACCTCGATGCTCTGCTAGGCGGCGGCATCGAGACGAGAATGATAACCGAGTTCTTTGGCGAGTATGGCAGCGGCAAGACGCAAATCTGCCACCAGCTTGCTGTGAACGTCCAGCTGCCACCCGAGCAAGGCGGCCTTGGAGCACGTGCAGTGTACATTGACACAGAGGGTACGTTCAGATGGGAGCGTATCGAGAACATGGCAAAGAGGTGGGGTCTCGACCCGGATAAGGTCATGGAGAACATATATTACGTCCGCGCTATAAACAGCGACCACCAGATGGCTATAGTAGAGGAGCTCTTCGACCTAGTGCCGAAGCAGAACATTAAGCTTGTGATAGTCGATTCCATAACGAGTCACTTCCGTGCGGAGTATCCGGGTCGCGAGAGGCTAGCCGAGAGGCAGCAGAAGCTTAACCGCCACCTACACCAGCTCATGAGGCTAGCAGAGTTGTACGATATAGCCATTGTGATAACAAACCAGGTTATGGCTAGACCCGATGTCGTATGGGGCGACCCGACACAGGCAGTAGGCGGACACGTACTATACCACGCGCCCGGCATACGCGTACAGCTACGCAAGGCACGCGGTAACAAGAGGATAGCAAGGATTGTAGATGCGCCGCACCTACCGGAGAACGAGACTGTATTCGTGATAACAGATCAGGGTATCATGGACCCCGAGTAACTCTTTCACAACACTTCTCTAGGTCGCTACACTCGAGCTTAAACGCGTCACCCGCCCAACGCGCCTCAACCCTACACTCGCCACCAGCATCATCACTAAACACGATAATTGGTATACGAAGACGAAGCTTTAACCCACTAAGCCTATCATACACACGCCTTTCCACAAACTCTACACGCACACCTTTCCACGCGCTACACGTTAACACATAGACACCACAATCCATAGCTTCACGTAGCAACCGTTCTGCTACCCGGCGGAAAGCCAGCGGGTTCCGCGATAGATACGGTAGTTTCACGCCCAGGCTACACCCGGGGGCGAGCCAGTTTGAGCCTCGTAATAACCGCGCAGCACATCGCCGCCATAGCATTTCTAATTCTAGGCTCACTTTTCGACTTGCGCAGCCGCGCTATACCATCTTGGCTACCTTACATATTCATAGGCACTGAGGCAATTCTCCTAGCATACCGTGTGTATACAGGGAGCGTGCCGCACACGTGGCAAGCCTATCTCGTGATAGACGCTTTCTTACTAGCTGCTATCGCTGTACTCGTCCTGCTATGCCTTAAGGGTATGGGCGACCTCCTCATGTTCCTCGGTATCACACTAGCTGAGCCTTTCGGAGCCACACTACTACCAGCGCCCCTCCTCACACTATTGTACTACTCGCTAGCCTCCCTCACAATCAGCATATACATAGCGGCGCACAACATTGCATCCAGCGAGTCTAGACGCCAACTCTCAAAACTACCACTCACAAAACGGGTGATCCGCATCTTCACAGCCAGGCCGGTACGCGCAGAGACAATAGCAAAAGGCTCTTGGTGGATACCGATCGATCTTCCGGGCGCGAAAGACACAGTTTGTAGCGTTGAAGTTGACCCCTCCGACATAGTGAAAAGAGCCATTGCAGAGGGTAGGGTGAGGCCCAAGGACTACCTCTGGGCAACCTATGGGATACCAGCTCTCGTGCCACTCACGGTGGGTTTCATTTTGGCATTGACGCTTGGAGATAAGCCTATCATTCTCCTACTCGAGAGCCTCATACATAAACGGTGAACTATGAAAGTCCTATGGGCACCCTGGCGATACTCCTACGTGAAGAGAGCCACGGAAGGGAAAGAGGAGGGTTGCGTACTGTGCAGGTTGCAGGGGATGAACGATGAGGACGCACTTATCATCTTCAGAGGAAGGCACAACTACATAGTCATGAACCTCTATCCATATAACACAGGCCACGTGATGATTGTGCCCAAGAGGCATGTTGCAAACCTAGAGGACCTCACGATAGAGGAGAAGCTTGAACTCATAGTATTGACACAAGCCTCTATACAGGGTATCCGGGAGGCGCTAAACCCACATGGCTTCAATGTCGGCATTAATCTTGGTAGGGTTGCAGGCGCTGGCATAGAAGACCATATACACGTACATGTAGTTCCAAGGTGGAATGGCGATACCAACTTCATGCCTGTGATAGCCGAGACAAAGGTTATACCTCAGGATGTGCGTGAGACTTACCGAGTGATTCGTGACCCGATAGCCCGCTACGCCGAGAAGCTCCTAAAAGAGCTCCAAGATTATCGAGAAAGCTCATGATTTCACGATAATGGCTTTCTATATACTCGACCTCGCGGAAGTAGTTACGCAGCCCGTAGAGTATTGCACGAACACGGATAGCCTCAACATACCTCCTTAACAGATACACGCGCTCATGGTAGTGTACTGCCGGCGGATATATGCTGGCCAACCTCTTCATCTCATCCTCAAGTTCACCAAGTGCTTCGATAAGCACACCTGACACCAGGTTAGCCTCGAAACGTTGAAGTAATTCCCCAACTTTCTCAGCTTTCGCTTTAGTCCTCTCTAGAGCCTCCACCAGAGACTCCAAGATTCCCCATCCCCAGACGTGTGTAATACTACTTTGATAGCACACCACTCGTTTAACTCTTTACCGTATCTACACATACGAATACCATACGCGGCTTACCATACTCTTCCCCACTGATTCTCTTTACAAGTCCCTCCCGTACAAGCATGGCAAGTACTTCGCGAAACAAGAACTTGTTGATATGCATACACGCTTCTCTCACCTTGTTAAAGAGGGAGTCAAACTCGAGAGGCTCTCTAGAGGAGCATAGTATGTCGATAATCTTTTCGTGTATCTCTTCACGGGTAGTACAGGCATCTCCTACCATAAAGGCTACCGCCCTCCTATCCTAGAGCCTCGGAGGGAGAGAGGATTTGATAGGTGCTAACGACTTTGAAGTTATTGAGGAGTATGAGCTGATGGGTGAGAAGAGGTTTCGCGTGAGACTCAAAGGTACTAACATAGTTTTCAATGTCGCCGCTAATGATGCAAAGGATGCTGTGGAGAGAGCTGTCGAGCTAGCTCGCAAGTTGGAGATAGACAAGGTGCTCGAGAAGATTCGCAACTTGTTCGAGTCTTAAATCTGCTTACGCTTCTCGCGCCTCTTGAGCGCCTCTTCGAACTCCTTAACCAGGCTCCTTGCAACTTTCTTGAACTCTCCTTCGTCAATAGTCTCGACCATCAAACGGAAGAATTTCACCGCACACGCTTTACTATGAAATGTCAATGTTACGCCACCTCTTTGTAACACAATACCCTGCCCTTCTGGAAACATCCTACCACAGACAATACACTTGTAGCGCTTGTTGCGCACCATCTAAACCAACCACGGATAACCAATATACACTCTACACCTTAAAACAAACGATGTTTAACCGAGAGCCTTGTAAGGGGCTAGGAGTTACAGCTCTCCTTCAGCCTCTGGGCGTCCAAGGTGCCGGATAGTACAGTTGCTACACACAAGGGTGAGGGGGTATTGCCCAGCCCGATTGAGATGCTCAATGAGAAGATTCGGAAGCTACTCGAAGAGAAGGGCTGGACTAAGCTCACTGAGATCCAGGAGAAGGCCATACCAGAGATAATGGCAGGCAAGAACGTGATAATCACAGCACCCACTGGGTACGGCAAAACTGAGGCCGCGTTACTCCCCATACTAAGCATGATGTCCTCTAGCAACGTCGAGCCAGTAGCACTGCTCTACATAACTCCCATGCGCGCACTGATTAACGACCTATACCTGCGCATAAGCTGGTGGGCCGAGCGTCTAGGATTCCGAGTGGCAAGGAAGCACGGCGACGTATCCCAAAGCGAGAGGAGCAAGAGGCTACGCAAAGCACCACACATCCTAATAACTACGCCGGAGAGCCTCGAGATAGACCTTGATTGGGCTACGCGCTTCAGAGAATATTACCGCAACCTACGTTGGGTTATCGTCGACGAGGTTCACGAGATAGTTGGTACCAAGAGGGGCGTACAACTGGCACTCCTCTTGTCAAGACTGCGCCGCTACGCTGGCGACTTCCAGCTCGTGCTCATCTCGGCGACTGTAGGCGACCCGATGAAGGTGCTAGAGGTGTTCAGCTACGGGTCTAAGAGGGAGAGGAGTGTCGTAAGCGTAGCCAGGCGTAAGAAGATTGAGATTGTGATAGACGTCATTGGGAACGATCGTAACTATTGGAGGCGCGCTGCCGAGAAGATAGCAAAGTATCTCGAGCCGATAACACTGGTCTTCACCAACTCGAAGTATGCCTCCGAGAGGCTTCACGAGGAGCTTGTAAAGCTAGGCGTGAAGGACGTCCTAGTACACCATGCTAGCTTGTCGCCAGAGGAGAGGGAGGAGGCCGAGAAGGCTCTACGCGAGGGCAAGGTAACTGCCGTCATATGTACGAAGACTCTCGAGCTGGGCATAGATGTTGGCGACGTGAAGAAGGTTATACTATTCCGCCCGCCAAGCACCGTGTTTAGCCTTGTACAGAGGCTCGGTAGGAGCGGCCATAGGCACGACATAGAGGTGTTGAACGGCGTCATAATAGCTAATGACGCCGTTGAGGCTCTATACGCAGCTGCACTGACAAAGGCTGCCGTGGAGGGCAGAGTCGAGGAGCCACGCATACCTGAGAAGCCTCTAGACGTCCTAGTGAAGGAGCTTGTAGGCATGGCGCTTCAGGGCGAGGTCAACATAGACGAGGCCTATGAGATATTCAAGTCGACCTACCACTATCGCAACCTAACGCGCGAGGAGCTCGACGAGGTTGTGAAACTGTTGATAGATAACGGTATTCTCCAGGAGAGCGGCCCCGGGCGCGTAAAGGTAGGCCAGCTATTCTACAAGATATGGAGGTTCGAGAAGACTAGCGACCGGAGAGCATGGTGGATGAAGAGCTTCTCATCCTTCTTCTCGACCATAGGCGAGAAATCAACGTACAGCGTGAGAACCGAGGATGGTAGGATAGTCGGCGAACTCGACGCTAGCTACGTGTACAAGCTGTACCCAGGCGCCGCTATAAGGCTAGGAGGCCGTACGTGGGTAATAGTTGCCATCGACGAACTTGCAGCCAAGATCATAGTGAGGGAGGAGAAAGCCACAACCGCCATAGTACCTGTATGGCGCGGTCTAGGCCCCGAGGCATCCCACACCGCACTTGAGGCACTCGACAAGGTGCTCAAGGAGGTTTACGAGAGGGGTATCGACGCAATAACCTGGGTCAAGTTGAGCGAGGATGCTAGGAGAGAGGTGGAGAAGTTCATTGAAGAGTACCGCGTCTCTAAGAAGCCGTTACCAAGCCGCGACCGCGTGATAATCGAGCAGGTTGGCGACGAGCTGATAATCCTCGGGCTTATGGGCGAGGCTGCAGCCCGTACGTTAGGCTATGCACTCTTATACGCGGCTCGCAGCTACACCTCCAGCATACGCACATCGTACTACGGCCTATCCATACGCATCACGCCAGGCTTCAACCCATTGGAGGTGCTCAGCCAGATAAAGCCCGATGACATCGAGAACCTCGCACTAGAGGCTATAATGAAGACGCCCTACTACCTCAACACACTGCGAGACATAAGACTGGCGTTTGGCCAGATATCAAAAATGGGTCCCGAGGATAATCTCGTGAAGCTCGAAGCAGCTAGACAAGCACTGCAAGAGTTCTTCGATGTCACCGAGGCGAAGAGAATACTCAAGCTAGTACACGAGGGCCACGTGTCAACACACACTGCTGGCGCTGCCTCGCCCCTAGCGAGGCTCCTAATCTCAATGCCGGAGGAGAAGCTATGGAAAGTCGATATTGAGAAGGAGTTAGCAGAGGCGCTCAAAGGCATGGCATTCACAGTCGAAGAGTTAGCATCTATGACTGGCTTGCCTGAAAAGATAGTCGAGGCTAAGCTGCGCGAAATGAGGAAACCCGGGTCTCCCTACCGCGTCTTCCAGTTCATTGATGTTGACACTGGAGACTGGAGGTGGGCCCTTGAGGAAGACGTAGAAGAGATAGTAGGCCTTGAGGAGTTCCGCGACAGCTTCAAACCCCTAAAACTAAACGAACACTTCGTGCTGATGGTGAGAGGAGTTAACTCCGAGGACTTTGCACACGTGCTCATCTCTGCCAGGGACGTGGTAGAGAAGCGGGAAGAGTTCCTCCGGCAGGTACCATTCAACGAGATTTACGAGCTGAAGGTGCTGCCGATAACCGATGACAGCAAAGCTGGCATACCACGCTACTACTACGTCTCGAGGCGCACACTGCCATACGTGGTGCTCAACGCTATTGCAGTAATCCAGAGGATACGCTCTCTCGACTACTACTAGGCGTTTAATAGGGAACCTGGCAACACATGAAAATGGGGGCTGTGAAGACCGCCACGGCTAGCGGCTGAGCACCGTGACGAGGGCTCGTGTTTCGGAGCCCCCGTGATGTAATCGAGGTAAGCTGATTTTGACTTCTGCATGATGAGGTTATCCCCGGCTGATGGGGTTGACGCGACTATACTGGTATGTACTCGCAGTAGCTAGCATAAAGCCGGAAGCCTCCCTAACATCCTTCCTAGCTGCTCTCCGAGATGCACGTATAGAAGTGGTCGATTATGAAGAGGAAACTCGAAGAGTACTTCACCGCGTACCGTTCGAGAAGCTCCCTCTCGCCATGAGCTTATGGGACAAGTATACATCTTCCGTAACACTAGAGTTCAAGGCTAGCGGAGCGGCTAGACGCGTCAGAGTTTCACTCTTACGCCGTACATTCGCGCAAGTTGACGAGACGCCATCAGCTATACTCTTGCTTGACAAGTGCGAGGCACACAGCGATTATTCCGTGTTTGGCGAGCTTAGAGGGAGAAGGCTAACGCTAAAGCTATGCCGACGCGAGGCTTTGGAGCAGAACGTTACACAGCTAGCCCCTAGTCTCTGCGTGTGGATATACCCGGGTGTAAACCCGATACATCTAATGGATGCCGCGCAAACGTGCATCAGTAGCTTCTATGAGAGGTTCCTGAAGGTTGCTAAGGGCGAACACAGTGCTTAATAGCCTTGAGGTTGCGGCTGGCACTTTATGGGTGTAGGAGAGTGGCCGCGCCTGCCGATAACGTCGTCGTTATTGGTAAGAAGAGCGTCCCCGATTACGTGCTCGAGGTTATACTCAAGTTTAACGAGGGTATAGATGAAGTTGTTATAAAAGGCAGGGGACAAATGATAAGCAAGGCTGTAGACGTCTATAACGCGTTGAAGAGTAAACTGGGCGACTCTTTACAACTAGTCTCGGTGAACATAGACAGCGATAACATCGGCGGCAGGCTTGTATCCTATATAGAGATACGCGTGAGGCGCACTATCTAAGCAGCTAGGTTCTCGCCCAGGCCAGCACCCCTCCCAGCCTCGACCCTGGCAACCATACCCTCAACCTCCTCGAGAAGCTCTAGGAGCACTCTACATGCCTCGGCTTCACCACTAGCCACACTATCCATCAAGCTCTCTACTAGCCGCGTCCGCTCGAGGGATACTAGCGGCCTGAACTCCGTCACGAGGTACTGGTATACCCTCCTACCCATGCTGGTTGGCACTAGGTACTTGCGGTATCTACTCTCTACTACATACCCGTGTCTCTTCAGCGCCTCTATTATCTTGGCATACGTGCTTGGTCTCCCGATGCCACTCCTCTTCATCTCCATTACAAGTTCGCCGTGAGTGTAGAGCCTAACAGTGGACGTCCTAACTATACGTGCACCCATCGGCTTGACCCTACCCTCTTGCACATTGTACACTGGGATCACGTGTGGATAGAATGTCAGGAAGCCCGCCTCAATCACCTTTCTCGCAACAACATCTTCAACACTTACATTCCCAACTGTTACTCGTAGACGCACTCTCTCTACACGCGCTGGTATAGACTGACTTGCCATGAACCTCGCGAATATCAAACTGTATAGCTTGTAGTGGCTCTCGCGTAGACGTGTAACTATCCTAACCTCACCCTCCGCTATAGCATCTCTCAACTCATCAGCATCCAGAGGCATTGTAGGCCTTATGGCTTCATGTGCACCACCTTCACCCCAATGACGAGGCATTAGAAGCTTTGCATGACCACGACGCTGCATATAGCTCTTCGCGATTGCAATGCCGGCATCACTTACTCTCGTTGAGTCCGTCCTATGGTATGTGATGAGACCATTCTCGAAGAGTTCCTGCGCGAGGCGCATCGTCTTCTCTGCGGTGTACCCTAGCAGCCTAGATGCATCATAGAGTAACGTCTCGGTCGTGTAGGGTGGTGGTGGCGTAAGGCTCACGATATTAGCCTCTAGTATCTCCACCTCTACTCCCTTCTCGAGCGCCTCGCGTAGAGCCTCTCTAGCTGTTCTGCTATCCGGATAGCATAGCTTTACACGACCCCACGGCAGACGCGCGATCAATGCATAGCATCTACCCTTCTTCCACTCTTCGAGCCTCTCTACAAGGAAGCCTAGAGCAGGCGTCTGGACTCTACCGGCACCGAGCCATCTAGCGTTGAAGACTTTCCACAGGTGCTGGCTTAGCTCGAAACCAATCCATCTATCTTCGACCCTTCTAACCACCTGGGCTTCAACAAGCCTCCTGTTCACATCACGTGGGTTAGCAAGCGCCTCAAGGATAGCCTTCTTTGTCACTTCGTGGAACTCTATCCTCTTGATGTTCTTGGCGTATGGTTTGAGCAGCGTGTAGATATCCCATGCTATCTTCTCACCCTCGTAGTCAGGGTCTGTTGCGATATAGACTGTATCAACCAGGGGTGCTAACTTTCTAAGCAGTTCGATTATACGCCTCTTATCCTCTATGTTCACCGAGTTGCACTCGGGACATTGCTCAGCCACGATGGCATGTTGTGCTCCACAATCCCTACACCTCACTATGGGTGCGTAGACAGGCTTCACGTCACTACCTTCGAGTATGACTCCGTGCTTGCCGACAGGCTCCTCGGTGAGATCGTATACGTGACCTTTTACAGACACTATTAGCATCACATGTGTCTTGCCGCTCTTGGGGTTGTATGCAACCGTCTCGTAGACATTCACGCCATCGTATTCTTTCCGAGCAGGCTTACCCCAGAATCCAGCGATAAGACGCGCTTTCGTCGGCGACTCCACTATGACAAGGCTAGTCTCGATGTTCATGCGTAGAGCCGATCTGCTTACTGCTGGCGCTCTTCTCGACTCCCACGCCTTTTCAAGCTCCTCTAGAACCTCTTTCTCGTTATACTCGCGTAGTTCGAAACCAGCTAACAGCCTAGCTAACCTATCCTCGAAGCGCTCCAAGAGGAGGGGCGCACTCGAGACTACTATGACAACGCCTCGCGTCATATACCCCTTTATAAGGCGCGATGTGCGCCCACTAGCCTGGATGTAAGTGTAAGGGTCGGGTGTTGCAACATAAGCTCCGCTAGACGACACTGTTAGTATCGAGTATCCTGCTGGCACTTCGCTTGTGACGCTACGGAGTTTCTCAAGTATCGCGGATGCTAGACTGCGTGCCTTCTCTGCGGCCTCTGCTAGCCTACCGCCAGCCTCTAATCTACCCTGCAGCACCGCGCGTAGGAGTTCCACCTCGTCCGGCGTCATCTTGGATAGTATTCTGGCATACTCGCGGTAACCCTCAACGTCTAGGGCTTTTGCTAGCGCGAGTATACGGCGTGGACTTTGAAGCGCTTTCTCAATAGGCGTGCGGTTGAAGGGAGGCTCTAGGAACAATGCGTATGCTACACGATACGGCATATCAAGGCCTCTCACCATGACTCCATAGTAGCTCGCCACACCGACAAGAACATCATACTCGCCTCTCTCGAACTTCTCGATAACCCTCTTACCCGCTATTGCCAGGCCCGCGCGGACACCCCTCTCACCCAACCTGTTCACGACCAGCTTTGCTGTTTCAACACCTAGCGGCTTGGCTACGAAGACCAGGCCGCCTGGCCCCATCTTAGCAACGGTCTCGACGAGCTTCTCAATAGCGTCTTCCGGGCTACTAGCCAAGAGCTTATACTCGGCGATGTTCCTGGCATACCCAGCTATACTCCCGACACTAAGCCCGAGAAGCTTGCCCAGCACCAACCTCTTGAAGCCACGCGCCCTACCCGTGGCAGACGCTACCACTAGCTGACCAAGCCTACCCGCTACGCCGTTAACCACGCGCTTTAACTCCTCTATCTCGCTAGCATAGCGTCTCGCGAGAGCCGGGTTAGCACGCACCCTCAGGGAGAGCTTGACAAGCCTTGTAGCAGCACGTATCTCGTCCGGCTTGGCACCAAGCAACATCAATATTCTCTCAACGTTTACAGAGTCTCTCAGAATCGCGTCAACATCGTCAACTATTATCGTGTCGAACATCGTCCTCTCTAATAGCCCCCAGCGTCTAGAGAGGAACGCCGTGGTAGTGACTAGTATGTCGTATTCGCCGTTCTCTATCGCTTCTAGCTGTGCACGCTTCTCGCTTGCACGCAACAGACTGTGATAATAGACTATCCTCTTGCGCACTGCAGCATTATGGGCGAGCAGCTGGAGCCTCTCTGCAACTTGTTTCGCCAAGCTGCTCGTAGGTAGCAAGTAGTAGACGCGGCTCCCATTTACGGCAGAATAGAGAGCGTACACTGCTAGTAGTGTAGTCTTGCCCGTACCCGTGGGAGCCGTGATGGCAAAGCTTTCTCTCCTTAGCAGCCTCCTAGCCCACTGCCTCTGAACACTCCATGGCCGTGAGCCGGTAGCCCTCTCAAAGAACCTCTCGAATATACTGAGTTCGTCCTCCTCCCTTGCTAGCCAAGCCCAACCCTCCAGCTTACCATGCTCCTCGAGGAGCCTCGCAACTGCAAGTACACGCTCTCTCCAGTCTAACCCAGACAGGTATCTCTCAGCCTCAGGGAGAAGCGGGAGACACTCCCAACACGGCAGCCCCTTTATGAGCCTCTCTTCGTCGATACGTCCCCGACAGTTGGGACACCCGGCCTCATAGAGTAGCGTGAGCTTCGCCAATACTCACCGTTCCCCGTGCAGGGTGATTAGTTTGGATTGGCGCGGGTTGGTGGCGAGCGGCGAGATAATACCAGAGCTAGTGAGGCAACGCAAGTTTCGCAAAGCAGACAAGCTATCTAGGCTAGAGGCCCTCGACGCACTCCACTATAAGGTCTCTAGATGGACGTGGCACGAGCTAACGAGGTACGTTAGGAGTGTAACCGGGGGTCTAGGCGACACAGAGGATGAGCCCTTTGACGTCGTCCGGATGGGGCTAGCGGGATCCGTGATAGCATGGCCCGAGGTGGTTAAACAAGGAGGAAGAGTGCTGGAGATAGGCACAGGTATAGGTAGGACAAGGTACGCCATTCACATCACGACATCGACGACAATCTACATGAGCATAGATGTTGACCCGGTCATGCTAGCCATTGCTCTCTATGCTAACCCTGTACCTGCATACCAGGATGCTCTCTGGAAGCAGGATATGCTGGTTCTACTCGCAGACGCGGTGCGACTAATCCCCTTGCTGCCAGACACGTACTTCGACCATGTAGTACATGATGGTGGCCCTAATCCGCGCCGCAATCCACGCCTCTATACACGCAGCGTAATACACCATCTCTGGCGCGTGCTGAAGCCCTGTGGCACGCTCTCCATCTTCGCGGGCGCCGAGAGAACATGGAGAACTAGGATATACGAGATGTTGAGAGACGCTGGGTTTGTGGTTGAGGAGACTGTTCATCTACCGGGTTCACGCGCAGCTGTTATACATGCGAGGAAGCCCTGCCATGCTGGGAGCAATCTGCACGACGAGAGAGATGAGAGCCTGGGAGATTAACAGTGCACACCTTGGCGTCCCGACTCGGCTTTTGATGGAGAATGCTGGTGCGACTGTCGCACGCATAATCCTGGAGCGGTTCAAGCCTCGTACCGTGTCAGTGGTGGCTGGTGTAGGCGGCAAGGCTGGCGACGGACTAGTAGCTGCTAGACACCTCTCTACCGCTGGTGTGCATGTCAGGGTATTTCTGGTGTCTAGGCCCGAGTCTATACACCACCCGGACACGCTAGATGCTCTGAAAGCTGCTGAAGCGGCAGGAGTCGAGCTCCACTATGATTACATGCGTTGGGCTGATAGCGACTGGCTAGACGCTGACGTCATCGTAGACGCTATGCTTGGTACTGGTGTCAGAGGAGAGCTAAGGAGGCCATACCGGGAGATCGTTGAGGAGATAAACCGTTCTGGGCGCAAGGTTGTAGCTATTGACATACCAACTGGCATAGACCCCGATACCGGCAAGGTGCTAGGTACGGCCGTAAAGGCGGACATCACTGTCACAATGCACTGTATAAAGGCGGGACTTAAGCAGAATGACGGACCTCGCCATGCCGGCGAAATTGTAGTGGCTAACATTGGCTTGCCTCGCGATGCTTGGCTATACATCGGACCCGGCGATCTTGAAGTGCTCTTGCCACGCAGGAGAGAGTGGGCCCGGAAAGGCGAGGCGGGGCGCGTGCTGGTAGTCGGTGGTAGCAAATGGTTCTACGGTGCACCTTGGATAGCCGCACTCTCCGCATTCTATGCCGGCGCCGACCTCGTATACCTCGCCGCCCCAGAACCGGTGTTTAACACGGTTGTGTCACCTGAGATAATCCCAGTGCCTCTACCAGGCGACATACTACGCGTGAATCACGCGAGAGAACTTGAGGATCGCATCCAGCTGGCAGACGTTATCCTGGTCGGCCCTGGTATAGGCGCGCACCGCGAATCATGGATAGCATCCCGCCTTATCGTAAAGAGGGCGTTGGAGCTAGGCAAGCTTGTTGTCGTGGACGCCGATGGTCTGAAGGCATTAACCGAATATGCGACGCCCCAGGATAGAATTGAGAGCCTCGACGGCAAGGCTATACTAACTCCTCACGTTGGTGAGGCTTCGTTACTCCTCGGTAAGAGGATAGGGCACGAGGATATCGAGGCGAGGATAGAAGCTGCCAAGCATTTGGCCGACAAGCTGAGCGCCGTTGTGATACTCAAGGGTAGGATAGATGTTGTAGCCAAGCCTGGCGGCTACTACCGCCTCAATAGGAGCGGCACACCAGACATGTCTGCCGGCGGCACGGGCGACGTACTAGCCGGTGTCACTGCGGGACTACTGGCAGAGATAAAGGACCCATGGATTGCTGCCCAACTCGCAGCATACGTGACTGGCGTTGCCGGGGAGGAGGCCGTGAGAGAGCAGGGCCGCGCCGCACCATCCCTTCTGATTAGGGAGGTTTCGCGTACCTTAAGCAGGGTAAGGTATAAATATGCAAGCTGACTGGCTCGCTGCAACCGAAGAACGCGAGGTGGCGTGAGATGGCCGCGCAGCCCGCCCAGAGCAATGTGGTACTAGTCGGTAAGAAGCCTGTCATGAACTATGTACTAGCGACCCTAACCCTACTAAACCAGGGTGTCAAGGAGGTCGTCATCAAGGCTAGGGGCCGCGCCATCAGCAAGGCTGTCGACACTGTCGAGATCGTGAGGAAGAGGTTCCTACCCGGCAAGGTCGACATCAAGAGCATCCAGATCGACAGCCAGGAGATCCAGAACCCCGACGGCCGCCGCACCCGCGTCTCCACCATCGAGATCGTCCTAGAGAGGAAGGACTAAAGAGCTAGTAAAGCCTGAGAAATCCCTGCCATCTTTTTTAGCAATGGGTCCCGACCTACCGAGTACACTCCTCGCGATAATGCCACGGGAGTGCAGGAAAGAGCAACTGATACCAATTCTCGTATCATGGTTTGCATGGCGTGATCTACCCGTACAAGTTATTGTCGCGCATGCACTTGAAGCAGATCCTCAGCTCGCGCTACTACTTTGCAAGCTTGCCCGGCTCTTCACTACATTGTACACACGCCAGCCCCTCAGCTTATAAGAGAGCACGTACAGAGCCCCCTCTCGGGTAGGTCTGCATGCCAACGCACGGTTCGATAACCAAGGCTGGTAAGGTTAGGAAGCAGACGCCCAAGATACCACCCAAGCCTAGAAAGAACCCGTGCCCGCGCGTGCGCAACCGTAAGGAGTATGCCAGGTATCTAAGGAGGCTACAGGAGCAAGCTGCTGTAGCCTAAGACACCAATGGGTTGTTTTCTTACACACCGGCCCGGGTTAGCCGCCTCACCTAACCAGCTACAGTGCTTACTACCTAGCCTTATTCTACCTGTGTGCGTGCCGCCCCGCGGCTCCTAGGAGTTTTAACACCTCTTGTGAATCTAGTGGTGCTCTGGCACCCCCTGCAGGGATATTATTGGCGACTATTCTTGCTGGTTTTGAGGGGCTGGTGATGCCTGGAGACGAGCTGTGGGGGTATACTGGCGAGGCTGCACGCCTGCTTAAAGAGGCGGGTGCAGAGGTAGGCGACCGTATTCGCATCACAAAGCCCGACGGCACAGTCTATGAGGGCATTCTTATGCCGCGTTACGCTCTAGCCCAGAAGCCCATTATTGTTGTCAAGCTCGATAATGGCTATAACATCGGTGTACGTGTTGAGCGCGGTACACGTATAGAGGTTGTTGAGAAGCGGCGTGCAAAAGTAGGTGCTGTCGTGACTGTTCCATTGTTGGAGGAGTCTCCACCCGCTGGACCCAAACCACGTGTTTACATACTTGGCACCGGCGGGACGATAGCCAGCAAGGTTGAGTACGAGACTGGTGCTGTAAAACCAGCTATGAGCGCAGAAGAGCTCTTAGAAGCTGTACCCGAGATAGGCTTCATAGCTGATATTGACGCTGGTGTATTGTTCAGCATTCTTAGCGAGAACATGACCCCGTCACACTGGGAGCGCATTGTCGACGAGGTTGCCAAGTTGATCCAGGAGGGTTATGATGGTATCGTGGTAGCACATGGCACCGACACTATGAGCTATACGGCTGCAGCCCTCTCCTTTGCATTCCATCGTGGTCTCCCAGTACCAGTCGCCCTAGTTGGCGCACAGAGGAGTAGCGATAGGCCCAGCAGCGACGCAGCATTCAACCTACATGCTGCTGTGCTCACAGCCGCTAAGGCACCATTTGCAGAGGTAGTGGTAGTCATGCACGGTGAGACTGGTGATACATACGCCCTAGCCCATAGGGGCACTAAGGTTAGAAAGATGCACACTAGCCGGAGGGACGCATTCCAGTCGATAAATGCTCTACCACTTGCAAAGATATGGCCACAGGAGGGTAGGATAGAGCTCCTTGTGAAAGAGTATAGGGAGAGGGGACGCGAGAAGCTTGTAGTGGAGAACGGTTTCGATGATAGAGTTGCGCTCATCAAGTACTATCCCGGCATGAAGCCCGAGATTATCGAGTTCTTGGTTGAGCAAGGGTATCGTGGCATAGTTCTAGAGGGTACCGGGTTGGGACATGTAGGCGAGTGGCTCGTTGATAGCATAAAGAAGGCTGTTGATGCTGGCGTTGTTGTAGTGATGACAAGCCAGTGTCTCTTTGGCCGCGTCAACATGAACGTGTACGCTTCGGGCCGTAAGCTGCTAGCTGCTGGCGTCATACCCGGCTCCGACATGCTACCCGAAGTCGCCTTCGTCAAGCTCTCGTGGGTGTTGAAGAGAGCTAGGGACCCAGAGGAGGCGAAGAGGTTGATGCTCGAGAATCTCGCTGGCGAGATAAACCCACGGCACACCGTCAACCTATACCCCAAGTGGCCCCATGAGCCCTAACATGCGGTCACCACGCAACAGTTTATCGTTGAGTTGTTTGTGTGCATAGGTTAGTGTTTATGCTGGATTAGGTGCGCCTCGGGCGTGGAGAGCAGGTAGGGTGCATCAGTTATGCCTCTGGACCCCAAAGCTAGACTCGAAGAGCTTGATTTCTCGAAACTCGGTTTGAAGGTGGGACTAGAGATTCACCAGCAGCTCGCCACACAGCACAAACTATTCTGCAAGTGCCCCGCCGAGCTGGTTGAAGAGGACGCTGAGGATGTCTTTCCACGTAGGCTTCGCCCGACCCGAAGCGAGCTTGGCGAGGTCGACATAGCAGCGTTGTTCGAGTGGAGGAAGGGTAGAGTGTACGAGTATCACGCTCCGCGCACCGCCAGCTGTCTCGTAGAGGCTGACGAGGAGCCTCCCCACCCGCTTAACGAGGAGGCTCTGAAGATAGCCCTCGCTATCGCCCTGGCACTTGGAGCAAAACCCGTTGATGAGGTACACGTTATGAGGAAGATTGTTATTGACGGTTCTAACACAACTGGCTTCCAGAGAACAGCGGTCATTGCTCTAGGCGGCCACATAACACTATCAAATGGTAAGAGAGTCGGCATCCAAACTATCTGCCTCGAGGAGGACGCGGCTAGAAAGCTCGGCGAGGAAGGTGTGAAGACAAAGTATAGGCTTGATAGGCTCGGAATACCACTGATAGAGGTTTCAACAGCCCCGGATCTCAACACTCCAGAGGAGGCGCAGGAAGCAGCATACGTCATTGGCCAGTTGTTCCGTTTGACTGGCAGAGTTAGAAGAGGTATTGGTACGATTAGGCAGGATTTGAACATCTCGATAGAGGGTGGCGCAAAGGTCGAGATTAAGGGTGTGCAGAGGCTCGATCTCATAGCGAAAGTTGTCGCCTATGAAGCTCTCAGGCAGTACCGGCTTCTACAGATACGCGACGAGTTGAAAGCTAGAGGGCTGAAACCAGAGGACCTGGATAACATAGAGATCATTGACGTGACAGACGTGTTCAGAAACACCAAGAGCAAGGTGATTAAACGTGCCCTGTCTAGAGGAGGTAGGGTACTCGCTGTCAAACTCCCGGGCTTCCACGGTATCCTAGGCGTCGAGGTTCAACCGGGGCGGAGGTTCGGCACAGAGCTGGCAGACTATGCTAGGTTCTGGGGTGGTGTTGGCGGCATCTTCCACACTGACGAGCTACCCGCCTACGGCATTACTAGCGAGGAGGTAGAGAAGCTCTATGAGGTTACTGGCGCACGCAAGGGCTACGATGCAATTGTTATAGTTGCTGATGAGGAGAAAAAGGCTAGGAAGGCGCTTGAGGCTGTCATCGAGAGAGCAAAGCAAGCCTTGGTGGGCGTGCCTAGAGAGACTAGGGCGGCACTAGACGACGGAACCACGAGGTATATGAGGCCTCAGCCGGGCGCGGCGCGGATGTACCCAGAGACCGACATACCCCCGATGGAGGTAACGGAGGAGATACTACGTGAAGCTGAGAAGCTAGTCCCGGAGCCGCCCGCTAAGAAGCTGGAAAGGTTTGTACGCGAGTATGGCCTTAGCGAGGAGCTAGCTAAGCAGGTGATACGCGATATACATCTTGACGTGTTTGAGAGGCTTGTAGAGAAGTATAAGGGTAAGGTGCCAGCAACGCTCATAGCATACACGCTTGTCTCAACGTTGAAGAATCTACGGCATGAGGGCGTGCCGGTAGACAACATAAGTGACGAGCATCTTGACGAAGTGTTCGGGCTTGTGGCCCAGGGCAAGATAGCTAAGGAGGCGATACCGGACGTGCTGAAGTATCTGGCTGAACACCCGGGCTCTACAGTGAAGGAGGCCATCGAGAAGCTTGGTCTGGGCGCGGCAAGCCTAGAGGAGGTGCAGCGCGTTGTGGACGAGGTTGTAGAGCAGCTTAGGAGCGAGATACTGGAGCGTGGCGAGAGGGTATTCGGCAAGATAATGGGCAGGGTGATGGCGCGACTTCGTGGGCGTGCCGATGGGAGGGTAGTAGCAGAGATCGTGAAAAAGAAGATACGCGAGGTTCTAGGTAGCCAGTAGCGGCTGTGATGTGTACTTCCGGCGCTGAACGGTGATGTAAAGGCATTTGTCTGAGCCTCGTCTAGAGCCCTGTTGCGCTTTCTCCGATTACCTCTGTATCCACCTTTTCACGGCGCAGTACAATCCTTTCAATCCTATCTATGAAGTCCTCCTCGTAGGGAACGCCGACAAACGCTAACACACCGTTAATGGCTATGGCTGGTACAGTCGTCACGCCATACTTCTCTGCTATATCCGGGTTCTCGTAAGCCTCAACAGTATCAGCTATGAAGTCTCTTCGGCCAGCCTTCCAGGCTTCGAACGCGAACATGTTTGCCAGTAGCGCGGCATAGGGACAGTAGGGACACTGTGGCGTAACGACAACCTCTATGTGAACCGGCTTGTTTATCCTCTTTATTCTCTCCACGGTGCTACTATCAAGGCCGCTATCATTAGTCGATATACGGATTATGGTCTCTACTAGCCCTCTAACCTCCTCACCTGCCGGTACACCTGTATACCTTATCACGCCGTCCAGCAGCGTGATTGAGGGTATACGTTCAACCCCATGCTCCTTGAACACATTGTCGTGTTTCCCTTTTTCCCACACATGCATTCGGAGCAGTTTCTGGCCGTTTTTCTCCGGCGACTCCTCCACCAGAATCTTGACGAGCTCCACAGCTTCATTGCAGTATTCGCAGTCTGGGCCTATGAAAACGTGTATGTCAACCGGATTTTCCATGTCGGATAGAGCTTCTCGTAAGGCTTCTCTATCTTCGCTGGTAAACTTTACCTCAACTGGCTTCAACTCCTCTCAACCAGATTGAGAAACACTTGTCTCTAAGGGGGTTGTTATTCTACGCGACGCTGGGCAACCCCCACCCGGCTATCCGCGAGTTAAACAACAACGTATCTCAACAATGTTATGTTTATAAAAGCTATCAAGTGTTAGAGAAAAGGGTGGATAACACGTGTTTGACCACGAGAACGAGACTACTCTGCTTATGCCCTGCGAGGCGGCTACCAGGAAGGTCCTACCCGCGCTTAGAGCCGCCACCGCGATACTGCTCGTAAAGGAGTATGGCTTCACGACATACCGCACGGCAAAGCTGTTAGGGTTAACACCTGCCGCCATCTCTAACTACCTGTTCAAGAGGAGAGGAGCAGAACTAGTCGACATTATACTCAACAACGAGAAGTATAGGAGGATCGTCGAGGAGATAGCTGGAAGACTGCTTAGTGGTGCAAGCCCCGAGGAGGTAACTATCTATGCGTGCATGCTGTGTAGGGAGCTGAGATTGGAACTTACGCGTAAGGCTAGGAGTGGAGAGGGTAGGAGTAACCAAAATGCATAGGCCGGTAGTTCTCGTGCGCTACGCGGAGATCGGGGTTAAGCTTGGACGCACGAGGCAATTCTTCGAGGAGAGCCTGGCTAGGAGTATACGTTGCTGGCTCGCTTATGCCGGATTGATACGACCGATTCGCATCACACCCGGCAGGATAATCATAGATGTTGAGGAGCTTGAGGAGGCATTTGAAGCTGCTAAGCTAGCTGCTAGGTCTTTCGGCGTCCACAGCGCGGCCCCCGCGTGGTCCATCCCAAACGACCTCAACACTATTCTCGAGATGATACCCCGCCTATTTCGAGATGAGCTTGTCAAAGCCTCTACTTTCGCTGTGAGGGCTAGACGCGTCGAAAGTTACCCGGTGAAGAGTAGAGATGTTGAGAGGCTTCTCGGTGCGCGTATACTAGAGGCTATACCGAGTCTTAGAGTAGACCTCGAGAAGCCAGATGTGATTGTGAGGCTCGAGATACGCGCCAAGAGGGCCTACGCGTATCTCGACTCGTGGCTGGTAGAGGGGCCTGGTGGCCTGCCCTACGGTGTCGAGGGTACGGCTGTGATTCCTGTGCTAGAAGGGAGCCTAGATGAGCTTCTAGCGGCCTGGCTTGTAGCGAGAAGAGGTGCGCGTCTATATTTTGTGGTCTCCGGGGAGAGGGCGAGAGACGTTGTCAAGCGTTTCGTTAACGCGTGGGTACCATGCGGGGACGCCATAGTGGAGGAGAGCGAGGATCCTTGGCGCCTAGCTGCTAAGCTTGCTGCACGAGGCGCGGCCTTGCTTGTTTACCCGCATGTCATCAGCGTTGATGTGGATAGTGAACGCGTGTGGAGTGTATCGCCTCTTGTAGGTGCACCGGAGCAGATAGTGTCTAAAGCCGTGAAGATGCTCACTTCTTCACTCCATTTCGATGATTTTTAGCATCTTTTCGAGATTCTCGCGTTCGTACCATCTCTCCATGAAGCGGAGCACGAGGTAAGCTGCCCGCTGGTTTCCATAGGGCTCACCTAGCCTGGAGAACAGCGTTAGCACCTTGTTGTTATGATCAAACTTGTAACCCTCGTCTACAGCCTCATGTCCCCTTACTATGAGCTTGGTACTTGTCAGCTCCAGCGTTCTCTCTGTGACTCTCGGCCCCCATAGTTTCCCTGCACCCCTCGGGTTAGGCATATAGTCAGCTTCACAATCACAGGGATCGTTCCACAATAACTCTTCGAGTATCTCGAGCGGTGCTGGGTACCTATCGGCAGCAAGACCTTCAATCCAGCTGCCAGCCTCTAGTAGTGTTACGGGCGGTCCCCCGTGAACCAGGAAGACCCGTCCCTCGATTATAGCCGCGTCCGGTAGTCGTGGGAACACCTCTTCAAGGAACGTCTGGTATAGTTTCTCCGCAAACCCGCTATACTCTGCCTCTGGGAACCTAATCTTGAGGTGGAACGGAAAGTCGTGTGGATAGGGTATAAGCTCTGGTAGCGGTTCGTGATTACCCCTTAGCATTATGACATGATCGGGGTTCTCCACGTACATCAGCATTGGGGCGAGTATCGTCTCCAGCTGGTGAGGGCCGCGGTCAACATAGTCGCCTAGGAACACCACGTAACCCGTCTCGAGGGCATGCTGTGTGTCTGGGTCCCTCAGTATCTCCTCGAGTGTCTCGGCATCGCCGTGCACATCCCCTATTACGACTATGGGTTCACGCGGTTGTGCAATTACAACATGGTTGTATAGCCTCACCCCGTTTACATCTCCCTCTTCCCGCTGCTCATCAATAGTCTCTACAAAGTGCTCTACAGTGTCCAAAAGGTCATCTGGATTCTGCGCTATCTCGGAGGCAAGCTCTAGGTATTCTATTGGCCGCCTAGCCACTGTTTTCACCTCATGATTCTCCTCATTAGTAGTTTGGGTAGAGGTCTTAGCTTTACCTGGAGACGTGCTACTCCCTCTGGTATCAAATGCACGACTGTACTATCGTGCCTTGGCGTAACTTCATGTCTACCATTCGCATCGTAAACCTCAACCCGTGCTACAGGATACACACTATGTAGCTCCACGGTTACAGGATGTAAATGCGGGTTCCACAACGTCACAGTAACCTCATTATCAGCTACACGATACTCGAGGACGCCAATATCCCCGCGTATATCTAGAGGACCTTTTACACCACGGAGTCTAGAGTTCAGCAACCTAGCCAGCAGACCACGCGAACACCTGGAGGCTCTTAGCGCGACGCCTTCCCCCTCTATCATCACAACACCAGGCTTGATATTAACAACCAGAGGTTCTCCCAACGCCAGGAAGGCCTCTGCTTCCCCCGGCGCCTCTACACAGCCTAAACTAAGTACGAACTCGCCCTCTTCGACCCTAATGACACGGACTGCAAGCGGCTCAACATAATATAGGCGGGGGCTAAATGCACCCCTCAGTCCACGCACCTCACTAACCTCTCCCTCCACCATCATTATTTCGCGTCCTTCTTTGCCAGCCTCGACTGTTCCTAAGAGACCCGCCCAGGCTGGCGGAAGCCCAGGCAACAATGGCGTATATGCACGTATACAATTCGCTCCTTTCCCTATACGCACGCAGAGATTATTGGAGGGACTACAAGCCTCCAGACACTCCACGTTTATAGGAAGGGCACCCGGTTCGACGCGTTCCAGCAACACGAGCTGTGGAAGCTGCCGCATACGAAGGAGGTCCACCGGGGCGACACGTATACGTCCGGGTTTACCAGGTGCAGGAGTGTACCAGACAACAGGGTTGGCACTCAAAGCTCGTCTCCGCCCCTCGTTGCCTTCTCGGCGACGTCGATAGAGTCGAGCACTTGCTTTACACCATCACCCCTAACCCTAAACACTGCGTGAACACGCTGCTCCGCCACATCAACATTTGCACCCAGAGACTCTAGCCTCTCAGCCGCACGACGCGCGCTATCCTCGTCGCGCGCGTGTAGAGTCACTCTCACCACTACCCTCCCACTAGAGCCACCACTCCACGTAACTTTGTAGCGACCCTCGCGAACACCCATGACCTTGCTCTCTTCCACAACCTGTCCAAGCAAGTTCTTGGTCTGCACTCTAAGTTCCTCTACATGCAGCCCTGCGTTACGCATAACTCTGGACACCATTCTACGTGCTCTCTCCATATCCACGCCCAAGGCCGGCGCACCACCTCGTTACCATACCTATGTGAGCCGGGGTTTAACCCGCTGAGGGCTCAGCGGCCACGGCTTACTCATCACCAGCTCAGTCCGTCCAAGGCCTCATCAACGTCTAGGCCAGGGGCTAGACTAGCGGTTATTACGTTCTAATGCCGTACCGGCTAGTAAGGGGTTAGCGTAAAAGTGTCTCCTCCCGTCTCTCCACGCATGCAGCTGGTGGGCCTCAATGCCTGGTTTTGAACCGGTTGGGTCTAAGAGGTATAGGCTGCTACACCCCCGACCAGTCTACATAATCATAGCATCTCGTGGAGAAAAGATAAACGCCATGGCGGCGTCTTGGGTGTCCCCGCTTTCCGAGGAACCCGAGAGGATAACCCTGGCACTTGACAAGGAAAGCTACACCTACCAGATTATTCGCGAGGTACGCGAGTTTACCGTTAATGTAGTCGACGATAGGCACCTGGATGTAGTGTGGTGCGTGGGCACCACTAGCGGTCACGAGATAGACAAGGTTTCAAGGTGCGGTTTGAAGCTCGAGCCGTCAAGCTCTGTACGCGCTCCACATCTGGCGGACGCGCTGGGTTACATCGAAGCCCGAGTCTACAAGATAATCGAGGATGTTGCAGAAGATGTAGACCTTATCGTGGCTGATGTTGTGGCTGCCTACGCCAGGAGTGATGTCTACAATCCGAGGTATGGATGGGAGTTAGCAAAGGCGCGTATACTGCTGCACGCGTCGGGGCGAGCCTTCACAGTCCCCGGTAGGCTGCTAGTAGCGAGGGGCTAGGGTAATACTACGTCCTTCGCGCCGCCCCGCCTTACACCATTTAGTTTTACCACCGGTGGCCCGGTCTTGTCCACAGTTGAGGAGGGCACCGCACCCCTCGAGGCAGAGTATAGCCCCGAGCCCACCTCCGTCATATCACGGAGTATAAACATACTCTCGGAGAGGCTGAGCAGCATAGAGGCCAAAGTGGAGGCACACGAAGCCACGATTGACGCACTTGTTGCCAGCCTAGATAGACTTGAGGAGCTGGGCTCCAAGGCTAGCGAGCTACACCGTGTAGCAGTTCTCATCGGCGAGTGGAAGAGGCTAACATGCCGACACCACGTGGATGGCGTGTGCCGCGCGTGGAGAGTAAAAAGCGACGCAGGGATACCGGTAGCAACAGAGTCTGGTGTACCTCGTCCAGTAGTTAGCAAAGTGCCAGTACTCTGCGCCCTATGCCCACTCTACGAGCCTAGACGTTAGTCTCGACCAGCGCTTCTAGCACAGCCTTCGCCGCCTTCCTCATGATTGGCGCTAGTTGCTCGTGGTGAAGCAGATCCTTCTTTTCGGGAACCACGAGGTTGTCCGCTATCACTACCAGCGCTGCTGTCCTAAACCCCCTCATCCACCCAATTCCGAAGAGAGTTGCACACTCCATCTCAACTGCTATTATGCCACGCTTCGCCCAGAACTCGGCAAAGTCAGGGCTCTCAGCATAGAACGCATCGTTGCTTATCACCGGGCCCATGTGTACCGTTAGGCCCTCCCTCTTTGCAGCCTCGTAAAGCTTGACCGTTAGGGTTGGGTCTGGAGCCGTGGGCATACAGGCGTTGGGCGTGTATACCCCGAGTGTACCTCCACAGTAGTACGCCGCGCCCGTCACCACCACAGCATGCCCGACGTCTATCTCGGGCTTGAGGCCGCCCGCAGTACCGAGCCTAACCATAGCCTTGGCTCCAAGCATACGAAGCTCTTCGAAGACTATCGCTGCGCTAGGCCCGCCAATACCGTGAACAGCTACCGACACTGGAACACCCTTGTAACTCCCCGTGTACACGTACAACGCACGATTCTCGCTCACAACCCTGGCATCCTCGAGAAACTCCTCAGCAACCATCTTTGCACGCGCCGGATCGCCGACAACCACAACCCTCTCGGCGACCTCACCAGGCTTGGCCGTCAAGTGCTGAGGCTTCAAGCTCTCAGCCAAAGGCCAACACAGAGCCCGTGGGTAAAAGCACTAGAGGCCTACCATGTTACCCGGTTTCTACACAGGCGGGCCCGCTAGAACAAATGGGCCCCGCGATGGCGGCGTAGAACCCCGGCTTAGATTTCACGTGCTGAAGTCCTATCCTGGCCGAGCGGGGCCCAAAACACGCCCAATAACACTGGACAGACTAGCGAGTGTAACATGCAGGCAAGGAGCGAGTTGTGATGCGGGGCTGGGAGAACCCCGCGTCATCCACGGGCATCGGCCCCAGTCGGCGGGGCCGGGGTCCCGGGGCCCACCATACTATAGAGCCGCGCGTCACTAAGTTATATTGGTGTGGCTTCGAACCGCGTATCACCCTCCACTCCTTAGGGAAGTTAGCGGGTGCAACTGTTGCCTGCCGAGAAGCTATACCAACGCGACAGCTACCTTCGCGAGTTTGACGCGAAGGTGACGCGAGTTGAAAACAACGAGGTGTTCCTAGATAGAACAGCGTTTCACCCTAGACCCGTAGGAGGTTTGGACGCAGACCGCGGCTGGCTCATAGTAAATGATGAGCGCGTGGCTGTGGTAGATGTTTACGAGAAGGACGGTGACGTTGCGCACGTAGTGGACGACCCGTCGCTCTTCAAGCCTGGCGTCCATGTACACGGGGTCATAGACTGGGAGAGGAGATATCGCATGATGAGACTGCATACGGCCTTACACATCCTGGCAGCGCTGCTGTACGAGAAGCACGGTGCCCGAGTCACAGGAAGCAGTATCTCACCTGAAGGCGGCAGAGCCGACTTCGACCTAAGCAATGTTACAGACTGGAAGAACGCCCTACAAGAGGCTGTACGCGAAGCCAATGAGATTGCAAAGAAGTGTATAGAGGTTCGCGTATACTGGCTACCGCGCGAAGAAGCCATGAGAATACCTGGCCTGGTGAAACTAGCCGAGAGGATGCCACCAGAAGTCAAGCAACTTAGAATCGTCGAGATACCGGGAATCGATATCCAGGCCGACGAGGGGCCCCACGTACGCAATACATGCGAGATAGGCGAGATTGTCCTGGAAAAGATGGAGAGCAAAGGAAGAAGGAGAAAGAGGATCTACTTCAACACAAAACCCTAAGGAAAACCTAAGAGGCGCCCAACTCCCCAGATATCCAGGAGTACGTCCTGGCCTGGTGCCGGGGTGCCCGAGCGGCCTAAGGGGCCGGCCTTGAGAGCCGGTGGGGGCTACCCCCGCGCGGGTTCGAATCCCGCCCCCGGCGCCATCCATCACTTCTAAGATCACTTCCGGGGATGGCGCCGCTACCATACTCTAGGTGGCCTATCCCGAGACCAAAACCATGTCTCGAACTTCATAGCTCCAATACAATCGTTTAAAGATAAACGGGAGCTATTGTCCACCTTTACCTAGCTATCCAGGCATCTCGCAAACACGCTTCTCACACCTCACAGTAGAGGAGGTCGAATAAGAACACCAACTAATGTAGTATTACGCACCCTGCTTCACAAAATGATCAGAGGATAGAATAAAATGGAGAGGAGTGAAGATAGGACGTCTTGTAAAAATAGTTTGGAGTTAATCAGTCTATGATAACTCTAGTTTAGCTTCTCTTGACGAGGTAGCCTATGGCGAGACCCACTATCAGTGCAGCAACTGCTGCAGCAGCCATCATTCCAGTATTGCCGGTCTGTACGGTCTCAGTTACTGTCGTGGTCACGGTGCTTACGCTAGTCTTTACGACAGTCTCGGTGGTGGTCTTCGTCACTGTCACGGTCGTTGTTGCCGGAGCAGCCGTTTCGGCGGGCTTGGTAGTGGTTACGGTCTCTGTTGCCGGTGTAGTTGTTGTAGTCGTCGTCTCCTCAGGAGCCATGAGTACGGTTATGCTCGCAATAGCCTTGGCAGGCTGGCTGTAACCGGCTGGGTAGACGTAGATCACTAGCTTGTAATCGCCCTCTGGCAGCGGCTTCTTTAGGACTATCTCGAAGATGCCAGGCTTCACATACTTCGCGTCTAGCATTACAACGTCGCCCTTCTCGGATACTGCCATCGCGTAGACCTTGACCGCCTTGGCGGCTGCCGGTTTGCCATCAACGCTCACCTTTATCTTAGCGACGGGCGTGCCAGGCTCGGCGACCTCGATTATACCCTCATTGATTAGCTGCACTGCCTCGACCCTGGCGACATGCTTGCCTAGCTCCTTGGCTACCTGCTCTGGGCTTATTGGGTAGTCCGGCACGCGTACTAGGGTTGCAACGTCGTTTGCAGCGTCATAGGATTCTAGCATAAACGGGCCGTTACCGACTAGCATGTGGCCATACTTCTCGTAGAAGTTGAGGAGGTTCTCTAGCCTCTTGTAGAACTCATCGGCCGTTAGGTAGCCTAGGTCGATTAGGCCCTTGACCCAGTCGGGCATCTCCTTCTTCTCGATGATCTCGCGTAGCATCGCAGCCATCTTCTCGCACTGGTCCTTGCTCACTAGGTGTACTGCCGGCTTGTTCGCAGCCTTGGCGCCACTCATCGTGAACGCCGCCTCGCCAGCCTCAACAAGCTTCTCCATTGCGAGGTATAGCTCTAGCGGCGTGCCGGTCCAGATGTCGGCCTGCTGTGCCACAATACCGTCGTCCATGTGGGTGAAGTTCGTATAGACTATAACAGCAGTCTCGTTGATCACCTTCACAGCAACGAAGTTCGTTAGGAACGGCGCATACTGGGATGCTAGCGCGCTCTCGTACCTAGTGTCGCCCTCGCCCGCCTGTGAACTCCACTCCTTGATTAGGTAGATCATCGCTAGGAGGTCTGCGATTGTCTCGGTACTCCCATCGTGGAACTTGAGCTTACCTAGTAGCTTATAGTTTATCACAACAGCGTTCTTGGCTACCTTGCCGCCAGCGCTGACCCAGGCGTGTTTCTCCGGGTCCCAGGTGATCGCGTCCTCTGGGACCTTTACGACAGGGTTACCACGCTCTACCTTGAAGCTCGCGATTAGGCTCCAGCCGGGCTCGCCCGTGGTCGGCTTGCTGGTTATACCTGGTAGGTATATTGCAGTGGCCACACTAGTCACGCTGTATAGGTCCTGGAAGCCACCGACTGGGTTCCATGGCCAGCCCTGCGAGTAGACGTACCTGTTGCTGAACTTCACCTCGGGGCCAGTGTAGTGTAGGTTGAGGTAGGTCCAGGTGTTCCATGGGGATGCCTTGGGAGACTCTATGATGCCCTTGACGTTCGGGTTGATTATGTAGAAGTCCCTAGTCCAGACGACGAACACTCTTACGGAGTCGCGGATGCCTAGGTCAACGAGCTTTCTGTATAGTGCCCAGTACTCCTCAGGTGTCTTGTACTCGCCCTTTACGAGCTTCTCGGCAGTGTCGTTTATCTCCTTGGGTGGGTAGTAGTTGACGTAGCTGGCTTCGCCCCAGCCCGGCTGGAAGCCGTACAGGCTGCTGAAGAAGGCAACAGCGGTATCATGGTCGTAGGCAGTCATGCCGGTGAAGCCCCAGCCCTCGGTGTAAAGGTGCCACTGACACTTGCCTGGGTCATCGCCATACACTACGTCGAAGGCGCCTCTGAAGTCCTTGTATATCTTCTCAACAGTGAATCCAAGTTCCTCTAGCTTCTTCGCAACATACTCGCCAACCTGTTTCCTCTCGTCCTCAATCCTAATCACGAACTTGATTGTCACTGGCTTGCCATTGTAGTACCACTTGCCGTCGACTAGCTTCGCGCCAGCCTTCTCCATAGCCTCCGTGATCAGCTTCTTGGCATACTCAAAGCCCTTGGCGAACTCGACCTCGTACTTGGCTGCTACTGGTAGTAGTTTGATGTAGTCTGGGTCGACCTCAGAGTAGGGTATGATAGCAGGGACTGCAGCACCCTTGTATATCTCGTTGGCGATCTCCTTCCTGTTGATTATGAAGTTGAGCGCGTATCTCACCTCTGGGATTGTGAATGGGTTGAAGCTACCATCTCTGCACTGAACTGGGTTAACCAGTATGTCCACTAGACCGCTGAGCGGCGCCACGACCTTGAAGCCTTGTGCCATCATCTTCTTAGCAAGGTTGGGGTCGCGTATCCTGAATAGCCTGGCTTGTGTGTCGCCAGACAGTAGGCTCTGTATGGCAGGGTCGTCCTCAGTGATTCTCATCACGACTATCTTCTCGACTAACTGCTCTTGACCCTGGGCGTGGACGAGTATGCCTAGGGTCGGAATCGTGATAAGGAGTAGCACTAAAGCGGCCATCAGCCGCTGCACACTATCACCCGCTAAGCAGGCCCCCTTAGAAAGGGGGGTATAAAGTGGGTCCGTGTAGGTCGCTAAACCCACTGTTTAACACTCTTGATAATATCCTAATTGGAGAAAAATGAGGCGTTACCGCCTTATCTTTGGGGCAACGATTGGCTCCAGCGCTCTACCAAGTAGCAGGAATGTCGCACAGAACACAGTGAGGGCAAGACCTGGGAAGATGAAGCTCCACCACCATCCGTTGATCACTGCGTGCTCGTTCCACGCCCATTCTAGCATCTTACCCCACGTGGGTACCGTGGGGTCGCTCAAACCTAGGAATGCTAGTGCAGCCTCTGTTAGGATTGGGTCAGGGATACCTAGCACCATTAACGTCACCAGGTATGGCATCACTTGTGGCAGTACATAACGGAAGATTATTCTGAGCGTGCCAACACCTATGGCTTTAGCTGTTTCGATATATGGTTGCTCTCTTATCTGCAATGTCATACTCCTAACAACGACCACCGGCATGCTCCACAGAAAGGCGATCATGACCGTCATTATAAGCCATATCGAGTAGCTTTTTGTAGCCATTATGACAACTATTAGTATTGGTAGGATCGGTATAGAGTAGACTACATCTACAATCCTCATAAGCAGCTCGCCTTTCCAACCCCTCGCTAACCCTGCAGCTATACCGTATAGGCCGCCGATCATCACTGATAGGAAGGACACGTAAATGCTTATGACGAAGGACCAGGGGAGCCCCACTAGTATACCTAGCTCTATCGGCCTGCCTACGCTATCGGTCCCCATCAGCCCATAGCAATTACCGAGAGTCCTAAGCACGAAATATACGTGCATATCATGCTGCAGATCCGCCTCTCCCTTTGCCACGAAGAACACGCTTAGCTTGATCTTGTACACTCCACGTACCGGCTCAAAGTCTCTACCTATCCATAGTATCTGGCCTAGCCCCATCTCGACAAGCTTCATTCTCGTCGCGTTGCCAGCCTCGAATACGCTGGCAACACTGTCCATTATCACCTTGTATAGAGGCGATTCTGGCTGCACTGTTGACAGTAGCTGTGGCGTCTCACGATCCACACCGATGACCACTACGCTCTCTTGCGGCACCGGCACCCTGTATAGCAGCGGTATTCGCAGCCCATCCGGCCTCTCTATTACAAGGCCGAGTTTGAAGCCACGCAATGTTCCGCTTCTATTCACCACCAGTAGCATGAGCGTGTCGCTTGGCGGCGCATCACCCTCATACTTTAGCTCGCCAATCCACGTGATATTGTACACAGTATACTTCTTTAGGCGCTTAATGGTAATGTTGAACGGTTCTGCACTGCTAGTATCGAGCACCAACTCTACCTCCTGCGCGTGCTTCGACACAGCCCAGCACGGCGGCACATGAAGAGGATACCTACCAATCCACGCATTCTCATCCAAATACAGCCTCGAGAGCTTCGCATAGTCTGTGAACACCACTACATACACAGCTAACGCTAATTGTATGAGCAGCAATGCTATCGCCACTTTGCCACTCCAAGAGTGCAGCACCTCACGCAACACGTGCCACGCCATTGACTCTCACCCCTACGCGCGCCTAATCCTCGGGTCAAGTATTGTATAGAGTATATCTAGCACGAACCTCGTAATCAGGTAGAGCAATGTCGATATGTACGTGAGGACGAGGATAACTGGTATGTCGTTCGAGACGACTGCCTCCCAGTAAAGCGTACCCAGGCCGAACCAGTTGAACACGGCCTCCGTGAGTATCGCACCACTCACAATACTCAGGACGATGGTTAGCAGAACCATCGTTACTATTGGTGGCGCGGCTACACGCAATACGTGCTTGAAGAGGAGCATACGCTCTGGCACACCCTTCGCTCTCTCTGTCATAACAAAGTCTTCAGTCAGTATATCTAGCAGTATACTTCTTATGCGGTATGCCACGACGCCCGTGGATGTCAGGGTTATCGTCAACACCGGTAAGGCTGCACGATACGCTACGCTAACTGGATTGGTCCAGTCCGTCTGATACTCCGGGCCAGGGAATATGCGAAGCTGGTAAGCAAACACCCATATCATCACCATTGCCACCCACCACCAGGGCATGCTAATACTGAATATCGACCACGTCGATATCATCCTATCAATGATGCCGCCCGGCCGCCTTGCAGCAAGCAGGCCAAGTGGTATGGCAAGTGCCATCGTCAATATGCTGGACGTGGTGAACAGGTACACTGTGAATGGTATCCTTTCAAGAACTATGAGGTACGCGTCGGGGCTACCAGGGTTTATTATCCTAGTTGTGAGGACCCTAGCATAAATAGGTTGGAAGGTTAACAAGCTAAACGTATACTTTATCATCTTTACATACCAAGGCTGGTCGAGACCAAGTGCTTTGATCAGCTCCTCCTTCATTCTCTCCGCCATCTGGAGCTTGATTTCCATAGGTACGTTGGCATACTGCGGGTTCGTGAATATAGCTCTCCTAATCTCGACTTCAATACTCTTCATCATTATCTGGTCGAGAATTGGCGTTGTCAACGCCACAAGGATCGACACAACAACAAACAATACAATTGGTATCGTTAACGCCTTCGTGACCAACCATCGCATGATGCTCATCCGCGCGGTGGGAAGCAATAAAGACCCCCTTAAGGCTTAGTCCCGGGTAATTGCAATGCACGTAGGTCACTGGCCTGCATCGGGTAACACCAGGACGATAGTGTGGATACCATATGCTAGGCTAGCTGCAAACCTCTACTATGAACTGTATATTTCGCCTAGAGCCTCGGGCTGCAGGAAACTATTGGGATTCACACGGATCACTCTGGAGCCAAAGAATGGTAAACCACGCGGGATTCTCGCAAAACCATCCAGAGACCCCCACACGGCAATACGTGAAGCCCTAGCCTCGTGTAGAGGCAATGGACGAGCGTCATGGCGCATAGAGGTTAGAGGCGTTGGCAGCGGCGTGTGGGCCTACGCGAGAGTGATCAAAGAGAGACTACTATTCCCCTCTAGACTGCCAAGAGTACGTGTCAACCCCGAAGACAACCTAGAGACGTCAATAGCATCATTGTTACGCGAGGACCTAGAGAAGATAGTAAAGGATGCTAGGATCTCAGGCATCTATTATAGGCCTTTTAGCATAGAAGCAAGTGGCACACTCCGGGACATCACAGACATAGACGATAATCACGATGAGATATTGTCACGACTTCTCAAACTAGAACCCCACTTGAAAGACTTGCTTACGAACCTTGTAACCTAGAAAACAGCAAAGTTAAGTTCTAATCCTCAAAGCTGGTTACCCATCTTCTCATAACTATGATACGATGGGGGCGCCGCCCGCTACGCCGGGGCGTCACCCCGGGCGTGGATGGGCGGGCGCCGTGGCTCAGCCGTCCGCCGCCAATACTACAAGCTTCTTACAGTAGCATCAGGTTATAATTGCTATAGTTGTTATTAATGTGCGTCTTGGCATGGGGTCCAAACTAGCAAAGGCGTCTTATCTTGATGGAGTGTTGAGAGGGTAAGGATGTGTAGAAGTGACAAGAGAGGGCTTGTTGTTATCGTGTGGTGGGCCCGCGGGGATTTGAACCCCGGACCTCCGCCTCGTCAGGGCGGCGTCCTAACCAGGCTAGACGACGGGCCCACACTCCGTGTAGGAAGGGCTCAACCCCAGAGGCTGATATAGGGTTTGCGCCCACGGCAAGAATCTCGGCGCCAGATTCATGCTATGATTTTGTATCTACGGTTCCCAAGCCTCTTCAACAGCGCCTCGTACTCCCTCCTGCGCATCACAGTTACTACCTCATAGCGTATGCCCCTAGGCGCGTACACAACAGCAACACCGTTCCAGCCCATCGCTATATACACATCACGTTGCTTGTCATAGACTAGTTGCTCTGGATTTTCCAGAGCTTCTATAACCTCGTCTATTGTCACACGACGCTCTCTCATCCTTTCCTTTGCATGCGCCGAGAGTATAACCTGGTACTTATCTTGCGCTGTGTCTTCTCGATCAGTGACAATATGCGCTGTTCCTCCTTCTCTCCGGGCCTCTCCTCGTAAACAGCAACCACGATCAACTTGCCTCCGCATTTTGGACACTCTCCATCTTCGAGGCCTACATAGTCGCCCTTACTGTATTCCCTTTCAAGCCTGTATCCACACCTCATACACTCGATTCTAGTCCTCAGTCTCGGCTTCGGCTCCTGCTGCTTCTTCATCGTCGCGAGTAGGATAGAGACGCTGAATAAGACTATCAACGTTAGAAGAAGCATATCCATTAGGGTTGATACTATATCGGTTGAGGGCATGGTTGTTGCCATCGCTCCCACCTATTGCCCTATACCAACAGTGTTCCCTACACCGACTACAATAACCGCCTTACCACGCTCCACACTCTTCACAATATCCTCTACAATCTTTGCTGCTCTCGAGGCGGCGTCTGCTATCTCTTTTCTCATGCCCGTTATCGCCTCCTCTATGGACATCTTTATGCCTATAGCGTGTAGAGGGATACGCAGTCTCGATGCTATTCTCTCAATTTTTATCTTTTCGGGGCCCGGGTCACCCATGGCTACACCAGCACCTATCGCAACCTCGCCCGTCTCCTCTCCCTCAAGTTTCAAGACTGCATCGATAGTTATTATCGCCGCGAGTTTGTCACCAACGCGCTTTGCTATGTTCTCTACAGCTTCGCCTGGCCTGCCCACTGTAGAGCCCGGCCCCTTGGCCTTGATTATGTACACCTCGCGCTCATCTAGGACGGCACGATAGTACACAGTGTTGTGTGCAGCCTCGCCTTCGGGGCTTACACCAAGCTTCTTGGCAAGTAGGAACGCTGCGAGCGGGCCAGCGCCGTCGCCGATAGGCCTGCCCTCGCTCACCACTTGCGCGGCATCACGATAGCTGCGCGCCACGCGCAATAACATTGGCATTACAAGAACCAGCTGCATCATTAGTGCCCAGTTGTTGTAGCGTAGGCTCAGTATGAAGAGATGCCTCACTAGCCTGTATAGAGTGTCGAGGGCACCTGCTATACCAACGAGAGTCTCCACGTTGTTCACAAGCGTCTCGTCGCCGCGTTTCTCTGGAGGCAGTGCATCAAGCACCCATGAGCGTATGGTCTCGTCCTTAGTGCGCAACACCCTCTCAAGCCTTCTGATGATATCCACTGGTTCGATATCAACCGGATGCACTATGAAGTATCTCGAAACTCTTGATACGAGGCTATGCGGGTCTCTAACCCCAGCCGAGCGTAGGTACTCAACCGCTCTTGAAATAGCATCGTCAACGTAGGATCGTAGGATAGCCAGTTTACCACGTACATCACGAGCCCACAGAGCAACTTGGATACGTTGATTGACGCCCAGAAACATCATGAGAAACACTATAGTGAATATCAACTGCGATATCATTGTTATGATGTCTGTTGAGCCCGTGCCGCCACCCGCCTGCATGACCTAAGCCTCCCCCTCGTCACCCCCAGTGGTCACGATAATCCTATCCTCTAGGACGAGAACCGTGTGTTCAAACTGCGCGACTAGACCGCCACTCCTCTCGACAAGCATAGGATAACCTATGAGCGCACGTGCCCTCCAGAGCTTTCTCAATGCAAGCCTAAGAGCCTCGACCCCTCCATACTTCTCTACGTCGAACCATCTCTCTGTGAAGGGTAGCGTCCGGAATCTGGTAGCAATCTCCGACAACAATCTCTTCTCCAACTGTCTAAGCCTCATTGCACGCATCGACGGCCTTTCGGGGTTGAGGGAGTATATTGTTATCGGTTCTCTTTCAACTACGTAACCCTCGCCGGTAGTCGCGAACGGCTCAATCGCGTAAGCGTTCCCGGGACGGAATACACCAGGAAGTGGCTCGTTAACATTCGGGATGCTCTCGCCAGCGTGCACCAGGTACCTACCAAGACTGTGCCCCGAGAGGTTCGCTATAGGCTTGAACCCCTTTGACTTTATCAGACGCTCGACAACAGCGCCTATAGTCTGGAAACTGACGCCCGGCTTGACCTCCCTTATGGCAGCTTCGAGAGCTTCACGCGCCGCCTCTAGGAGCTTTTCGTGTTTACCGCTAAGGTCCACCGTCACTGCAGTGTCAGCTATGTACCCGTCAACATGGACTCCAATGTCTATCTTTACTATCGCATCCTCTGGGATAGTCGCATCATCGCCTATTACCGGTGTGTAGTGGGCGGCAACATCGTTAACTGATATGTTGCATGGGAATGCTGGCTCGCCTCCGAGCTCCCTAGTCCTCCTCTCAGCATAATCACAGATGTCGAGCAGTCGTGCACCCGGCTCTACAAGCTTAACAGTCTCTTGTAGTACTATTCTCGCGATGCGCCCGGCCTCAAGATACTTACGCAGTATCTCCTCATCCATTCCCAGCTCTACTCCCCGGCTGGAGGCAGCAGCCTCACCCTATATACCGGAGCACGTCTATAGTAGCGGCGGGATAGGCATGCTACGCATACGCTGGTTTGGCCACGCAGCGTTTGAGATTACAGATGGCAATTTGAGGATACTTGTGGACCCATGGCTATCGAACCCGCTCTCGCCCATCAAACCAAGCGAGTATAACGAGCGCATTGACCTCATAGTGCTCACACACGCTCACGACGACCATATCGGTGATAGCGTTGAGCTTCTAAGGAGGAATAGTGAGGCAAAGCTTGCCGCCATTTACGAGCTAGCGCTTCACATGCAAACAAGGGTTGGCGAGACCGGAGAGGCTAGTGACAGGTTCGTTGGCGGCAACATAGGTGGACCTATGAGGATACCGGGTATCGGAGAGCGTGTAGCACTCACACCAGCTGTTCACAGTTCGCCCGTCGGTGCACCAACCGGTGCTCTCTTATTCACAAGCGAGGGTGTAGTGTATCACGCAGGCGACACTGGGATATTTGCCGAGATGCAGCTAATCGGCGAGCTCTACGAGCCTCTGGTAGCGCTCCTGCCGATAGGCGGTCACTTCACCATGGATGAGGTACAGGCTGCTAAGGCTGTAGAGCTACTCAAACCCAAGTACGTGATCCCAATGCACTACAACACATTCCCGGTGATTCAAGCCGATCCTGAGAAGTTCAGAAAGCTTGTTGAGGAGAGAGTGCCTGGCACTAAAGTGGTCATACTGAAACCAGGGGAGACTCTAAGCCTTGGCTAGGAGTGGAGAAAAGCGCTGGAGGAGTAGCGAACGCATAGCCCTCCATGTTCTAGAAGAGATGGGTTACCGTATCCTCGAGACACATAAACGTATAATCATTGATGGTGTTGAGGTAGCCGAGGTTGATGCTATAGTAGAGGCTCCTAGTGGTGAGAAGTACGCGGTGGAAATCAAGGCTGGGAGAATCGACGTGACTACCCTACGCCAAGCCTATGTGAATGCGCTACTTTTGGACGCAAAACCCATGGTTGTTGCGAGAGGGTTCGCTGACGAGGCTGCTGAAAAGCTGGCCGAGAAGCTCGGAGTAGAGACGGTAATTCTCTCTGATTCGTTCCTAGTCGATGCTGACGAGCTTGAAGAGATTGTTAAGGAGGCACTTGCATCCACAATAGAGGATGTAATCGCGGCTCTTTCGCGGGTATCCAGCCTGCGCCCACGTGATGTTGAACTATTGAGGGCTATAGCGGATTCTGAGACACTGGAAGAGCTTGCTAAACGCCTGGGTGTAGGCATTAGAGATGCGGCGAGGATGCTGGCGGAGGCTAGAAGGGCGGGTGTCGTTCCACGTAGCCTTAGGAGCTATGCCGCTATTAGAGGGTATGCGAGGCTCGCCCTTGCATTACTAAGGTTGTCTGCACTCGTAGACACGCTAGAGTCTAGTGTAGAGAGGCTTGAACGAATAGCATCCACACTGGGGTAGTGGAGATTGGACAACCCGAAGGAGGTTAAGCGAAGGATTAGGGAGCGAATATGGAAACTTCTGGAGGAAAAGGGTGTAGCTGCCTTCCCTCGACCGGTCTACGGGCGCATACCTAACTTTGTGGGTGCCGAGAGAGCCGCAGAGAGGCTGTTCGAGACGCCCGAGTGGAGAAAAGCGAGGATAGTGAAGGTGAACCCGGATGCACCTCAAAGACTTGTACGGCTACGTGCTCTCCAAGAGGCCAAGTTGTTGATAATGGCTACTCCGAGGATGAGAGAGGGGTTCCTCCTCCTAGACCCGAGGCTGATACCACCTAGGTATTATGCCGAGGCATCAACGATACGCGGAGCGTTCCGCTGGGGACGCCGTCTAACGCTAGACGAGCTGGCAAGGCTAAAGATAGACCTGATTGTAACGGGCTCAGTAGCTGTTGATAGAGAGGGTAACAGGGTGGGAAAGGGCGAAGGCTACGCCGAGCTGGAGTACGCTGTGTTAAGAGAGATAGGTGCCGTTACACCAGAGACTCCTGTTGCAACAACAGTCCACGACCTACAGATAGTCGACTCTATACCACGCGAGCCCTACGACCTCACGGTAGATATCATAGCGACGCCAACTAGATTGCACCGTGTCGAGCCCAAGCCGCCTAAACCGCAGGGCATACTATGGAATAGGCTTCCCGATGAGAAGCTTCGCGAGATACCACTGCTTCGCGAGCTGAAGGAGAAGCTCAGAAGGTGACGCCGAATAAAGACCCTAAGTCTTTCAACAACTCGATAGCATCACGATATCTTCTCTCTGGTGTGAGAGCAAGCATCTTGCGGAGAATGTCAACTATATTCTCTGGTTGTCCGGGTGGAGGCCCCAACGGCTCAATCGCCTCTAACAACTCCTCCGCCGCGCGCAAGAACGAGTCTGGGTCATGCATGCTAGCCGCAAGCCTCTCAAACTTTCTCGTGTATTCTTGCGCTTCGGGAGGCAACACCCTCCCCATGCTCTCTGCCAGCTTTGGCACAACTCTCTTCAACACCACATAGTTAAGCGCCAGCCTCGCATATGGCCTCCTCTTGTAGAACAACCTGTATGCCATCAAGCCTAGACTATACACATCGTAGCTGGGATATGCACGCGCACCATGAAGGAGCGAATATGGATCCGCATACTCCGGAGTTATCTCCTCGAGCGCAGGCGGCCTCCTACGGTCTATTGGGAGCGCCGTAAAGTCGAATACTTTGGCTTTTAGAAATCCACTGACACGAACAACCATAACGTTCTGAGGCTTTACATCAAAGTGGCCGAAACCTAGCGTATGAGCCAATGCAAGAGCACCAGCAACCTCGTAGACTATTTTCCTAGCTTCAAAGGGGCTAACATTAGCCTCAATACGGTCAAGTGTCACCCCATCAACATACTCCATGACAACAACGGGCGGCGTCTTAACATACTCGTCAAGATTGCGGTACTCTTCGCGAGGAATGTATACACCATACACACGTATTATATTATCAGCAAAGCCCGTTAACAGCCTCACCTTATCACGGAGCCCCTCGGTTACACCCCTCTCCTCCAGAGCAGCCTCCACCACACCCCGGCTAGCAAACGTCATCTTCATCATTGCAGTCGCCATTCTAGCAAAGCTCTCAATAGCTCCACGGTTGCCCACAGCAAGCGGCGAGCCGAACCTGCTCCTCTCCCTCAGAATCTTAAGGGCAAATCTTCCATTGGCACCGATGCCTTCAAGAACGTAAGATATCCCACCCTCTCCTATGATCCGCTCCACCTTGAAACCGTAGAGTACGCTCCCAATCCACACCATCGGTGGCCTACCGGCAGGTATAGCCGCAACACGCGCACGCTCAACGAGAGATCTTATATCAGCGGGTAGCTTATCGCGCTCAACAGCCATAATATCTACTATACTATCCTGTTGCGTAACCACCTCAAGTATGCGAATGTACGCACGCTCACCTGTCAGCACTACACCGCTCTTGCCATCCCTAAACACTGCACCTATCACTGCGTCACCGCAAACAAGTAGCCTTCCTTCACCTGCCTTGTTAGAGACGACAACAGATAGACAAGCGTTAGATTGGAGCTTCTTCGAAACATCTAAAATTATCTTCTCAAGCTCTTCGCGACCGCTAATCCTCTTATGGTAAACATACGTTCTAGAATTCATTGTTATGTCTAGCTGTACCAGCGGATCTGCAAGATGTTTGCTAGCATCCTCAATCGTGGTCGCAATTCTGAACATTACTCCTCCCGATAATTGCCCATCAACACGCCAGCAAAAAACGAGGCACCCTCATTAATGTAACACTGTTAAACATATCCACGAGAATATACTCGTTTTCCCGCTTTACTCCTCCTCTTCCTCGTACTTCACACGGAGTACAGTTAAACCTATGACTATCTCCGAGCCGTCCTTTAGTTCCACGGGTTTGTCTTCAACAGGTTCGCCGTCAACCACGGTTCCATTAGTGCTTCCTAGATCCTCGATGAACCACTTACCATCACGGTAGAATATCTTCGCGTGTTTTCTCGAAGCATAAGGGTCTACGATAACGATGTCATTGGTGGGACTTCGACCGATTATATACTCGCCCTTTTCCGGTTGGAGTTTCCATACACTCACGGGTTGATTAAAGGGTGATTTCACAACCTCTAGCGTGAGAGACGTCACGTCTGACCGCCCTCTGCTCCCCTCTCCTCCACTTCCTCTTCCTTCACTGTACGCTTTACAATCTTGCTTGCTAGGCTGAGCGCCTCTTTAACCGCTTCATCAGCCCTCGCCTCTAGCATCTCCTTGATACGCATAGTCTCACTGTATAGTTCCATATCGCCTATTCTCGCCGTCTCCTCGGCAAGCCTAGCAGTAGCCTCTAGGAGTTCTTCAGCACGGCCATCCATTGCAGCCTCCACTATCTTCTGCGCGGCACTTAGAGCATTCACTTTTGCAGCGACAACCTCATCCACTTTAATCTGCTCTTCACTCTCGACAACACGCAAGGTTAGGTCGATCCACGCAGTCATTCTCTCACCTCCCATAGGCTCATAGTAACTCACTCTGAACCTCGCCGCTCGCATCTTCGCACCCGGCGCGGCTGCCATCGGGAACACTATGAGCATGCCCGCCACCGTAACCTGCTCGCCTTCGCTTATGTCACCAACGTGCACTATGGCCTTGGAGCCTTTCCTCTCATACCGGAAACCATAAACCTCCAGATCCACGTTACCATACAACTCTATTTCTAGCTTCACGTCCTTAGCAACAACTTTCGTCCCTTTGGCCGCATACTCTTCGAGAACTCTGCGTATCTCCTCAGCCGAGGTAACATGTTCGAACACGCCTCCAGTCTCCTTGGCCAAGTGGAAGAGAAGCTTCTCATTATACTCGCGACCGATACCTATTGCAATTATAGGTGCACCTAGCTTGCGCGCCCTCTCGATGATCTTACTGAAATGCTCCGGCTTCTTAGGCCCCCATGTAGGCATGCCATCAGTCAGAAGAAGGATTCTGTAGGTGTATATCGCTCCATAGCGCTTATTGAGAGCCTCAATTAGGTTGAGAGCCTCCTCGAGCGCACGACCGATGTTTGTAAACGTACAGTGCTTCACCTCATCAACCTTCCTCTTGATATCCTCTAGACTATCACCGTAAATCGTGGAGCCAACGAGCTTTGCAGTCCTACAGAACGCTATCACAGCGAAATGGTCGGTAGGCTTCAACGTCTTCATAGCCTCCATTACGCCTTCCTTTGCACGTATGATCTTACCCTCTTTCTTCATCGAAGGACTCACGTCAAGGAGTACAATGAGGAACGTGGGGGCTCTCTCAGCCCTCCTGCCGTATATCTCCGCTACAAACCCTACACGCGCACCCTGAGGTACAATAGCATCCCTATCCGTCTCGACAACAAGCATCAACGCCCGCGTAGGCGCTGCTCCAATTCGCGGCAAGGCACCATTCTCCTAAGATGTCGCTTCACACCCTACTTTATTAACAGTTCCTTAAACGCCTTCAATCTTTAGCACAATGCTTAACAATAGTGTTCCCATGCCACCATTCTGCTTGTTTGATAATTACATCAACGTTTATTTTCTCCCCTCGTTAACACGTGTTAAGGTGGGTGTAGGGCCTCGTATGGCGTCTCAATCCTTCTATGATTACACGCTCTACCCTTTAGGCGAGAAGAGTGAGAAGAGCGAATTCGACACCAAGCAGATCAATGAGGCTAGACTCCGTTGCGTCCTCAAGTGCTTGCTCAACCTGTCAGAGGAGGAGGCTTACGTTCTCACGCATCTACTGCTGGACCCGAGACCCGCCACGGCGAAAGACATCGCTGCTAGTTCCGGTCGCAATCAGGAGGTTGTACGACGCGCGCTACGAAAGCTATACTCTAAGGGACTCATTGAAAGACGCCCGTTTCCACTGAGAAGGGGAGGCAGAGCTTACATCTATGAGCCGAAACCCGAGCTTGTCGAAAGACTAAAAGAGCTATGTAGAGCTGCACAGCATGTAGTAGAGCTAATGAGTGAGCAAGCACGTACCCAGAGTTCTATCAGCAGGGTCTAACCGATACGGCGGGGTAGGGCCGAGGGTACTGTCCTCACCTATCGGACCTAATGCGCCTCCCCATCCCCCGCCATCCGGTATCCTACAAAAGCCAATAACAGGTTATAGAATCGTTACACTACAGCTTGCCTTACGACTGTCTAGGCAGGAATTTCTGCAACAACCGAGCAAATAATGGCAACATACGCGACTGGACATACACAGTCGCCGGCCCCTCGATCTCGATCACGAATCCTTCACCACCAAAGATGAAGCTCTTCAAATCACCAAATTTTCTTACACTCCACTTAGCGTCGGCGCTCATCGCAACAAAGTGAAAGTTATCTATTACTACCTTCTCGCCTGGAGGAACGTCTATCTTATCTATCGCGCCATATGATGATATCCATGCTAAGCCCCTACCCTCCAGCTTTAACCATACTATCTCACCCTCTGCTATCAAGCCGCGCAGCCCACGCCACGCCACATCAACATTTATGTCGCCACTATGCGCGAGGTAACTCGTATCCTGCACTATCCACGAGCCGCCTCCCTGCATGTCTATAGTAGCTATGTCACCGGGAGTTCCAGGTACGAGCCAGACTTCAGCCGGACCCTCAGCCACGTAACGATTCAGAAAGAAGCTCTCGCCACCAAACAGTGCCCTCTTTAACGCGGTTAACACGCCGCCATATGCCCTAGTCTCTACTCTAACGGGGCCCCTGAGGAGCATCATGGCACCAGGCTCAGCCCATATACTTTCACCAGCCTCTAGGCGAACCTTTAGCACAGCATAAGCAGGCCCGTGCTCGATTCTATACTGCATATTGTTTTCACCATCTTTGATTATTGCAGTTTTCACGCCTTTTCGCGTTTTAGGCGCGCTTCTCGTGACGTAACGGGTAGGGGCTATCCGAGGCTCTATCCCAGGCTAGTTTGGGGTGAGCAGAGAATGCCTGCGAACCTGCCTGCTGAGGCTAGAGCCAAGCTAGCCAAGTACAGCGAGGCTAAGACGATAGAAGAGAAGATCAAGGCGCTCGAGGAGTTCCTGGCCGCCGTCCCTAAGCACAAGGGTACAGAGAACCTATTGCTATGGGCTAGGCGCAGGCTAGCCGAGCTTCGCGAGGAGCTCGAGCGGCGCAAGCAGAGGAGGGGCGGCGGTGGAGGACCAAGATTCTTCATAGAGAAGAGTGGCGCGGCGCAACTCGTCGTACTAGGCCCACCTAATGCTGGCAAGAGTCTACTCGTGCAGAGACTAACGGGGGCCAAGACGCACGTAGCAGACTACCCATTCTCGACAACACTACCCGTGCCAGGCATGCTACAATACGAGGATATCCAGTTCCAGCTTATCGACACACCACCATTGACAGATGAGGCTCCTCAATACGTGCCTCGCATAGTAGGCTTGGCTAGAAACGCTGACGGCGTCATACTCGTAGTCGCCCTTGATAGGGATCCAGTCGCACAGTACGAGGATATTAAGAGGATATTGCGCGAGCATGGCGTTCTTATCGAGAAGCCTAGGGGCGTTGTTAGGGTTAGGAAGGGCGGCGGGCCAGGAGTAAAGGTGCAACTTAGGGGGCGCATACTCGACGGTACCGTAGCTGACGTGGAGAAGCTGCTCGCATCCTACCGTATCTACTCTGCCGTAGTCGAGATAGAGGGTGAGGTGACACTCGACGATATTGAAGAGGCGATATTTAAACCGGTGACCTATAAGCCGACACTCGTCATCGCTAATAAGGTCGATGTTCCTGGAGCAGTACAACGATACAAGAGGCTCTACGAGCATCTAAAGGGGCGAGGTATAGGACTGATACCTGTGTCGGTGGTTCGTAACTACAACCTTGACAAGATTGGAGAGTTTGTCTTCCGTATGCTCCGGATAATCCGCGTCTATACAAAGCAGCCGAACGGCGAGGTCAGCAAGACACCCCTTATACTCCCAAAGGGCGCTACAGTCCTAGACGCAGCTAGGAAGATACACAGCGATCTGGCAAAATACTTCACATACGCCAAGATATGGGGCCCTTCTGCGAAATATCCGGGTGAGCGTGTCGGGCCAGATCACGTACTCGAGGATGGCGATATAGTAGAGATACACGCCAAGAGGTAGCCCTCCTACAGCTTTAAACGGGTGGTTGCCGGGGGACCCCAAGGGGCGAAGAAGGGTATGAGTGAGGAGAAACGCGTGGTCATTGATAAGGACCCTGTTAACGTTATACAGGACATAGGGTTCCCGGCAGAGGTCATACAGATCATCGGCAGGACTGGCGTCACTGGGGAGGTTACGCAGGTACGAGTACGCGTCCTAGAGGGTCGTGATAAGGGTAGAGTGTTAACCAGGAACGTGCTGGGACCGGTACGTCTGGGTGATATTCTAATCCTGCGCGAGACTGAGCGCGAGGCGAGGAAGCTGGGTAGGAGGAGGTGAAGTGGATGCCTGCGAGGAGAACATGCTCCTATTGTGGCCATGGTATCGAGCCTGGCACCGGCCTTATGTATGTACGCAACGATGGCAGCATCCTATGGTTCTGCAGCTCCAAGTGCTTCAAGCTATGGAAGCTTGGCCGTGATCCACGCAAGTTAAAGTGGACTAAGAAGTATGCCACGCAGCAGAGGTGACCTGGATGGCCGTCCAGAGGACATTCGTTATGATAAAGCCAGATGGTGTCAAGAGGGGTCTCATAGGCGAGATTATAGCACGGTTTGAGAGGAAGGGCCTCAAGATTAAGGCGTTGAAGATGAAAAAGCTGACTAGGGAAGAGGCTGAGAAGCTGTACGACATCCACAAGGGTAAGCCGTTCTTCGAAGAGCTGATCAATTTCGTGACGAGCGCACCTGTTGTTGGCATGGTGCTAGAGGGTGACGAGGCTGTTAGTGTAGTAAGGCTCATGATAGGCCCCACTGACGGTAGGAAAGCACCACCAGGTACTATCAGAGGCGACTTTGCACTCAGTATAGGCGAGAATGTGATACACGCGTCTGACTCTCCCGAGCGCGCAGAGTACGAAATCAAGGTGTTCTTCAAGGACGATGAGATAATCGACTGGTAACTAGACCATTAGTTTTAATTTAAATTACATTGGATCGCTGCCTACCCACCTCCACAACATTTCAGAAGATGGCGGGAGCGACGAGCAGCGGCCAGATTATGCTCTAGTGCAACCCTATATTCCTTCTGATATTCCCGGTGGATGGAGATGAGGCCCCTAAGCCTCGTACTTATTGCAGTGCTCGTGGCAGCCGCGTTTACAGCGGGCTATTTCCTTGTTATAAACACCCATGAGGGTGTAAGGCTTCGTGTTGCAACAACTACTAGTCTGTATGCTACCGGGCTACTCGATTATCTTGCCGACGAGTTTCACAAGTTACACCCAGATGTGCGCGTAGAGTACATTGCAGTTGGTAGTGGCGAGGCTCTTCGAAAAGCAGCCCAGGGAGACGCGTGCATGGTATTCGTACACGCACCCAGCCTCGAGAAGAAGTACATAGAGCGTGGTATACTCGAAAACCACCATATCATTGCATACAATTATTTCGTGATTGTCGGGCCAAGTAACGATCCCGCCGGTGTGAGAGAAGCAAGTGACGCGATAGACGCGTTCAGGAGAATATACAAGGCTGGCATCGAGGGTAAGGCTGTGTTTGTAAGCAGGGGTGATAACTCAGGTACACATGTCAGGGAGAGGATGTTATGGAGGATGGCTGGTCTTGACCCTCAACCTGGGCGCGATAAATGGTACATCGAATCGGGCACGGGCATGGCACGCACCTTGATAATCGCCGAGGAGCTGGGCGCATACACACTAAGCGATACGGGCACATTCTTAAAGCTAAAGCTTGACGGGAAGCTACCACACCTAGAGATACTCTATAGCAATAGCACCGAACTCATCAACGTGTATAGCGTCTACCTAGTGTCAACGTGCACGGGTGCCGAGCGGAAAGCTGCCCTCGAATTCCTGAAGTTTGTAGTCGAGCACCAAGAGCTTATTGGTAGATACGGGCTGGACAAATATGGTAAACCGCTCTTCTACCCTGCTAGAGGCCACGAAGACATGCTTGAGAAGGCCTGGCAGATGCTGGCCGAAGGTGGGTAGTTATTTTGAGCCTTTGGGGTGAGGCCGCCGAGATAATCGTGAGGAGTGTTTACGTATCTGCTTCCGCTGTTGCACTTGCATCGCTATGGTGCATTCCGCTCTCAGTACTGACTGTTATGCGGAGTTGGACTCTAGTTGCACGTATAGCGGAGAGCCTTGTTGGTATACCAACGGTATTAGTAGGCCTCTTGCTCTACATGCTGCTCAGCAGGAGTGGCCCACTTGGCTTCCTAGGCTTGCTCTACACACCACAAGCCATAATCATCGGTGAGTCCATCCTCGTCACCCCACTCTTCATCGCCCTATGCGTCAGAGGACTACGACACACATATCTTCGTATATACGAGCTTGCACTGAGCCTTGGGGCAGACGAGATCTCTGCACACATTCTGGCGCTACGCGAAAGTCTACACGTTATAATATCAGCTGCGTTAGCATCGTTCTCGAGAGCTATTGGCGAGCTTGGTGTTGCACTGATGCTGGGAGGTAATATACGGGGTTACACGCGCACCATAACTACCGCGATTGCCCTGGAGGTCTCTAAGGGAGAGTATGAATTAGCCATACTTCTAGGCTTGGTGCTGGTCACGATACTCGCGATAGTAGCTATAACCGTGTATATCGCCGAGAGGGTGATCAAGAGTTGACGCTAGTGTTGAGAGACGTTTGGTATCGCTACCCGGGATCGAAAAATTGGGTCCTACGCGGTGTAAACCTGGAAGTCCACGAAGAGCAAGTTATTGGCGTGGTAGGCCCTAATGGCGCTGGGAAAACCACACTGCTCAAAGTAGCTGGTCTGCTTTATCGCCCTCTTCGCGGACGAGTGTTGATAGACCGCGTTGATTATTGGAGCGCTGAGCGTCAGGTCAAGCTTGCTGCACGCAGGCTGGTTGCTTATGTGCATCCAGAGCCGGTTCTTGTGCGTGGCTCTGTACTTGATAATCTTGTACTTAGTCTAGTGATGCGCGGTGTAAAGAAGCAAGAAGCTATACTAAGAGTTAAGATGCTTGCCGAGAAACTCGGTATTCGGAACCTGCTTTATCGCAAGGCTTCGTCTCTATCATCTGGCGAAGCACAACTAATCTCTATTCTACGCGCTATCATAGCTTCGCCACGCTATCTCCTTCTGGATGAGCCTACATCCCACCTAGATTCCAGCAAAAAGGCCTTGCTAGCTGATATACTAGCCGAGCTTGTAAAGTACGGCTCAAGCGTGGTAATAGCTACTCATGATACGGGATTTCTATCAAAACTGGGTGCACGCATCGTGGAGATTGTTGACGGGAGAATTGTTGGCTCAGGCGGGGCGCACCACTCGCCACGGGCGGCTTAGAGTGCCGCCTCGGCAATGCGGACAACACATCATAGCCATGTACCACTATCCTTCTTACGCACGTAAAACCTTTTAGCATGCGATAGAACGCCTGGGGATAATCGTCTTATTGGTCTGCTTGCTATTCTCAACTGTTTTAGGGGGCGTTCGTGCGCCGTATATGACTAACAAGTAGGAGGTTGCAGGAAGTCTCATTGATGATGCAAGGAGCTGTGGTTAGACTCCTACGCAGTCTAGGTTACCATACATTACTCAACCGTGTCATTGAGGGTATGGAGGTTGACGCTTACGCCGTTAAACAGACGTCAAGGGGTTATCGTGGCTTGATTGTCGAGATGAAGGTGTTGTACCGCGACTCGCTACGGGTGCAGGTAGAGAGGAGACGCCACCTAGCTCATCGAGTGTATGTTGCTTTACCGGACTGGGGCGTATACGATGCTATTGCAGGCTTGCCCGCCTGGACTGGCATAATAGCCTATGATCCGGTCTCTGATAAGGCGGATATAGTTCGAAAAGCTCTGCCAAACTCATCCCTACTTGCGGATATGATAGCAACTGCCATGGCCATAGAGGCTGGGCTAGCGATGGACGTTCAGGTTAAACCCTGGCATAGGGATGGTAGGAGCCTCGGGGCGGTGAAGAGACCGTAGGGTGCCGAGATACGTGAGGAGCCTTGGGGGCACTCGGGCTGAAGCCCCACAACTCACGTGGCGATGAGGAGTTTCCCCTTCCCCTGAGTGGTGAGGAGCCCAGGGGCCCTCGGCCGAGCCTTACCTCAGTATTAGGGCTAACACTGGTTCCGCCAGGAACGCCAACCCCCCAAAGCCAAACGCTATCTTTAATGCTCGCCTCGCTTTGGGGTATTCACCTCTCACCAACAACCTAATCGAGTATACGTTCAACAGTATAACCATAGATGCTAGCGCAAGATACACAGCGCCATAAGGCCCTATCAACGCTGGTAGAGGTGCAGCAACTGCAACACAAAGTAACAACGCTATTGCGGCACTACGTGCCGTTCTAATACCGTACCTTGTCGCTATGGTTGCTGCACCTCTTGCACTATCACCCTCGAAGTCTTCTAGCGCCTTTACAAACTCTCTTGCTAGTATGAGGGTGAACGCGTAAGCCGCTGGTATACTCGAAGCGAGTAACGATGCATCCAGAGAATTGCAACACACCCCCGCTGCTAAACCACCATAGATTATCGTCGATGCACCGGTAGCGGCTACCGTCAGATGACCTGTAAGTGCACGTCTTCTCTTCATCCAAGCGGGGTATGCATAGAGAAGCATTGCAACAATTAGAGCGTAGAGCCCGTGCAAAATGCTTAGACTGAACCCGGCGTACACTCCTAGCGCTAATAACGCGAGTGCAAAGAGGTGAGCCTCGCCTGGCGTGACTCTCCCGGAGGGTATCGGCCGCGAAGGCTTTGATATAGCGTCAATATCCGCGTCGAAATAGTCGTTAACAACATAGCCTCCTGCTGCAACCAATGCTATCGCAGCTAATGCTGGGTATAGACACGCGTTGTCCAAACACCCGGTTAACCAAGCCACTGTAACGAAGCCAACGATACCGTTAAGCACCGCCACAAGGACGTTATGAGGACGTACAAGCTCTACATAACCTGATAGCTTATGTAGGAGTTTCAAAAAAGGACACCGGTTTAGCTAACACCAGCCTTGGCCTTAAGCTCGTTTACGGCCTTGATGATCTCCTCTACGAGGTCCTTGGCCTCGCCAGGGTCGATTATGCAGGCGCTAGCCGCAGCCACCTCGATGCCCGCAGCCTCGCCTAGCCTCTTCTTGCTGGGCACGTAGACGTACGGTACCTTCTTCTCCTCGCATAGTAGGGGTAGGTGAGCAACGATCTCCGGCGGGTCTACATCCTCGGCTATTAGCACGAGCTTGGCAAGACCGCGCTCGACGCACTTTGTGGTCTCATTGGTACCCTTCTTGATCTTGCCCGTCTTCCTTGCAATCTCGAGCGCCTTGTATGCCTTTTCGGCTAGCTCGGCTGGGACCTCGAACCTAACATAGAACGGCTTGCTCATGGCTCATCCTCCTCCCCGACCGGGTCGTCGCCCGGTCGGAGTGTTAGACAAGAGTTTATGAAACCTACGCCTGCGCTAGGAGAGCGTCAAGTCGAGTAACAACATCATTATGAATCCTAGGAAGAAGCCCAGCGTAGCCTCATCCTCATGCCCTTCTCTAAAGCTCTCAGGTATGACCTCACGTACTGATACGAAGATCATCGCACCCGCACCAAAACCTAGGAGGACGGGCAATAGCGCCATGCTACTTTCACCTAGAGTTGCTCCAAGCAACGCCATCACGAGCTCGGATAATCCGCTTAACATGCCGACTGCTAGCGAGTATACCGCTCGCCCCGTGGACAAGTAGAGCGGTAGAATGATTGCGATACCTTCGGGTATGTCTTGCAAACCTATAGCCAGGCCTAGCAAGAGCCCCGATTTCACATCATAGGCGCTGGCTGCGCCTATGACTAGCCCCTCCGGGAAGTTGTGAATAACGACCGCAAATGACACCAGGAGTGCAACGTGTAGCTTACGCCCCCAGTATGGTCCCTCGTAGGCCTCCTTCCTTGTATGTTCGTGCGGTAACATCACGTGCACAGCTATCATCGCAACAACTCCGGTTATAAGCCCGAGGATTGCCGGTGGCGCACTCCACGCCTCCATAGCGGGCATAAGCAGATTCGTAAAACTCGCAACAATCATTACACCAGCGCTGAACGCCAATCCCACGTCTAGGAACCTTTCAGGCTTGACTCTGGATAAACCAAATAGTATGCCAAGAAGCGCGCCAACAGACGTCAAAAGAGCAGCTAGTCCACCAGCCGCTAAAGCCACCAACAGTGTGTCGCTTAGCATCATGTCTATCATTGCTCACCTAGTTCATACTATCTCTCCTCAATCGTGGGCATATATAACTACGACCTCATTCTGCTCCGCCGCAACAGCATCTACTCTATAGAAGCCCTCACGAAGGAACTGCACTATATCACCCCGCTTAACTTCACGTAGAGCAGGCTCACCAACCCCCTTCTCAACGCGCAACCTTAGACCCTCGGGTATGAACACTGTAACTTCTACTACATCGCCTGCCGGCACCCACTGCACTATTGGCGCACGTCTCGCCCTCGCCTCATCCAGACTAGTACCCTTATAGCGGGCAACAACCCTGTCACCATCCATCGAGACTATCTCTATGTTGATGGCCTCGGCTAGCCTAATCCACCCACCCACGCCAACCTTCGCGATATCCCGCCTTGGCAGGTATACCCTAGCTTCACCCGCAGGGAGCACCAATACCCTTGATCCCATCTCGCGTCGCTCAGGATGAAATGGTATGTTTGCTTCTATGCGCCCCGGTATGCCCTGGATTACTACCTCCACCGGGTCAAACACAACCATGAACCTCTTGGCTTTCGGGTCTATTATGCTGCGGTTGACAGCTGCAAGATTTGCATAGCTTATTGACGCGTCTGTGCCCTTCACGCCCACGTCGAGGATGAGTTTCCGGATAGAATCTGGGTCGATACCACGCCTCCTCAGTCCTGCGATAGTGCCAAATCGTGGGTCATCGATGCCGAGGAAGAACCCCTCTTCCATCAGCTTCTTCATGACCGACTTACTCATTATGAAGCCTTCTAGCTTCAAGCGCCCGAAGTGTATTACATGTGGATACTTCCAGCCTAGGTGCTGGTAGAGGAACTTTTGCTTCACGGTGTTTTGCATATGCTCCTTGGCTCGTAGAATGTGCGTCACACCCATTAGATGATCGTCAACTGCAGCTGCGAAATTGTATGTGGGCCATACTATGTAGCGGTCGCCTACAAGGGGGTGTGGCGTCCTGCTCGTATCTATTATCCTGAATGCTACCCAATCGCGCACAGATGGGTCGGGGTGTGAGGGATCGGTCTTAACCCTCAGTACGGCTTCCCCTTCACCAAATGCACCTTCAAGCATCTTGTCCCACAGCTCTAGGTTCTCCTCTGGACTTCTCCTCCTGGGTGGATACTCAGCCAGCTTGCCCGAGTCGCGATACTCTCGGAACTTTTCTGCAGGCTGGTCGTCAACATATGCTCCACCCTTCTCTATGAGCTTCCGAGCTATGTCATAGTATATCTCCATGCGGAGGCTCTGCACATACTCCTCATCCCATTTGATGCCAAGCCATTCTAAGTCCTCCTTGATGAGAGAATACGCTTCTATCATCGGTCTCTTGGTCCTTGGGTCTGTGTCTTCAAAGCGGAGGATAAACTTGCCCTTGTACATTCTTGCATACTCGTGGCTAAGTATAGCTGGACGCGCGTTCCCAAGGTGTATGACGAAATCTGGGTTAGGTGCAAACCTGGTTACTACTTTGCCCTCCTCGGCTTCCGGTAGAGGCGGTAGTTTCTTCTCCTCAGCGCGCGGCTTACGCGTCTTCTCAAGCACCCAACTGTACTTCTCCTCAAGTAACCTCTTTTGCTCCTCGAGACTCAGCTTGTTAACCTCCTCTACAACCTCGCGTACAATACCAACAATCTGACGTGCTACACTACGCCACTCCGGTCGCTCAGCCATCACCTTGCCCATGACCGCGCCCACGCTAGCCTTGCCTCCATGCTGCACTGCATTCAACAATGCATAAGCGCGGGCAACCTCACGCACCTCACGCTCATCGAAACTCACAATCACACCCAGTACTCTTCACAAAGCCTTAGAGAGAATACCCTTGCCCCCACTCACGATTCACACTAGTCACGCACAAAATCCCGAAAGACGGCGGGGCGCGGCTAACCACACTTTTAGGCACGACATCAACGTGTATCAGACGTCCTCACTCTTCAATTTTGATTCTCTTTACCTGGTCTCTGGGGACTATGAACACTATGTTCTCGTCCGGCGGCCCCATGGGCGACGAGTAGATGTAGACAACGATGCCATCAACATGGCTACGCACTTTACGCAACTCATACTTGCCAGTCACTATGAGGCCCAGCACATCACCCTCCTTAACCTCGTCACCCTCCAGTACTTCAATGACAGCCCTCTTTCCCGACACCGGTATAGGTTCTGCATGCACACCACTCTCTACCAGGATACCCTCCCCGGGCTTATCGCCAGGCTCAACTATGAAAGAGCGCTTAACTTTCTTCTCCAACAAGTCAAGTATCGAGTCCAACTCTACACCGTATATCGCTTTACCATAGCACCTGGAGCCACTTGGACAACTCTTGCTTCTCTTGTAAACTCCCTCACCGCTCTCAACGAGATACTCATCGCCTTTAATTCCTTCAATGTAAAGCCTTGGTATCAGGTAGGGGTTCCTTCTATCTCTAGGCTCCACCACGACCCCGAGAGAAGTAGAGACGCTACAAGGGTTTAAAAGAGGGCTATTTCTCGCGCTTCACGATAAAGTCTACGAGTTCTTCGAGTAGCCTCTTCGCATCACTATTCACGAAGTCTATCTTGCCCAGCGCTGTTTTTGCACGCCCAACATAATCCTTCATGACGTTCTCGGCGTATTCTACCGCGCCAGTCTCTATTATCAAACGGGCGGCCTCCTCAAGCTCTTCTCTTGCCGCACCCCTCTTACCAAGGACAGAGAGTAGTTTCTCCCTGGCATCACCATCAAGCTTCGATAACGCGTATATCACCAGTATCGTCTTTTTGCCCTCGCGTATATCACTGTATACAGGCTTGCCCAGTATCTTCTCGTCGCCCGTGAGGCCAAGTATATCATCACGTATCTGGAATGCTATTCCGAGATTCCTACCATACTCTGCAAGGGCGCTCAGCGTCTCATCATCGTCTGTCGCTACGAGGCCGCCGAGCACCGCCGAAGCCTCGAAGAGCGCGCCAGTCTTCCTATACACCATGTCAATATAGTCGTCCATCGAAACTCTCTCTAGATCCTCGAATAGCAGGTCAAGAGCTTGACCCTCAGCGACTATGGCGGAGGCCCGCGCTAGCTGCCTTGACGCCTCGGCTACCCTGTTAGCCGGTACGCCCTTCTCGAGAGCCTCGCCTAGCACCTCAAACGCCTTCGCGAATAACAAGTCACCGGCTGTTATTGCCAGGGGCTCACCCCATAACTTGTGCACAGTAGGCACACCGCGTCTAAACTCGTCACGATCCATGATGTCGTCGTGTACAAGGGTGAAGTTGTGGACGAGTTCAACCGCAGCTGCGAACGGGAGAGCAGCCTCCCTACTAGCACCAAGGCCCTCAGCAACAGTTATGACTATGAAGGGTCTGACTCTCTTACCACCAGCTTTTATCAAGTGAAGCGCTGCGTCGTACAGCTGTTGTGGTGTTCCCTTCACCACGTTTAGTATGTAGTCGGTTACCAGCCGCGCTATTTCCCTCATCCGCTCCTGCAGCAAGCCAGAGCCCCAATGTTAGGGGCATGCTCTACTCGTGTAAAGCCTAGCGCGGCTGGCATACTTGTACAGCTCTGGGTCAATGCCTAAACTCTCGATATACGATGATAGCCTCGGCCCCAAAGCATAATCAGTTGCGTACAAGTCACGTAGTGTACGAGCGCCAACCATTAGCATACCCTTCCTCAACTCACTCACATACCGCGAGAGGAACGCCATTACTCCGTCAACACCGTTATCCGCATATGCACGCAGCACCGGCAAAGCCACAGTAACAGCATCAGCACCGAGCATCAGCGCTCGTAGTGCGTCTAGACCGTTCCATACTCCGCCGCCAGCCAGTATACAAGCTGTGGGTGCTGCCCACCTAGCAGCCACTATAGCCACAGCTGTAGGCAGCCCCCAGTTACGGTACACGCTCGCCTCTCTAGCCAGGCTAGCCTCGCCAGCATTACGCGCTCTCAGTTCTTCGACGCGCACCCAACTAGTACCACCGGCACCAGAAACATCGATGTACTCCACACCAATGCTAACAAGTTTTGATACCGTAACGGGGTCTATGCTGTGCCCGGTCTCCTTCACGATAACAGGCACACTCAATTTTTCTACAATCTTCTCGATAGCTTTTATCACACCACGGAAGTCTCTATCGCCTTCCGGCTGGAACAGCTCCTGAGGCACATTAAGGTGCACCGCAAGGGCATCAGCCTCTATCATAGAGACTAGCTTCTCAACATCATCTATACTCATCTTCGCGAGCTGTGCAGCACCAATATTACCTATTATCAATGCATTCGGTGCAACACGACGAACAACACGGTAGGTGTCTATTAAAGAGGGGTCCTTTACCGCTGCTCTTTGACTACCAACGCCCATCCCCAGGCCAAGCTCTTCTACAACCTCAGCTATCGCACGGTTAATTTCTAATGCTATATGATGTCCGCCCGTCATGCCCGAGACTATCACTGGCGCCGCGATCCTCTTACCAAACAGTGTTATACTCGGGTCAACCTCGTCTAGACTCGCTTCGGGCGCTGCACGTGGTACAGGTAGAACCTCTTCAAGCAGAGTAGTCACGCTATGGTTAACGTCATAGTAGGTTGTTATCAAGAGGTGGTCAAGTTTCCTATTGGATATTCGCAATGTGGCTCCTCCCGCTGAGGCCGAGGCTAGCTAGAGTATAACTAGCGTCCCTATCCTCTCGCCCCGCAACACAACCTTCTCAAGGTTAGCGGGGTCCCTACCGTCTATAATGTGTACACGGAGACCTGGACAGCCATTCACGAGTATAGCCTCCAGTTTTCTTCTCATCCCTCCTGTTACATCACCTTGTGTCCCACCAGCAGTCTTCAGGGCATACTCCAATTTCTCCCTATCAAGCATGTCAACAACCTCCCCACCGATAATTACCCCCGGTACGTTGGTGGTAAACACTACAATTTGGCCACCAAGCTTACAAGCAGCCTCTATTGACAACTCATCACCAGAGACAATCCCATACTCGCCTTGTATGGGGTAAGCATCGCCAAAGACAAGTGGATATGCCCCCGAAGCGAGAGCGTCACGCACACGCCTCCATTCACAATTCGGCTCTAAGCCGCGCGGCTTACAGAATGCTCGTGGAGGGTAGATGATAGTATAGAGGCCGTGAGAGGCGAGCATCTCGGACACAAGCATCGCAAGCTCGAGCATTGCATTTGTAACTACATGCAGAGTCTCGGGTGGCGAGGCACCAGCCTCCCGACAAGCACGTACAGCATAGTGTCCATAACTACCGCCGCCTATGACTATAACGAGGTCATACACATTAGCTATCTTCTTGAGCACTTCGGCATACTCTTCGAGAAGATCGAGTCGAGGTGTGAATGGCTGCTCTTTTTCAGTGATTATGCTGCCGCCGAGCTTCACAACGAGCAATGGGCGGGCCACACTGCCCTACCGGAGAACGTCACAGGTCTAAACTGTGGTCGGACTTAGCATGTACGCCCTACGCAACACTATGCCACATCTATCGTCTGTCCTTCACCCACATCGATACACACGCCGAACGCCGTCTGCAGTCCTGGTGTCCATTTGCAACCCTCCGGTGGGGGAGCTACGCCAAACAACGCATAGTAGAGCCCATTCTCCAGCCTAGAGGCGAGCCTCCAGATGCTTCTAATCGCCTCCCATCCTTTCTCTACTATGCCCCTTGACCATACGGCTACACTCAACCCAACTAGTCTCGACAATGCGGTATGGATTTCTTCCCCAAGCTCCTCCTCTATGACGTCACCCAGCTCCTCTTCTCCTACGAGTTCGACCTTACCACCGGCGAGCGACACTTTGATCGGCTCTTCGCCTTTACGGAATATGATACTTGATTCAAGTACTATTGCCCTCCTACACGCATCAATATAATCCAACTCGACTCCCGCATCCCAATCAATACTGTCTGCAGCCTCAGCAACCTCGACGGGCTCCATCTCGTACCCGCCTTCTTCCGCTACAGCCTCAACTAGAGCCACGGTCAGTATCGCATAGACTCCTGCTACGTGGAATCCTCTGGCCTGGTAGTAGACGCTGAAACGCAGCGGTTGCTCAAGTCTCGCTGATAGCTCATCAACGAAAGATTTGAGGGCTAGCTCGCCTCTCCATCCTAGTCTAGGCTCGCCATTTACACTCACACTAGGCGCGTTAGACTCCTCTACTTCGACTTCAACGTCTACCAGAGGCGTAGAGCTTAGCGCGACTAGTATTGGGTTATGTCTGCCCTTTAACGGCAAACCTAGGAGTGGTATGGGTAGCTTGTACGATTTCTTCATGCTCAAGAGGCTCACCGAGGGGTACACGGGAGCCTAGTAGACCCTTATCGCGGCATAGCCTACTACCGAGCTGCGATCGCCAGTCACGTCGCCACTAGTGGCGTACTTTAGCAGCTGCGCGTTGGATGCCCCACGCGCCCGAGCATAGTAGAGCATGCTCATTACGGGGCCCGGCCCACACATACTGATATCATAGCGCTGTATGACCTCGTGAAGGCCCTCCGGGTCGAGTGCAAGTATCTTATCAATCGCCAGCCTATCCTTCTTCGCAGCAACCTCGTGCGGCTCATAGTGTGTAAAGTCGCTTGAAGCTATGTATATGACGTCTCTGCCTAGTTCAGCCGCCGCCTTCGCCACCGCTTCTCCGAGGTCACGCGCTGCCCGCGGAGTCTGATCCCACATTACAATTGGCACTATGCGGAACTCGTCCCCATAGATGTATTGCAGGAATGGCACCTGCACCTCGACACTATGTTCGAACAAGTGAGCTTTATCATCGATGTCGGCCAAGTCGCTATACTTGACTATCAACTTCGCGAGTTCCGAGTCTATCTCTACTCTGCCTAGTGGCGTCTCCCACACACCCTCAACCATCACCGATACCAGCGTCCCTAGGCCGGTATGGTTCGGGCCTACTATCACAACCGTGTCTGGCTTCTTCTCGAGCGCCAATTGATAGTATACATGAGCGGCCACTGGCCCGCTATACATGTACCCAGCGTGAGGCGAGACAAATCCAACACTCAGCCTTTCACTTCCGCCTCCACGCGGCGGAAGCTTACCTGGACCCAGTGTGTGAGTGAAACACCACTCTATCTGCGATCTCAGCGCCTCTGGATCAGCCTCATAGAACATCCCGGCGACCGCAGGCCTTCTAACCACAACATCCATAGTGACCGCCAAATCTAGTTGGAGAGGCGACTCCCTATACCGTTACGGTCTACAACCACAACATTACCTTACCATGTTAATGCACGTAGCAAACAATCCACTACTCACCATTTAGGACCTAGACTCTACAGTAGCCATGCTCACGTTGCTCTACCACGCTTACTGCACCCAGATCCATGCCTACGGGCACTGCCCTGAGATCATACCAGGTCGCACCTACTATCTTCGCCTCTATGGTCGAGCCTAGGTTCGCCGAGCCCGGCGGCAGAATCACCTGCATGTAATTGTGGGTCCTCGCAACTAGCGTACCTTCACTACCCTCCTCCGTAACCACAAGTAGCGCGTTAGCTCCCACGTATGATGCGTGCACCCGATAACCAACATCTTCTATTACACGCTGCAGCCTCCTACTTCTCTCCTTCTTCACTGGGTCAGGAACCTGGGGCAAACGCGCCGCCAAGGTCCTTGGCCTTGGCGTATACTGTGCAAGGTGAACCCTCTCGAATAGGAGCTCCTCCACCAGCCTAACCGTGTTCTCGAATGCCTCTTCATCCTCACCCGGGTGCCCAACGATGATGTCTGTAGCTATAGTTACGCCAGGTAGCTTTGAGCGAGCCTCGTATACCATCCTCCGATACTCGTCAACAGTGTACTCTCTTCGCATCACACGCAGCACTCTATCGTCTCCAGATTGCACAGGTATGTGTAGGAACTTGAAGATACAGGGATGACTCATGATGTCCAGCAGTTCGTCCCAGAAGGGTAGCGCCTGATCTGGGCTCATCATCCCGACGCGTACGTATGCCTTGCATCCGTCGGGGCTCTCGACAACACTAGCAATCTCCTCTAGTAGCTTTGGTAGCATACGCTTCCCGTAGATGTCAACACCGTAAGTTGCCGTATCCTGCCCGGTTAACCTTATTTCAACAACACCTGCCTCTACAAGCTTCTTGACATAGTCTACTATCTCTTCGATAGGCTGGCTGCGCAGGTATCTTCTCGCAAACTTCGTTATACAGAATGCACAGTCGCTGAGGCAACCTTCCTGGATAACAACCTCGGCTACAACACCATGCTTCCAAGGCCTAGGTGGGAGCCTCTTACGCTCCAAGGGATCCTCAACAAGGAGCTCAGTACCACTCTCAACCGCCAAGTAGATACGATGAACGTTGCCAGGTGATACTAGAACTGCCCCTGGAGCCACACGTTTCACGAGATACGGCTGCGCCTTGGCTAAACACCCAGCTATCACAATCCTCTTTGATTTACCGTACTTCCGCCACACCTCCTTAATCCTCTTGACCATCCTCTGTTCAGTGTCTAGCCTCACGGTACAAGTATTGATTATGATTACATCAGCATCCTCTATACTATCGACTATGGTGTAGCCTCTTGACGCTAGCACCGACGACATTATCGCCGAGTCAGCATGGTTAAGCGCACAACCATAGGTCTCTATGTATACCCTCGTCACTGTCAACCCCATACACGCATGTGAGGATGCAAAAACCCGGCTTAAGGTACAACTCTGCAATCAAGTTACGATGTCGGGTAGCCGTCCATCTCGGATAGCCTCGCGTATCTCCAAGGCAATACGCTCTCCTAGTGTTAACGGTTTTCCATGCCAAAGGTGTATATACTGCCCGCCCCAAGCCATTACGCTGTTAGTACCTCCGCCTACACGCAACGCAACATCATATACAACGACGTCGAGGTTCGGCGTCACTATTAGTTGAAGCGTGAAGGGCCCAATTATACCCGGAGGTTCTAGTTTCCTAGCGGCCTCGACTACACGCTCCGCGAGCGGGAACACCTTGGCTAACATACTCTCGCGTATTGTCACTGGGATGTGGCCAACTTCTATCATGCGCTCGATTATTACACCCTCTAGCCTCTCCTGCACCCATGCAGGCCACCTGTTGATGTCGTCTATGTTAGTTTGCAACCTTCTGTCAATACTGTAGAGCTCGAGTTCACCGCGAACAACACTATAGAAGAAGTTCACGTTGAAGTGGGCGCCGTCAACAAACTCCTCTATAACCATCTCCTCCAGCGATTTATCGTCGATAATCCCCTTCTCCATTAGTTCCTGCAACTTTCTCTCAAGATCCTCCCTATCCCTAGCCACGAAGAATGCCCTCTCCACCCTCCTAGCGGCCTCCGGCAGCTTGACTAAAACGGGTCTGTCAACCTCTTCTACGCTATTGTACACCTTGGGGCGCCGTACACCAGCATCATCGAGAAGCTTGTAGTAGTTTTTCTCGCCTTTACGCTCCTCCCATCGAAGCAAGAACCTATTCCCAAATATCGGCACGCGCAACTTCTTTTCGATGTTGTCATACCCGAGATAGACCGCAAAGCTGCGATTAGGCACTATTATCGTGTTGAGCGAGCGAAGCCTCTCCTGTATACTCTCATCCAACATATCGGCGTAACGATCTACAACTATCAACTCGTCTATCACTTTACCAACAAGTCTACGATATGGTTCGAGTCTACGCCTCTCAGCTATGGCAAGAGTACGAAAGCCTAGCCTTTTGACACCCCACAGCACATCGAGCGCACTATGACTAGCAACTACGCCTATGTGTAGCTTGTTTTGGTCATATTCCTCTACTAGCTTCTTCATCTCGCGAGCAATTGACACGTCCTTGCCCCGTAGTTCGCAACAAGGACCCTTTTACGAGTCTTTCTTCGCCTCCCGTACCTCCTCAAGAGTTTCCACTAGAGCCTCGCGAAGTCTCCTAACAGCTCTTTCGGATACCTCGCGGAGGCCCAGCCTGCTTCTCCCCTCGCTCTCAGCAAAACGCAGCCCCGCCTCGAATGAAGCCTTCCGGACCTCTTCCAGTGTAACGCTGAACCTCCTACGTATCGGCTCTAACGCCGCCTCGAGCGGCTCAGCTGTCGCTTCCACGATCTCCCAGTGGACGTGCGACACTACAACCAGGGCATACTCCATACCTTCCATCTGGAAGAACTCCATATAGCTAGCTGTGAGCCCCCGGAGCCCCCAAACATACACCGAGTAGTCTGCAAGCCTGCCTAGCAACTCGCCCCATGATAAGCCACGAAGCACACTAAGATCGATACCGTAGCGGCCCGCCACCCACTTGACCCACGATGGTATAACCCAGTCGGGCGCAAGATCCACACAAGCCTGGACTATGACACGTCTTGTCTCATCGTTGAAGAATGATGACGCTTGTCTTGGGTCGACGCCCTCCGGGAGATAATCGGATATCTTGCATCTCCTTCTGCCGCGACAGTCCTCCTCGAACCTAGCCCAGTTGTAAACCAGAGTGTTGAAGACAGCCCAGTGCAGCGAAATCATCTCGGCATCACCGCCCTCGAGTATCACTCTGACGTTCTCAATGTACTCATTATCCGGGAGGCTCGCGACTATGCTCAACAGCTTGCCCGTGTGATAGGCTATCGGGTTGCTCCAGACGCCGTACACTATCGAACACCTTGCCGCCGCACTATCCACATTGGTTTCGGGTAGCAAACCCCGCCCTATAACCGGCGCTCCAACTCAAAACACGTATTCCAGGATCGCCTCAAGCACGAAATCCGGGTCATAACTGCTGGGCTTCCGACACGCATCCTTGCCGATAAGGGGCTCGCAACCTGCATTAGCCGCTATCTCGGATGCCTTGTAGAGCAGGCTATGCTGGTCTGGCGTCTCTGGGCCACATCCTCTTAGCCTAACATAGTGGTCGACTGCATCACGATATCCCATGCACCGATATACTATGTTGAATAGGCTTATGACTGTGCCTGTACGGCCACACCCGCCTCTACACGCAATAAGAACTGATTCTCCCCGAGCCAGGTGCCTGGCTGCCAGCTTGACAGCCGTGACCACGTTGAACAACGGCTCAACGCTGAAGTCCCTTACCGGCAAATGGTAAGTTACTAGTCTACCGGGTATGTCACACTCCCAACTCTCAAACAACCCTATCACAACATCAACGTGGTATTTCTTGACTAGCTCTGGTATACAGTTACACCCGGTGCCTATCAGCAACACTTTTCCGCCGCAGAGGCTCTCCACGTAGGATCTATTGCAGGCCAAAATGCTCGCCACCATATGCTCGTGATTGGCGACCCACTGGTTAGTTTTAAGAGGCTACTAGTTCGCGTGCAAGCATCGGGCTGGTGAAAAGTGGCGCACGGACTGTACCACTATCTACGCGAGATGTGGAAGAAGCGATGGGACGACCCGGAGCTAGCAAGGCTGTGGAAGCAGAGGCTACTCCAGTGGAGGCGCGAGCCGAGCGTTGTAAGGATTGACAAGCCTACGAGGCTCGACCGTGCGCGTGCACTCGGCTATAAGGCCAAGCCTGGGATAATCGTCGTGAGGGTTAGGGTCAGGAAGGGCGGCCTAAACCGCCCAAGGCCCAACAAGGGTAGGAGACCTAAGAGGATGGGTGTCTATGGTTATGCGCCTGCAAAGTCTACTAGGTTGATAGCAGAGGAGAGAGCCGCCCGTAAATATCCGAACCTTGAGGTGCTCAACAGCTACTATGTGGGCGAGGATGGTCTATACAAGTGGTACGAGGTCATACTAGTCGACCCGCACCACCCCGCTATATGCCGCGATCACGAGCTGGGCTGGATATGCAGCCCGAAGCACCGCGGCAGAGTATTCCGCGGCCTCACGAGCGCTGGCAAGAAGATGCGCGGTCTGCGCAAGAGCAGAGGCCTACGTGGCACCATCAAGTACAAGTGGAAGAAGAAGCAGAAGGAGCGCGAGCTCAAGAAGAGGCACGAGGCAAGCAGGGGCGCCAGGCTTATCGCACCAGACGAGATACGAGAAAAGTATCACAAGGGCGACCTGCAATAATCTGCGTTACACATTTACATTATTTTTACTCGTAACGTCCACCTCGAGTTCCTCTGGGCACTCTACGACATCCACTTGTATAGCTCTCTCCTTGCAGACAGCCATGCAACCCAAACAAACCACGCAAACACCGACCTGCACCACAGTCCCATCTTCTAGTTTCAACGCGTTCACTGGACATAACTTAACGCAGTCTCCACAGCCCGTGCATCTATCCTTACTTAGTCTAACAGAGCCGCACGGATAGAACTTCACGCTGATCTCGCCTGTCATGCTTCCTCAACCACTCGCTACAAGTTACCCGCGGACATAGTCTGTACGAGCTCTACTGAGGCGCTTGCATGCATCACTCTTTTACTTTTCACTATGCCCGTAGAACACCACTTGCACCGGCTCGACTGTTATGAGACCCTCTTTGACCACCTTCTTGACCTCCTCGATGAGCTCGTTTATAACATGCTCCTCGTCGACTACCTCCACCACTATGGGGAGATCCTCAGAGAGTCTTAGTATGCTCGTGGTGTGTATGAGACTGTGTGACCCGTAGCCCGCTATCCCACGGTATACTGTTGCCCCTTTCACGCCCCGCTTCTTGAACATGTATAGCAAGTGCATATAGAGGGGCTTGCCCTGATACTTGTCATGCTCCCCTATGTAGATTCGTAGCCTAGCCCATCGTGCGCCCATAGAGTACACCTGCAGCAACCATACCAAGGTATACTGCGGCAAGACCCGCTAATACATTAGCCACGATATTTAGCGCCGCGTATAGCGGCATTTCGCTTAGAAGTGTGAACGTCTCGTAGGAGAATGTAGAGAAGGTGGTGAAGCCTCCTGCAAAACCCGTTGCTAGAAAGAGCCTCTGCTCGCGAGTAAACACTCCATAGAATTTTGCAGCACCTAGAACGAATCCAAGAAGGAATGAACCCAATACGTTGACCACTAGTGTTCCGAGAGGAAACATGCAACCACACTTCTCTTGAACTAGCATTGAAAGCTTCCATCTAGCTACTGCACCTAGCCCTCCTCCCAATAAAACAATGACAATGCTCGTGATTGCATCCCGCGCCTCCATAACCACTACACCAAAGGGCCGCCGGGACACCAGGAGCAAGCTTACCTTTTGCCCGCTTGGTTCACGGGTGTAGATACAATCGCGTCTCCGCCACCAACACATTGCTCCAGGGAACACGGAAAACGCTTCAACAGCTTATACTATCGGAAAAGCAACAGTTTTAGTGTGATTACATGCTACCTCTGTGGGGCCGTTGATGTACTTAGCCGCTGCCGAGCAGTGAGGATAATGGTAGCCGCTGAGGCCTCATAACTCCTAATTAAATCGGCGTTGTACGTAGTTTCTATTGGCGGCGGGGGATGTAGACACTTGCCCCCCAGGAGAGCCGGAGGCGGTGAAGAGATTACCGCGACTTGACCCCGCCGCCATGACCATAGTTGGTGATGATTGCCGAGTTCGCTGATTGGTGACGAACCCGAGATCGGCTGAAATACAGTACAATATTGTCCCCTCTTCTAGGTTTTGATAGTGTCACACCGGTGTTGGGCTTGAATAAGGTGCTCAAAGCACTCACGCGTAAACCATTTGCCGTGATAGGGCATAGGTGTGCAGCTGGCGAGGCACTCGAGAACACATTATCTGCTCTAGAGCGCGCACTAGAAGCTGGTGTTGACATCGTCGAGGTAGATGTGCAAGTTACTAAGGACGGCGTTCCTATACTTTTACATGATGAGAGTTTAACGAGAATAGCAGGCATTGATATCAATGTAAGATCATCCACATGGAGCGAGATACAACGCGTCACTTTACCTGATGGTGAGAGGCTAGCCACTTTAACGGAGTTTCTAGAGGCTATACGAGGGCGTATACCAGCCCTTATAGAGATAAAACATGTGGAGGATACGCGTATCGTAGTTGATCATCTTACTGGCCTCGAAGAGTGGATTGCAATAATAAGCTTCCACGACGAAGCTTTACGTCTCGCTAAGCGTTTGAACCCAAAGCTAGTTACCGGGTTGATATACGCACGTCCACCGGGAAGGATTCTAGATGCTAAGAGGGTTGGAGCTAGTATAGTCTTGCCACGTTACAACCTTGCAACCGAGAAGGCTGTTAACTTCGCTCATAGGCTTGGACTGCGCGTGATAGCGTGGACGGTAAATGACGAAATGACAGCCATCACGCTCTATAAGCGTGGCGTTGAAGGTATAGCCACGGACTATCCCTCCAAGCTTACAAGACTACGCGAGAAGCTTGGCAGCAATGATGAACACGACTCTCTCTGAGTTGTGATGATGGAGGTTTCGTCTGAGCCACTATCATCTTATCAACTATGTAAGCGGCAGCAAGGATGTGCTTACACGGTCTACGCCATCTCACAAAATCCATACACGTACAAGAGAACTTCTTCGCATCATACGATATGTACACTATGTGCTTTTCTCCACTATCACCGTTCACGAGTGCAACAAAACCGCCATATGCCTCCCTTATATATGCTACCCTATCAAGCGCGACTAATCTTATTGCACGTGCAACACGGTCACTACTTGTTCGCACACGGAGCACATCGAAGAGCTTCATACGTACTACCCCGTTAGTATCTGTGCAGGGTTGACTGCAGGTTGAGAGAGAAGAGTGAAACTACTAGCCGCGTGCTAGGTGTTGTGCTTAGCGGCGCGACAACCAAGCAAGCAATAGCTCAGCTAACGGAACATGGCGAGAAGATTGTCAACGAGGGTATGCTTGTAGGCATACAGTTGTGGGGTAGCGAGAGACTCGCAATAGCACGTGTGGAGAAGTTACGGATAGAAAGTGACATATTCAAACCCGGCGACGCTTGGAGCGAATTACGACGTGAGTCTCTAGACGCACTAACTATGCTAGAGAGTGTGTCGTCACCCTACGTCACCGCCGTACTCAACATAATCGGATTAGCTGGCGAGCCAGGATTACCACCATTACCGCGTCCCCCAAAGCCAGGTGATAAGGTAGTAGAGCTTCCACGCGACCCCAGTCTCCTGTTCGGCATAGACGAGAATCGTCCCGGAGTAATCTGGTACGGCGATATTTACGGGTATCAGGGTCTACCAGTACCACTAGATGTAGAAAACATCACTATGCATGTCGGCGTGTTTGGAGAGACGGGTAGCGGGAAAAGCTATGGCGTCGGTTACCTCTTGGAACTATTATCTCAAATACCACTAGGTAACGGCAAAACTGCCGCTCTACCAATGATAGTCATTGATGCTAACGGTGATTACCTCGACTATCACCATGTATTCGTTACGAGGGGTTCGCTAGGGGCTTTACACAAGGTCATCCGCTTCGTGACTCCCCGGTCTCGTCTGCGCAGTACGCCATTTACACGCGAGATTAAGATAAGCCTCGATTTCTTCACACCTCGAGAGGCTGCAGAGATAATAATGATGTATAAAACTGGTGGCCTTGATATTAACGAGATGCAGGTATCTGCGCTTGACCGCGTTATTTCCGAACTTACCGAAGAAGGCTATACCATAACCGAGTTGCTCACCAACGAGATTAACCTTGTGTACGAGAGGCTCGAAGAGCTAAGCAGAGGCCGCGATGCACCGATTCACCATCAGACAGCCAGAGCCATTAGATCAGCTCTTGACAAGTTCTACCGAGAAGTGTACAAGCAGCATGGCATACTCTCGACAGAACCTACATTCACCGGCGAACTCATAGACGATATCACACGCAACCCTAGCATGCTCATAGTTGATTTCTCGGCCGACGGTGCACCAGGAGTGCCGCTCCAAGTTAAGCAGTTGATAGTCGCGTATATTGCTAGGCTACTCTACGAGAAGTTTACGAGATACAAGGTTGACGGCGACGAGAGGTATCTTCTCTTGATTATCGAGGAGGCGCAGAACTATGCACCCAATCTACGAAACTATCCGATAGGTATGAGCATTGCACGTGACTATCTAGCGCTCATAGCCACCCAGGGTAGGAAGTTTGGAATTAGCCTCCTGCTGGTCAGCCAGCGACCAGCTTTTGTCGACCCCGTTGTACTGTCAATGACAAACACGTGGATTATACACCGGGTCGCGCCTGACGACGTGCATTACATTGCTAGGGCTGTGGGTGGGCTACCCGAAGACCTAGAGAAGCGTCTTACTAGTCTGCCACGGGGTGTCGCAGTTATTGCCGGCCAGATGAATATGATTGGGCACCCGGTGCTGGTTAGAGTGGGTAAGCGAAAGGTATCACACCGGATGGGGATGACTAGAGTTGTTGAGACCCTCAGAAGGCTTTATAGTGGACGAAATGGCGATTGAAGAGGCTCTAGACGCTATTAATAGGCTCACAGAGCTTAGAGCACTGCTACGCAAGATTCTCAACGTTTCTAGCATCCCGCGTGGCAACTGCAACACTCCTATAATCGCCGTTGATGGCAGTTATGCCGTGTACGGTGCACACGGCCTACACGCTATAGTTGTTAAGGCAGCTATAGTCGTCATTAGTGCTGACAAGACGAGTGTAACCACTCTCGGCCCACTTGTAACAAGCGTTTATAGCCTAACGGGCGGCGAGGAGATACACCGAGTAGCAGAAGAACTCATGATAGCTCTCGAGACTATAGCGGTCGCACGTAGCACCGCTGATGCCAGCGATGCTGCACTACTTATCCTCGACGGCCCCATAGCCGACCCGCCCAGACCAGCACCACTATCCACCAACACAAGGCGAATACTGAAACGACTATTGAATATTGAAATAGACGACTTGCACCGATGGCGCGCTTCCATGCTATCATCTGCGCTACGAAGACTTCACGCACTAGCTGGTTATGTGAAGCGCCCAAGCGGCTCTACACTCCTAACTCGAAAGCTTGACACGCTAGCGGGAAAATTACAACAGGTTGACGATGCGTGGATTGCTGGCATAGCACTTGGCCCGGGCGAAGCGACAAGCCCCGAGCGCATGCCCCCCGAGGGCATCTACCAACTCTACTATACGATGCTAGGCGGCATAGAGTACACCTACGCGAAAGTAGGGATGATGCCACCAGCAAGACTCGAAGTCGCACCCATCGGGGTCATAGACAAGATTCTAGGGTGCCTATCCTCCCTAACCAAGCATTCCAAACATCCCCTACCAATCCAACTCGCACACGAAAAGAGCCTTGTAAGCCTCGAGGAAGCTAAAACAGCACATCGTCTAATCACAAACACACTCATAAAGAGGTTGAAAGGTGATCCACGCAAACTACTCGCTATTATACACCCTGGACTCGAGAAGATAGAAGCAGGGGGTGAGGAAGCTACCCTAATCTGAATTGGTAGATGTTGAATACCGATCTCGCTGACCCCCTTCTCGGGGATGTGGAGCCGTCATCTAGCCGAGTTGTGAGGATAAAGGGGGCCTTAGCCGACCCGCGTCCCACTTAGACAGCCCTGAACCGCCTAAACCATTCCTCGTAGGCCCTCAGTACATCTGGAGAGATACTCGGCCCTCTCCTCTTCAGCACCTCGATGAAGTCCTCCATGGCCACGGGCCTCGGCTCCCCAACTCCACCCTTCTCTTCGAACAACTCTCTCACGGTTCTCATGTAAGCCTCCATTACAACATCACGTATATCACTAGCGCTATAACCTTCGGTCATTTCAGCTAGCTTATCGAAGTCCACATCGTCCGCTACCCGGATCTTGCTCGTATAGTGGAGGAAGAGTTGCTTCCTCACCTCCTTGTTGGGCGGAGGTATGTATATCCTCTTCTGGAACCTGCGTATGAACGCCTGGTCCAAACGCCAAGGCTTGTTAGTCGCTGCTATCACATAGACATGAAGCTTCTTGTCCTTGTCTTGCAATCCATCCATTTCCTTTAGGAACTGGTTTCTTACTCTGACCTCGCCACCAACCTCGGTTGAATGCACACCTAGTAACGCATCAACCTCATCGATGAATATTATGCTTGGCTTGCCTGTCTCCTCTGCAAGCTTCCTGGCCTTGGCGAACAGTTTCTTCACTTTCTTCTCAGCCTCGCCAAGCCACTTGGACATTATGGAAGCCGCATCTACGTGGAAGAAGTGACCATCCACTTCATTAGCAACAGCTGCCGCTAGCATTGTCTTGCCACAGCCAGGTGGACCAAAGAGGAGTATACCTCGAGGCCAGCCAAGCGGGAATAGGTCGGGCCTGCGGACTGGATAGACTATGGCCTCTATGATAGCTCTCTTAGCCTCCTCGAGGTCGACTATATCGTCGAAAGTGACGCGAGGCTTTTCCGTCACAAGCCACTCTTCATCACTATTCTCGTCGCTTACCCCTGCTTCTACAGGGGCAGCTGGCACCCTACGAGACTCTAATTGTTGGACACGCGTCCTATACTTCTTGATCATTTCGGCGTATGTGCGAGAGAGAGGATAGTCGGGGTAAAGACGCACTATCTTCGCGAGCAGCTCAATCGCCTTCTTATAGTTGGTTATTGCCTCGTCATAACGTCCTGCTCTATCCGCCTCAACCGCTGCAACAACGTAGCGTCTCGCCATATTCTCGAGCTTCGCTAGAACCGTCAACCCGTGAAACCCCCTAGAATGCTTAGGGTAGAGGGTGGGGGTGCCTACCGGCCTAGTATCACCGCAGGAGGAGGCAGGTTTCGGGAGAATGACGTGTGCCAATATACGCCTAAAAAGCCGGGTTATACTCACGCTAGTTTGATAAGACCACGGGCATGAAGCCTATTAAGTGCGGCAAGCACCTCCTCGCGCGTCACGCCATACCTGCGGGTGAAGTCGTTTATGTCTAGGAAGCCTCCGTGCTCGAGGATGTAGTCTAGTAGCTTACGCTCTAACTCCTCTTCACTCATCCTCCTAGGCCTCCTCTCTGTTATGCTAGCACCCGGCACGCCACTAGCCTGCACAGCCAGAGGAACCGGCGGGGCAACCCTCCTGGCAACACCCTTCCCGCTAGTCACAGAGGCTGCAGCTGCTCTACCCATAGAGGAGTTCTTGCCCGTGCTAGCTCCAACATTTTGCACGTTCTGTATTTGTTTGAGACTAGTTTGTTGCTTAGACTCGAGCAGCGGTATCTTAATCCCAGCGTCACTTAGAATCTTGCGCATACTCTCATCTGGAAGTACCTTCTCGACATCCTCTTCTGCCTGTCTAAGCGCCTCTTCTAGCACCTTACTGGCCTCATTAGCTATTGTATCAACGTCTATGTCTGTTAGCGTGGGTGGCGTAGTCTCAACAAGAAGCAGCTTGATACTCTTGTTTATCTCTTCGAATGCGAGTGCTAACCCAGGATAGAGGCCCTGCATCTGGCTCCTAACCTCGTCTATGGCCGCACCGAAGGTTAGTAGGATCTCCGTTAGCTCACGGACATCACTGGCAGTCTTTAGCCTCTCTATGGCATGCACAATCAGCCTTTCAGTCGCCCTTACAAGCTTCAACAGATTCTTCATGTGGGCCACTTCTTGCGCATATATCTCGGCTCTCTTCTTATCACCCTTCTTCAGGGCCCATACGGTCTTTCGGAATAGCTCCTCACTTCTCTTCTCGAATCTTACACGTATCTCAACTATCCTATTCTCAAGCTCCTTAAGCTTGAATATCACCATCTGTATCTTGTCCTGGAAGTCCCCACCTGCTTCGCTACGTCCAAGCCACGGCAGCAGCCCCAGCAGCGACTTTACAGGCTTGAACGCTTCAAACGCAATGGGCATACGCTACCCACACCATACTCTTTGTAGCAACGCGGGTCTACCCCACCTCCCGGCCCCAGTAACACCAGAGTAGGCTGAGTTACTCTGGATACGACTGCGCACCCCTACGTGGGGTTAATCAACGCGGAGCAGCACTTGTTCATCGGGCTGTGAGGAGAGGTAGCAAAGCTGAGTTTCGTGAAGAGAACCCTGGGGTAGCCGAGCCCTCACCCTGTATGAACTATTCCTACTATGCGCGCTGGACAGGGGACACCATACTCCCTAGTTATTACCAGGGCTATTCTCTTGACGAGATCCTGCCTTGCTTCTAAAAGGTGCAGAGCCAGATGAGCTATGGGACAGTAAGCGTCCACCGCGAGACCCTCACCTTCAACGCATATGACTGGGTATATTCTGCAACCTAGGGGCCTCTGAGGATAGATGCGACACCCCTCACCAGGCTCAAGGAAGACACAATGCCCCTCAATGTTACGCAGCCGGCATTCAGCATCGTCACAGATGGCAAAGTAGTCACGACTATATCCTAGATTTTCTAGCCTTTCCATATCGCTTCTTGTAAGCGGCATTCGCGTCTCATAACAACACTTTTCACACCCATACAGCCTACAGGGCATATGCACCACTAGCTGCTCCCAACTGTCTCTCTCACCAGCTGTTCCGCCTCTTCTAGCGTCACGCGCCTCACTATCCCTTTGCATATCCCTTTGCGCCATACTTCCTCAACCTCCTCGCGACTAGGTATACTCTGTGCACCCCGCTTCAACACTTTCAAACCAGCCGCTATACTAGCCACTTCCAACGCCTCTTCAACCTCATTACCCTCAGCAATCCACGCGTTGAAGTATGCGTTGAACGCGTCGCCTGCACCCGTGGTGTCTACAGGTTCGCCGAGCTTACAGACTCGGGTGTGTAGGGCTCTACCATTACTCACTAGAAGCGATCCTCTGGCACCGAGCCGGATCAACATCCAGTTCTTATCTAGCCTCTCTGAGACGCTTGCCACGCCGAGACCGAAGACGTGTAGAAACTCTCTAGCATTTAATGATAGTATCGTCACTCTGCCTGCTAGTTTGGCGACTTCGCTCGGATTGCTAATCGCTACTGCACCGCCTGGATCGTAGCTGATTATACGTGTGGATACTTGTCTTGTTACTCTCTCGACAACCGTAGGTTCAACGCTGGCAATGTGAACCACGTCGAACTCGCCACTTATCTCATCGCCTCGTAGTAACGCATTGACGCCGCGTACCTTGAACATCACGGTTTCTCCGCCTTTGGCTACAACAACAACCACTATTCCAGGCGTGCCCTCTTCATGCACGATTACGTAGTCTAGCTTGACGCCCGCCTCTCGTAGTCTCCCAAGTATACCTAGGGCCTCGGCATCACGAGTTGTATGAGCAAGCAGATACGATTCATGACCTGCTCGCGCGACACCAACAGCATAGTTGGATGCCGCGCCCCCTGGACCGATACTAGCTTCCATAACCGGCAGTTCCTCATCCGGACCTGGCAGCCTTTCGACATAGAGGTAGATGTCTATGTTTATGTTGCCTATGGAGAGATGCTTGATTCTCATTACTGCCCCCGCATGGGCTAGCGCCTCCTGGGCTGGTATAGGTAGCGTTTCTCCGGGTTCGTGTGGAGCGTTAAGAGTACAGCTCGATCCTCCGGCAACCCGTTTTCCACGAGCTTAGCTGCAAGGTGCTTCATCAGCTGGTGGCGCACTACTTCAAGCGCTCTCGCTTCAAGCCTCACATATTCGTCTATCATGTCTATAGGGTATGGGAGCCCCGTTGTGCTAGAGGTGAGGGTATTGAGGTGACTCACGGCCTTCTCGACGGCCTCGCGTCTTGCCAGCCAGGGTGCATAAACTTCTACCTTCACAGCTTGCCAGGATCGTGGCACTCCACTTGGCTTGTAGAATGCGACTATTATCCTACTGTACTCCGGGCGCTGTGACAACCTCTCTGCGACAATTTTAGCGGCCTTCTCGGGTGCCCTCCTAGCCGCTATTCGAGCATAATCAGGGAGCAGCTCATCGAAACTGCCTAGTGTTATATACTCGCCGGGCTGCAGCACTATACTAGCCAGCGTTTTATCGTTCAACGGGAGCCTCTCTACTCCACACATTCTAGAGTATACACTGAATAGGAACGTGTAGCTCCTCTTAACAACACCGACTATCATTATACGCTTACTCTCGGCTTCACGCAACATGCTAGACACTACATCGTCAAGCTTGGCCTTTAGCGGCCTAGATATTCTCGTGAAAAGGAGTGTGTAGGGTACAACCTCGCCGTCAATGAGTATGACTGAATCCTCGGGTAGCTTAGGTAAAAGCTTCTTGAGAACAACAAGCCTCTCGAGCATCTTGGATAGCTCGGCTGCCACTTTTGGCGCCTCATCCTGCTTCTCGACGATGCTTAGCCTCGCGTACACGCCTACCCTAGGTTCTACGACGTTACCTTGGTATGCAAGGTAGCCAGCAACAACACCTATCAGGCTTCCAACAACCATGTCAATGCCTCCTTCAGGAGGGAAAGTTGAGTCTATTGCCACACCCGCCTTAGGCACATACGACTCGCTTGATATTCTAGCAATGCCCTCTACTAGCTTTGACCGTAGCGGCCCACATGAATCTAGAAGTTTACGCAACTCAACAACTCTCTCTGCAAGACGCTCAGCGTGCCTAGGCACGCTTCTAAGCAGCTCAACTATAACCGGTTGCGTCGCCCCAAAATCAACCTCTTCGATATCCTCGCCAACGAGATGAGGTGTGTAGCCGGGTATCTCGGCCAAACCTACTGGCCCGAGAGTAAACCTAACACCCGGTATGACCCGATTTACCCTCTGGGCTTAACATGCACCGACGCCCATCCATACTGCTTGTTCTGGCAGCCGCCCTTATCGCAACATCACTAACACTAGCTTATGTATGGGGGCCCATAACGGGACGCTATGAGGCCTCGGAGCTTCCCGAGCCTCTACGTTCGATGCTAAAGGACAAGTCTAGAGCTATACATGTTGTTGTCGAAGGTCTGGAGCCTGGAGGAGTAGTGCCAGTCGAGTATACATGCGATGCTAGGCATTACACTGAGCCGAGGATATCGTGGAGCCCGTATGAGCCCGCGAAAGCCTACATGGTGATAGTTGTTGATCCAGATGCGCCGTCCGGTCTGTTTATCCACCTTCTAGTATACGACGGGAGCGCTACAAGATGGCCTGCGCCGGGCTACAAGGTAGGGATTAACAGTGCTAACGAGCCCGCGTGGTACCCTGTTTGCCCGCCCAAGGGTCACGGCACACATCACTACTACTTTATCGTGATTGCCTTGTCGGAGCCTTTGGGTCTACCCACCGGCGCGGACTTCAACAAGGTGCTTGCAGCAGCCAACGACAAGATATTGGCATACGGGTATGTTGTTGGCGTGTACGAGAGGCGCTAGAAGGCCCGTATGCTTCTAGACCTAAAAACGGTGTGGAACAAAGATGTTTTTCCTAGGCGCGCTTAGCTGCCCTTCTTCTCCTCCTCAGGGAATATGTAGAGGCCCATGGAGACTATCAGTTTGGCCTGCTCTGGGTCGTATCTCCAGTCTGGCGGTAGCTTACCAACCCTCTTGTAGTACTTGACGAGCCTGTGTATCTTGGACTCTAAGTCCATTAGACCCTTCTTGGCGTGCGTATCCTTCGGGTGCTCCTCTAGGTGCCTACGTAGGTTTACCGCCTTCTGTAGTAGACGGAACAGGTCCTCCGGCACGCGTAGCTTGATCCCCCTCTCTTCTAGCACCTGCTCGATAGTCTTGCCTAGTATTGGTTTCACTAGTGGAATGCCAAACTGGTCACGCAGTATTATGCCTATCATGCTGGGGCCATATCCCTTCCTGGCTAGGTCTACGATGATCTCCTCTATCTCCTCTGGGTCGTACTCGACCCACCTGGGTGCCGTTAGCGAAGCCGGCCTCGTGGAGTGACTCCTACCCTTCCTCCTCCTCTTGTTCATACCCCATCACACCCCCTGCCGGGCGAGCCCCAGCCTCGGGGCCGGGACTCCCCCGGAGGCGCGTGACCCACGCGATAAGCCCCTTTTAGTGTGTCGGTGGCCCCAAGAGGATCTCAAGAAGCCTCAGTCGAAATCCTTGTCGTCATCGCGATGCTCGGTGACCGAGGGTCTCAGCACCTAGACACTGACTAGGCTGGACCCGGCTTATAGGCTGAACGTGTGACGCACATCCCGTCTCACTTAATTACACGGCCTGCATCCCCCACGTCATGGAGAGTGACAGGCGGTGAACCGCCAACTTATAGCAGCCATAATCGCTATTGTCATTGTGGCCGGCGTCGCTGCCGTCCTACTATCCTCTGGTGGCGGCAAGGAGGTACCATCTTCGCCAATAACAGGTACTAGTTCGCCAGCCACTGCCACGCCTAGTGTGAGCGTGCAAGGCGTTAAGCTATACGGCAGTGGTGCTACATTCCCCGCAGCACAGTATGACGTGTGGTTCTCGGAGTTCCAGAAAGAGACTGGTATAGTGGTTGAGTATCGTGCCGTAGGTAGCGGTAAGGGAGTACAGGACTTTATGGAGGGGCTTGTTGACTTCGCCGGTAGCGATCCTCCACTATCTCGTGGTATTTGGCAGAAGGCTGTAGAGAAGTATGGTGGTGTACTCCAAGCGCCGACCGTAGCGGGCATTATAGTAGTTGTTTACAACTTGCCAGGTTTTAACGGGAGGCTTAACCTCACTGGTGACGTGCTGGCAAGGATATACATGGGCGAGATAAAATACTGGGATGATCCGGCAATAAAGGCGCTAAACCCTGGAGCTGAGCTTCCACACGAGCCAATAACGCCGGTTTATCGTAGTGACTCGAGCGGAACAACCCAGTACTTCACCTACTATCTCGCCAAGTCGTGTCCACGCTGGGCAGAGAAGTATGGATATGGCAAGGTGTGGAAGGTACAAGGTGTAGGTATCGGAGCTAGAGGTAACCAGGGTGTAGCATCCACTGTTAAGAACACACCATACTCCATAGGCTATGTCGAGTATGCATATGCGCTACAGTATGGTCTTCAGGTGGCGGCATTAGCGCCACCGGGCAGGGACGACATCTTCCTAACTCCAAGTGCCGAGGCAGTCGAGAAGACGCTGTCCAAGCTCGCCGATGAGCTGCCAGCCCCGGACCAGGACTGGTCTAAAACCTTTGGACTAGTTATAGAGGCTGCGAGTGAAACTGGAGGATACCCGCTAGTAGCCTACACGCACATCATAGTACGCAAACACTATGACGACCCCGCCAAGTGCCAAGCTATCAAGATGCTGCTAGAGTGGCTCTACAATGCTAATGTAGAGAAGAAGGATATTGTTGAAGGTTATGCACCGCTGCCAGAGCCTATGGCTAAGAAGCTGCTAGAGGCGGCTAGCATGGTGTGCTCCGGGTAACCTAGCCTCTAGTTTTTTCGCAAGGACAGATGTGAAACCGTTAAAACCTGGAGTATAGCATTACAGCGTTTACTTTTTCGAGTTCGCGTACTAGGGTGTTCTTCTCTAGCTTCTCTATTGGCGCGTCAATCGCGAGTAGTAGGCTACTCCTGGATAGAAGCGCGGCTGTCACGCTCAATGCTAGGCTTGCAACCGGTGAGTCGCTAGGATCCCGGAGCCGCTCGCCCTCAATTCTAACCACTGCTGCCATGGAGCCGTCAATCCGAACCGGTTCTATCTCTATGCGTGTACCTGCAAGCTTAGATGCTATTACAGAAGCTTCTCGATGATATCTAGCAAGTACGCCCAGCATGCCCATGCCGTAATGTCCTAGTGTCTTCACGTTCTCTGAGACTGCGAGGGCTTCGGGATGCACCGGATAGATTATTCTTGCGCGCTCGAGGAAGTTCATCACTGCTATGAGGCCCGCAAGGAGGGGATACACGGTATGCACTATCTTTGAGGTGACCACATCTTCTATACACTCGCCCTTTGCCACACCTAGCGTTGAAACTATGCTCTTGACTAGTTCATTCCCGATCGCTAACTTGACGAGACTATAGTGCTCGCGTAGATTGCCTCCTTGTAGTCTAACTCCCTGTCTCAGCAACTCGTTAAGTCTCTTTGCGACAACCTCAGCACCACCAAGTACACAGCGCGTAAGCTCGCCTGGTGTAAAGCGCTCCCAGAGTACAACATTCACAACACCTTTCTCGCTCCTGAGTTCGCCCTCAACTCCTTCTACACGCAGCCTCTCTATTCCATCTTGCACCTCTAGAGTTACTCGCGCTATGCTACCAAGGCGTAGACGTGCAACCTCACCTATGTAGCCCAAGCTGCTCGCCAAACAAGCTGTTGTACATACAAGTTCCAGGCGTAGGTTGACGTTCTCCCCTCTAAGGAGCTGGGCTAGAGGGTCACTAACGCCGTCCACAGTATAACTCGTTATCCTCTCAACACGCTCAACACGAGCAACCCCAAGTTTCGTAGCTGCTTCTATATGAGTAGGGCGGCAGCATCTGTGTAGCAAGGACTCTCTCCGAGGTACTCATAGTGGGGTTGAGTTGTGATTGTTGCGAGAAAGTGACACCAGACGCTATACCCGCTTTGCCTACATTATCTCGTAGTCGAGTTGCTCGAGTAGACCACCATCGTGGGGTGCATTCTCAGGCTCGAATCCCATTTTCGCTAGCACGCCCCGCCCTGCCAGTATGCCGGTAGCCGCTGCAACGTTGATACCTCTGCTAAGCCCCGTACCGTCACCAGCAGCGAATAGCCCATCGACAGTAGTCTCGAGATACTTGTTCGTTGTCACAGCACGCACAGAGTAGAACTTGATCTCCGGCGCATAGATCAGCGTGTGTGGATGCGCCACACCAGGAGCTATATCGTCTAGTTTGTGAAGACCCTCTATAATGTCAAGCACCACACGGTATGGTAGGGCCATTCCTATGTCGCCGGGTGTAACGTCGCGCAGCGTTGGTTCCACTATACTCCTCTCTATCCTTTGCCAGGTGCTTCTCCTGCCAGCCTCTAAGTCGCCTAGCCTCTGTATTAGGGGCCTTCCGCCACCAAGCCTCGTTGCCATCCTGGCTATACTCTTGCCATACTCTATGGTATCTTCCATGGGGTCGGTCAACCTTATCGTGACCAGGAAGGCAAAGTTCGTGTTCATGCTCTTACGCGCTGCGTATGTCTCTCCGTTAACGCCTACAGTGCCATCCGGATAGACTTCTTTTACGACGAAGCCCCTGGGGTTGGTACAGAAGGTCCTCACTCTATCGTCATAGGTCTTCGTATAGATTATTATCTTTGGGTCCATGACTACGCTAGTCAATGGCTCGTAGACCGTGTAGGGCACCTCCACTCGCACACCCACGTCAAGCGGGCCCGGCTCCACCTCCACACCTATCCTCCTAGCCTCTCTGGCGAACCACTCGGCACCGCTCCTTCCAGGTGCGAGTATCACGTACTGCGCCCTAAACTGGCCCCGACTAGTCTCTAATAGGAAGCCGCCATTCGTCTTGTGAAGCGTCTCCACCTCGGTGTAGAGTATGAAGCGTACACCCTTAGCCGCCAGGTAATCTTGCATTGCCTTGATTACTCTCGGGGTGTTATCGCTACCCATGTGCCTCTGAACAGCCGGTATGAACTTGGCACCAGCTCTTGCAGCCTTTCTCTCCAGCTCAGCCGCCCTATCCGGATCCGGCTTGAAGAGCCTTTCCCGGGGCGCACCGAAACGAAGGAATACCGCGTCAACCAGCTTGATCAGGCTAGCTGCCTCCTCCCAGCTTCCAAGTAACTTGTCCAGGTCTCCGCCGATATCAGGCCTAAGGTTTATGATACCACTTGACAGCGTTCCAGCGCCACCAACACCGTGTAACACGTGGCATGGTCTACAGTAGGTGCACTTACCGATCTTCGAGTTGGTGAGGGGGCACCTGCGATGCTCTACAGGTCCGCCTATGTCGAACACCGCTATCCTCGCTTTGCCCTTACTACCCTCCGCTATGGTTAAAGCGGCAAATAGCCCTGCAGGCCCAGCGCCAATGATCGCAACATCATACTCTCTCATCGGCGGGCCACCTCCCTCCTCCTATCAATAGTGTCGACGACCTCCTCACCTGTACCGACGAAAAGCACGGGCACGCCTAGCTCTGCCTCAAGCTCCTCTATCCACTTCTTAGCTTCTTTCGGGAGCTTCTCCCACTCCCTAACGCCCTTAGCCTCGGGGAATACCACGTCAACCTTAGTGATCGCTATACCTGTCGCCGTGTTAGCCCTAACAGCCTTTTTAGCCAGCTGGATATTGAAGGGTGCCACGCGACGCCTGCGGCCCGTCACGGTACCATACTCTACCCAGCCAAGCTTCTCGGCCTCCTCTGGAGGAATCTCACCGGGAAGTGGTCCTTCACCAACGCGTGTGACAAAAGCCTTGAACACAACGATTACATCATCAACGTCGCGCGGTCCCAAGCCTATCTCGCTCAGCGCCGCCGAGGCCGTCGTATCGCGGCTAGTCACGTAAGGATATGTGCCGTGGTAAAGACTCAGCCAGTATCCTTGCGTAGCCTCAACAACCACACTATCGCCCTTATCTAGATGGCTCCAGACAAGCTCCTGGACATCACCCGTCAGCTCTCTTAGCTCGGGTATATCACGGGCTAGTGCAAGTTTTCGAAGTACACGGTCTACCATAGCGGCACCGACACCCGTGAGCGTTGAACCTATCCTCTTAGCGAGGTGCTCGTCCCTCCGCTCTCTCTCGACATGCTCATCGGTAATTATTCCAGTACCTGCATCGACAACTACCCTACCACGAGCGTTATACTTCTCAACTTCCTCGAGAAGCACACGGTAGTGTACCAGAGCCCCTCTCGCTATGTAAAGACGTGTATGAGGGTTTACAATGGCCGAGGGCAACGCCCTTAACTTATACACATTACCGTCGTGTACAACCGTGTGACCCGCGTTAGTAGCCCCCGTGCGAACCGCCGCAGCTACACGATCGGCAAGCGCCAAGTAGCCAACTATCTTCCCCTTACCCTCGTCACCGAAGAAGCCGCCCACGACAACCGTTAGCGGCACAGGTTTCCCGCTCTTGGCTACCTTACTACGCTATCCCAGGTTAATAGTATTCTCATCTGCGTGGTGCTAGACCCTCGGCAAGCTCGCGCATCTTAGCATAAGGGTCGGCTGCCTTCATCACAGCCGACGCGACGAGCACGCCCCGCGCACCAAGTTCTACTGAGCGCCTCGCATCCTCGCGGGACACTATACCGGCGCCTACGAGGACAGGGACGTTCGGCGAGACCCGTGTCACGCTCTCAACGGCCTTAGTCACAACCTCCGGTTTAGCTCTTGACACCGCAATACCGGTACCTATCAGTTCTGGCGGCTCAACAGCTACATACGTAGGCTCAAAGACCGCTATAGCTGCAGCCGCACGCGGCGTATCAGCACATACAAGCTGCTCTAGGCCAACCACCTTTAACCTCTCAACAACACGCTCTATCTCGTCAAGTCTAAGCTTCCTCTCGCTGTGGTTAACGAGAGAGCCTCTAGCACCAGCCTCCTTGACCGCTTCGACGGGAACACTACCCGTATGAGCACCCGGCTCCACAGGATCAACATGCTGCGCATACACAATCACGCGCTCAACGCTACTCGATATTCTTGCAATCTCTGTATGTGGAGGAGCGATTATCACGCTAACCGTGCCTTCGAATTCGCGAGCTACACGTTCAGCCGCCTTGACAACTTCTAGTGCCCTTCTACCAAAGGCGCTCGGGTAGACCTTAAAGTTGACAGCTAAGATGTACACGTCTCTCACGTTCTTTCACCGAGCAGGGATATGCAGAGTCACACCCCGGTAAAGAAATCCACAACTGCACGCCAGCCAGGACACCACGCTACACGCGCCTGCGCAACAAGAAGAGCCAGAACATCACCCGCCATAAACCCGATAGAGTTGCACGTTGTGCACAGCTACTATAGTAGAGGGGTGAGGAGGAAGGTATACCGGTTAGCGTTGGACACGGATGCTGCGGGGTGCCGCCAAAGTGGGCAGATGGGTCGTCACCTCAGCATGGCCATACGTCAATAGCGTGCCACACTTGGGCAACCTAGTCGGCTCGGTGTTGTCTGCTGACGTGTTTGCGCGTTATCTACGGCTTCGGGGGGAGGACGTAGTATTTGTCAGCGGTAGTGACGAGCACGGGACTCCAATAGAGATAGAGGCTATCAAGAAGGGTGTGCAGCCACGCGAGCTTACTGACCAGGCTCACGAGTATGTGTCAAGGCTGTTCCGAGAATGGAGAATAAGTTTCGACAACTATACGCGGACTGAGAGCGAGACCCACAAGAAGTTTGTCCGAGAGTTCTTCATGAAAGTGTATCAAAACGGATACGTGTTCGAGCAGGATGAGATACTTCCATACTGCCCCCGCGATAAGATGTTTCTGCCCGACCGGTTCGTAGTAGGCAAGTGCCCATATTGTGGCTACGAGTATGCACGGGGCGACCAGTGCGAGAATTGCGGCCGCCTGCTACACCCAACAATGCTAAAGGAGCCGAAATGCGCTATTTGCGGGTCTAAGCCCGAGTTCCGAAAGACACGACACTGGTTCTTCGACCTACCTAAGTTGCGCGACAAGGTGCTCAAGTGGCTAGAGGAGAGTAGCCTGCCCGACAATGTCAAGAACTATAGTCTCAACTGGGTACGAGAGGGGCTAAAACCCAGGAGTATAACGAGGGACAACAAGTGGGGTATACCCGCACCCTTCCCCGGCGCCGAGGGCAAGACTATCTACGTGTGGTTTGAGGCGCTCCTCGGCTATATCTCTGCAACTATCGAGTACTTCGAGAAAAAGGGTGAGCCCGAGAGGTGGAAGGAGTACTGGTTCAACCAGGAGACAAAGACGGTGTACTTTGTTGGAAAGGATAACATACCATTCCACGCTATAATACTCCCAGCGTTGCTAATGGCGAGTGGAGAGCCCTACGTGCTACCATACTACATCTCTGCGACCGAGTACCTCATGTATGAAGGTCAGCAGTTCTCCAAGAGCCGCCGCTGGGGCATCTGGATAGACGAGGCACTCGAGATACTACCTGTCGATTATTGGAGGTTCGCGTTGATAAGGATGCGGCCAGAGGCTAAGGACACTAACTTCTCATGGGAGGAGTTCACGCGAATAATCAACAAGGAGCTTAACGATGATATAGGGAACTACGTGCACCGTGTATTGCGTTTCATTGAGGCTAGGTTTGACTCCACTATACCCGAGCCCGGAGAGCTAAACGAGATCGACAAGAACTTCCTCGAAACTGTTAGGGAGGCTCCACAGAGGGTTGCTGAGGAAATGGATAGATTTAGACTGAAGCTTGCCCTGGAGAGAGTGTTAGAGCTTGCAAGAGCTGGCAACCAGTATCTTAACGCTAAGGCCCCGTGGGACGCGATAAAGACCAATCCTCGAGACGCTGCTACAACAATGTACCTGGCTGCAAATAGCATAGCGACCCTTGCCATACTATTGGCGCCTTTCACGCCAGATGCTGCCGAGAGACTATGGAAGATGCTAAACTTGCCTGGTAGTGTCCACGAGAAAGGCAGGTGGAAGGAGGCAGGCACAGAGATACTCAAACCTGGTCATCGCATAGGCAAGGTGGAGCCGCTGTTCAAGAAACTACCGCAGGACTTCCCAAGACGAGTGACCGAGATGCTGCAAGAGGTTAGGAAGAGAGTCACGGAGAAACGCCCACCGCTACTAAGGGCATAGCGCTACAGCAGTACATCAGCACGCCGACCTCTCCTCACGACCCGGGGCCCGACGCGGGTTCGGTCTCCCAGCGGACCAGTCATCACCAAGAGGGTGAGGACTTCCTCACTGTTACCCTCTTTTCTCCCTCTTATCCTCCTCCTTGCCTTCACCCCGCCTTAGCTGTCCCCTTATGCTCTGCAGTATCCTCTCAACGCGTTCAAGCGCTTCCAACCACATTATAAGCGCCCGTGGTTTCTCATCGTCTGTGAACTCTGCTTGCCTTAACGCTTCAAGGCTAGACCCTATCTTTTCTACAAGCAGCCTTTCTAGCTGCTCAAGCACTCCTTCAACTGTCGCTCTAGTAACCTCGGCCTCAGTCTTCACTACATACACTCTCCCGTGCACCGGGCATATTATCTCGCCGCTCTTGAGGCGGAATAGAGGCAATCCGCATCTGGGACAATGCTCTGCTAGCATCGCTGCACCGCTTCTAAGTAGATCAGCCATCTTTCGTATAACTCGAGGATCTCTAGATGGATGAGTGTGCCTCTCGCTCATGTATACTCCCGGGAAGGATAGAGCCTCGCCCCTTGGCGAATTATGTGATATGGGGCTTGGATAGCTTGAAGTGCCTGCTAGTGCCGCAAGGTAGACCACTCTAGTTTTAACTCGTCTTCTACAATGGTGACGTAGGCTAGGGTAGAGGATATGCCGAGGAAGAAGCCAGTGTTCTACGTCAAGTGGGGTCCAGGCAAGGCCTTGGAGATGGAGGTTAGCGAGGATGTTATGATACTACGTGGCGATGGCTTCGAACTCGATCTTGAACCCCGCAGTGTTAGACTAGAGGCCTCAGAGTTCGCAGTACGCGAATACTCCGATGATAAACGGAAGAGAGTCTACATAGACGTGCCTGTGGGCATACATGGGGTTCAGGCGCCGAGAGTCGACATCGACGGCACTAGAATGGTTGGATACTTTGAGGTGAGACTAACAGAGATTGAGAACTTGGATCGTTACTTGACGATAATAACACCGGGTGGCTTCCTCTACGATTATGTCGTGGTTACGAGCGAGGGTGTGATGTTCGAGACCAGCGCCAAGAGGAAGCTCTATCGCGAGGAGGTACCTGGCGAGGCGGTTACAATATACCTGGTTTGAACGTAGGGGTGTAGAGCCGGGGCGGTGGCGAGTCGAACCACCGCCGGAGGGGCTGTACACAGCCCCGCTGATGAGGGCGAGCTACTCCGAGCCCCCGTGCGGGTGAGGCTAGGGGTTGCCTGGTCTAGCATTGTTAGCCTCAAAGACCGAGCCGTCAAGTGATGTGTTGGATGCTCTCTCCTCTTGTAGGGGCTGCGAGGGGCTACTATATCTCGAGGAGCGCAATTTCTCCTCAGTAATGTACGCAGCCCATCTAGATCCACTTGAGAAGCTTGGATGGATACGCAGAGGCGTCTATGCGGTCTCCGTTAGCGACTGGATATGTGGCTTCGGGCTTACCGTGCTAGGCGGCCATGCCCTAGCCTGGTTAATGGTATGCACACCCACCGTCACCCGCAATATGCTCGTTACAGCCTCACCCCCCGACCCTCTACGCCGTTCAAAACGAGCTATTGTACAACTTTATACACAGAGACTTGTTAGGGAGGGCTCAAGTACAGAGCGTATTGCAGCCAAGTTGGTACACACTGGCGGATCACCCGCTGCAATGATAGCTGTGATAGCTGAGAGTGGCGCTAGACGCACACCAGTTCTCATAATGGCGGCTAAGAGAATGTGCGTGTCGCACCATGGCCGTTGGGCTGCAGTAGCCACTCATAGCCTGCCCAAGTGTACACTGCTAGAAGATAAGGTGGCCACACTCAAGTTGCAAGGCGGCGTGCCTCGAGTCGAGATTAGGAGTATCCAGGATGTTGTTAGATAACGATTTGTCTCAACTGCGGGCTCGGCAGGGTAACCGCCCAGTCACCCCGCCCGTTTGAGCGGTGGCGACGGGCGGCTCCCTCTCCCCGAAAAGCTCCTCATGGCCCGGTAACAAGCAAGAGGAGCGGAGCCTTATGAAACACACGAGCTAGCTTCTATTCACAACCTCTATATACTCGAGGTTTAGCTCCGTCTCCGGGTCAAAGTACTTCAACTTATCTATTGGCACGTTGATATACACTCTGGAGCCTAGTTGCGGTCTCACATCAGGTTTAGTGACAACCTTTACTGGAGTAGCGCCGACAACGAGCGTTACTATATTCTCCCTGCCTAGAGTTTCAACAGCATACACCTCTGCCTCAAAGCTAACCATACCTTCAAGCGGAGCCTCTGATATCTCTGCATGCTCGGGTCTAAACGCTATGACTACCTCCTCTAGGTTAGCCATTCTAACGCCTATCTTGTAATCCGGGCATATCAGCGTATTACCAACTGCCGCACACACTTCCTTGCCACGTTTCACGACCTTGGCGGTGATTATGTTGGCTGGCGGCGAGCCTATGAATGTGGCTACGAATAGATTACGCGGGTTGTTGTATATCTCGTCAGGGCTTCCTATTTGCTGCACGACACCACGGTCAATGACAACGACTGTATCAGCCATTGCAAGCGCCTCTGCCTGATCGTGTGTAACGTATATCGTTGTTATGCCAAGATCCTTTTGCAACCGCTTCAGCTCGGCACGTATTTTCACCCTGAGCAGCGCGTCTAGGTTGGATAGCGGCTCGTCGAGTAGAAGCACGTCTGGCTCTTTTACCAATGCGCGTGCCATTGCAACCCTCTGTTGCTGGCCGCCTGATAACTGCGAAGGATACCTATCTAGGAGTTCTTCTATATGCAACAGTTTTGCAACTTCTCGAACCTTCTCATCTATCTTGCTTGGTGGCAACTTTCTAAGGCGAAGAGGAAATGCTATGTTCTCGTAGACTGTCATGTGAGGGTATAGAGCGTAGTTTTGGAAGACTAGACCGATGTTCCTCTTGTTCGGCGGTAGGTTGGTGACATCACGTTCGCCGAAATACACCTTGCCGCTTGTGGGCTTGTATATACCGGCTATGATGTATAGGAGTGTTGTTTTGCCCGAGCCGCTGGGCCCAAGCAGGGCTGTGAAAGCACCATCCTCGAACGTTAATGTCACATTTTTCAATGCTTCCACGCTGCCAAAACGCTTCGATACCTCGACTAGTCGAACCTCAACCATGTAATCACCCTTCATCCACAATTTGGTTAGAATGTAGCCCCGCGAGTGTATCCTCGCGAGGCGGATGGTAAAAGCTGTCTGGTTAGCCCTTTACACCGCCACCATAAGTCTCGAGAAGCAGTTTTTGCGTTACAAGGAAGAACAGTATCGTTGGTAGCAAGTAGAGGACGCCCGCCGCCGCCGCTAGGGGTAACTCAGCCGTCTCCAGATTGGCCGTGAGCTGCTCTATCATAGTTGCTAGCGTATGCATTGCGCCACCTGTACCCTGATATAAGAACACGTAGACGTAGATGAAGTCTTCCCAACCAGCTAGGAACGAGAATATCGCGAGGGCTGCTATTCCAGGTTTAACCTGCGGCAGTATAACCTTCCACCATGTACGTATCCTTGATGCGCCGTCCACGAGCGCCGACCACTCAACTTCCCATGGTATCCTATCAAAGAAGCCCTTCATGAGCCAGATGCTCATCGGTATCTCTAGCGATGCTCTAGCCAGTATGGTATAAGCGAATACAAACGCAACCCTACTCTCGTAGGGGGCATTCACAAACAGCGTTCTTAACATCCACACGTAGACGAAGAACACACCTATTAGCAGTGCCACACCTGGGAACGCGTGCAACAATATGATGAACTCCATGAGTTTCTCTCGGCCAGCGAACTTCATACGCGAGAACGCATAACCCGCCATTGTACTTGCAAGAGTCGTTACGAGTGATACACCAAGCGCTATAATCAACGTGTTCACTATGGTTGCTGGTACGTCGATAGTCACTGGCATCATCACTATCGCACTTAGTCGTCCTTGTAGCAACGCCTCCCAGTATCGTAACGTAAACTTGGGTAGCCTGCCCTCAAGGATCTCAACGCCCGTGACCACAGTATCTGAGAAACTCGTAAGCACAAGCAACACGTAGACTGCTACCAATGGTATACTGGCGAGCCCGGCGCCGAGCGCCAAGGCTAGTGTAAGGTTTCTCCTAGGGAGTGTCTCGACATCACGTGGTCTAGCTTCACCTGTAACGCCTCTAGCCCCACGTGTACGAAACAGCGTGAACCGCAGCCGCATGCCCAGTTACACCTCACCCCTCGGGGGCTGCATCATCTTGCGAAAGCCTAGCAGACGTAGTGAGAGTAGCCCAAGCCCCGCACCTATTATCACGAGTATTGAGGCTGCTGCAGCCGCAAGACCCTGCTCTGTTCGAACACCGGGACCCGAGTAGAAAGCTTGCATGAAGACGTAGAGGGACCATGTACTCGCCCACCATCTATCAACAGCCCCCCACTCAACAAGTAGGAAGATATGCGCGTATGTGGTCAGCAGGGAGAGAAGCTGCCAGACAGTGACGAAGACCAGGTGCCAACGGATAGATGGAATGAGTATATAGCGCAAGAGTTGTAGCGTTGAAGCCCCGTCGACGCGGGCCGCTACTACATGCTCCCAAGGTATGTTACGTAATGCCGAGTAGAATACTATCATCCCGAAGCTCACACCGACAAGCATGTTCACGTATATTATGATTAGCCACGCGCCCCATGGCAGCATGTCAAGGCTTGTACCCCAACCTATGGGCTCCTCTACTAGCCCCATTGCTCTTAGGAAGGCGTTCAGGGTGCCGAACGCCGAGCCGGAGAAGAAGTAGTACCATAGAAGCGCGTATACCGCAACAGGCGTCATTCTGGGTAGTAGCCAAAGAGCGCGGAAAGTTGTTGAAAGTCTCTCTTCCATGAGGTACGCTATCAGCGCTAGAAGTAACCCACCGCCCACATTAAGCACTAGCGTGACCAGCGTGAACACTATCGTTGTATAGACTACTTTGCGGAAATCTGGATCATATTGGAACATATGCAGGAGCCTCTCATAGTTGTACAATGGGTCATCCAAGACCTTCATGCTCATGAGGTTCCAGTTGCTAAGGTTCGTGAAAGACACATACACGGTGAGCACAAGAGGTACTATGTAGAACACAAGGATGAGAGCTAATGCAGGGCCGAGGAAAAAGATGAGTGCGGATCTCTTTCCGTTCACGTGTATCCACCCCTCATGGGAATTGCCAATCCTTGGGTATCTCGCCGCGAATGACAACAGACTTCGCTAGCTCTGGGTCTGCCTGTATCTTCTGCTTGATATACTCTATCGCCTTGTCGGGTGTTAGCTCGCCACGCAGCACCTTATCAACAGCATCCGCGAATATCTGAGCTAGTTTGCCGTATAGCGGGTGCTTGGGTGTTAGGTGCGTGTAGGCTAGCATCTTGGAGGCCTCAGCCAGGAACTCGATGTTTATCGGATTGACGGTCTTAGCGACGATATCTCGTATTGCCTCTTTGACTTCTGGTGCCAGGTCTAGCTCTAGATTCTTCAGTTTTTCTATCCACTTCTCGTCTCTTAGTAGCTTCTCGGCCTCGCCTCTCACCGGCAGGTGAGCCGAGATTATACTGTGTATCGCGTTGATGTCGGGGTCGCTAGCCTTCAGTACTAGAAGGAAGGCTAGCATGTGGTAGACGTCCTTTAACTCCTCGTACTTCGGGTTCTGGTGGCCAGCGTTTGCAGCCACCACCCATACGAATGGCTGGCTTAGAGTTACAGGCTTGCCGCCATGGTCGCCAGCAGGGAAGAGAGTGTAGTAGAAGTACTTCTTGACTTCCTCCGCCGTTAGCGGCCTCTTCTCTCCCGTCTTAGGGTCGGTGTGGTACGGCTTAGTCTGCCACTCTGTCCAGTGCCAGGTGCCGCCAATGAATATCAACGTCTTGCCATCAACTACTGTTGGGTGTATCTGTTTGGCCCAGTCCCACTGCATCATGTCCTTGGGCAGGAGGCCCTCCTGGGCGAACTTCCACTCCGTGTAGAGCCACTTATAGACCGCAGGTACATCAAGCACTAGCTTGCCCGTGCCCGGCTCCTCTAGAGTACCACCATACGCGTAGATGAACTGTATCAGGTCCGGATGTGCACTTCCCTTACGGTGTATCAGACCCCACTCTGCACAGCCAGTCTCCTTGGCTAGCTTTGCATACTCGAACACCTCGTGCCAGGTGACCTTGCCCTCGCGCACCTTCTCGTACAAGTCGGCTAGGATGTCCTTGCCTGTTTTCTCCTTTATACACTCGGCGACATCGATGCGCCAGTATAGTGGCCTAGCCTCGGTGTCCTGTGGCAGGCCCCATATGCGACCCTTGTACGTCACGGCGCCGCGTAGGGCAGCGTAGAAGTCGTTCCAGACGCTCTCATACTTCTGCATCCAAGGGGTTATGTCTAGGATTGCACCTGCGTCGGCTAGCGGTGCTACCTCGATGTAGCTGAGTGCCACTATGTCGGGGTTGGTGCCCTGCTGGTACGCCATTAGGAACTCGTCGGCCTTGACGCTACCGCCTCTCTCGAATACCGGTTTAACCTTGATCTTCAAGTCTATACCGTGCTTCTCTAGTATCTTGTTGAGGCGGTAAGCAGCCTCAACGATACCATACGCCCTTATGACGCTATTCGGGTCGCCCTTACCATACGCTGTGAACGTGACCTCGTGTATACCATGCGCGACGAGATACTTACCTATCGATACGATGTCCTCCTCTAGATTGCCGGTTATGCTGGGTTTACTGGGAGCTGGCGCTACACTCTCAGTGGCCGTAGGCGATGCGGGAGCGGGACTGCTCGTCTTCTCCGGAGCACTTGGCTTCATGAGCAGTAGGCCGACCGCAATAGCAGCTATTATGATTATCACCGCTATTACTGCCGTTATTTTCGAGGAGGAGCGGAGAGCCATCGTCGCCACCTCCAGGTGGGGCCTTATATATCGGAGTCTGCGAATGTAAGCGTTTCCGTGTCGGCACCTTACGGTTAACATAGTTTGGGTGAGGGGTCGGCCGGAGGTCCGGTCCTCAACCTTCACTATCGGCAGCGGTTGAGGACCGGCCTCATCCCCCATAGACGCAACACGTAACTCTAGGTGTATATAGGTGGCCTCGTGCAAAGTGGAGGTGTAGAAGCGCTGAGAGTGGCCATAGACGTTGGCGGTACATTCACTGACGGAGTTGCTTACGATCCGGCCTCTGGGCGTGTCACGAGTGTAAAGGTGTTGACACGCGTCTCGAGACCCTGGGTCAGCGTAGTAGAGGCTGTTGAGCGGCTAGCGGGGGTCTCGGGTACACGTGTCCTTATTCACGCGACTACCCTCGGCACCAATATGCTTCTTGGACAGGTTGGTCTTGAGCCTCCAAATATAGTCTTGATAACTTCGAAGGGGTTCCGCGATATTGTGGAGATTGGTAGACAGGCGCGACCCGAGCCGTATAACATGTTCTTTACTAAGCCGCGCCCTCTTGTACCCCGCTATAACCGTCTTGAGGTTGATGCGCGGCTCTACCCTGATGGTAGCTTTACCGAGCCTAGCGTGGACGAAGTTGAGAGGCTTGTGACTAGAACGTGTAGCCCAAACACGGTCTATGTTGTAGCACTCATACATTGCTATGTAGATGAGGGGAGGTTGGAGAATCGTATTGCTTCACTTGTGAAGAGATTCTGTCCCGAAGCTCTTGATGTGCTAACTAGTTGCTCTGTAGACCCGTCACCAGGCGAGTATGAGAGATTCTCGACAGCCATTGTTAACGCGATGCTAAGACCACTGTTTAGAGGGTATCTTGAGCGCCTTCTCAGCTCGCTAAGACAACGAGGGTTCACAGGGAAACTGCTGGTAATGCAGAGCAGCGGGGGTGTCGCTCCTATCGAAGCTGCTCTTGAGAAGCCGGTATTGTTCATAGAGAGTGGGCCTGCAGCGGGTGTTGTCGCGGCTTCCACACTTGCAAAGCTACGTGGAGACGAGTACGTGGTTTCGTTTGACATGGGGGGTACAACCGCCAAAGCGGCACTCGTTATACGAGGTGAGCCCTACATCACCGAGTATTTCGAGGTTGGCGGCAAGTTCCATGCGGGTAGGCTTGTTAGAGGTAGCGGGTATCCCGTTAGAGCGCCCCACGTAGACCTTGTCGAGGTGTCGGCTGGCGGCGGTACAATAGCATGGGTTGATGCGGGAGGTGCACTACGCGTCGGACCGTTGAGCGCAGGCGCCGAGCCAGGGCCAGCTTGTTATGGCAAGGGAGGTCTTGAGCCGACCGTCACCGACGCTCACTTCCTATTGGGCAGACTACCCCCGGTTCTAGCCAACGGGCTATTAACGCTCGACGCTAGTGCTGCTATGCGAGTCTATGAAGCTCTAGGGAAGAAGCTTGGTCTAGACGCCTATGATGCTGCCGCTGAGGTACTTCGACTGGTTAACGTCGAGATGGCTAGAGCTATCCGCTTGGTTACCATAGAGAGGGGTGTTGACCCCTCCCTCGCCACACTCTACGCATTTGGTGGTGCAGGTCCGTTACACGCTGCTGAGCTGGCAGAAGAGCTGGGGATATCAAGGGTTGTAATACCACCATACGCTGGTGTCTTCTCGGCGCTTGGCCTCCTACTCTCAGAGTTCAGGTTATCCACGCGTATCCACGTAGGCAAGGTTCTTGACGAGAAGACTCTTCGCATCATAGAGGGGCGTGCATCGATAGTTGCCGAGGAAGCTTCTAGACTATTATCGTGCGAGCCTCGTGTGGATGTGACACTACTGGTCGGGTTTAGCGGCCAGCTGGAACCCATACGCGTTGCCTATGCTAGAGACGCGTCACTCGTCAGGAGGGCGTTTCTTGAGGCCTACAAGAGGATCTATGGGTACTTGCCTCCAGAGCCGCTGCCATCAATAGTCGTCAACACCGCGATAGTTACAGTGTATTGCGAGGTGGAGAGGCCGAAGCTACGTAGTGGCGAGCCGGAGGGACGAGAGGTGGGCAAGAGGCGCGTCTATTACCTGAATGCCGGCTGGGTTGAGGCTAAGGTGTATCGTGGCATACCACGTGCCCTTGAAGGACCTGCTATACTGGAGCTTAGCGACACTACTGTGGTTGTGCCTCCAGGGTGGATGGCTAAGAGAGGTGAGTATGGCGAGGTTATACTCGAGCACATGTAGCCCCTCAAATAATATTACTGTGGGGCGCGCGTGATACGCTAAACTGGTAATACTCTTGTCGCACCGACCCGGTGCCAATCTTTGAGTATCAACGCTATGCTACTAGAGGGTGATGAGTTGCAACTGACTCTACCGCGACGCGTGCTCTTCCTTCGCGACTTCCTCCTGGGCTACCTGGCGGCTAACGGTGGCGAGGCTAGGGTGGAGGATATCGAGGCTGCACTGAAACGCGCCAAGGAGAAGCGCAACGTCATAATTGCTGGCGGTACTCGTGACCTGCGCGCTGAGCTGGAGGTTCTTGCCGCAGCTGGCCTCTTAGAACAGAATGATGGCAGTGTAAGGCTTCACGTGGATAAGCTCAGCCCACTGGTTAAAAGGAAGGTTGAAAAGGTGGCTAAGCTCATCGCAGCTATGGCCTAACGCCCTTGACTGTGCCGCTCGACACAGATTTTAAGATAGTGAAGGATCCTGTTCACACGAGCATAGTACTACCCTCCGACTTCTTCAAGCTCATTGATGACCCGCTTTTCCAGAGACTACGCTACATAAAGCAGACAGGCTTATCACACTATGTGTATCCCGGCTTACAGCATACCAGATTCGAGCATAGCCTCGGAGTAGCACACCTCATGCTTACAGCCCTTGATGCGATAGTACGTAACACGCTGAGAATATACGGAGAAGGTAGCGAGGCCGCACAGCTAGCAAAGCGTCTCGTCGAAAGCCGCGAGTATCGCTGCGCTGCTGGGATAGCCGCGCTACTACACGACCTCGGCCATCTGGCTTGGAGCCACGTCTTCGAAACAGCCCTACAAGACTATGAGGTGGTTTCAAGCGCACACGGCCCCGAGAGCCTCTCAATACCAGTTACTGGGCACGAACAGCTAACAACTATGCTAGTCAACCTGCTACTCGCAAAGCAAGATACACTATGCGGCTTGCACGCCCATACCGTACTCGATCTTGTGACATCCATTTTAGAGTACTCGTACGGCGATAGCAAGGAAGTGAAGGACGAGGCACTGTGGATACCTGCCCGTCTCCTCAGCGGCACAGTGGATGTTGACAGAGGTGATTATCTACTACGTGATAGTAGAAGCGCTGGAGTCAGCTATGGCCTGTACGACTTGGACCGCCTCATAAGCGTACTAGTGCTTGCATGGGAGCCGCCGACTGAGCTGCCTGGAGGTGCCCACAGCGACGTAGGGGTGATCGACAAGGGTGTATCGGTCGTAGAGAACATGCTCCTAGGCAGAATGTACATGTATAGCGAGGTGTACCTTCACGATGTCGTGCTGGCTTACGAAGCCGGTGCCTCACGCCTCCTCTCTACTCTAATGCTCGCCGCCCTCCAACTCTACGAGAGGAGTTTCGAAGGCGTTGAGGGATTTGAGAGGAGGCTCCTCGAGTGCATAGTTGACACATTAGTGAACTACAGCGAGCTCGAAGAGAATAGACCGGAGAGACTGGAGCAGTGCGCCAGGCTTTTGACAGACCCGTCAATAGAGCTTGTGACGGAACTCCTAGCTTTCAACGAGTCTAGCATCTATGAGGGGCTGAAGAAGCTAGAGGATGGCCGTTGGGCGTGTCCAGCACTCCGCATATACTCTAGAGTACTTACAGCGAGGAAACACCCCCCGAGCCTCTACCTTAGCGGCAAAAAGGCCAACATAATAGTATCGAGGATGACAAGGCGCTCTCGTAGAGTATCGCTTCCAGCGATAAAGAGGATGCTACAACCATACTTCGAGGCGCTTGAAAACACTCCATTGATAATAGTCACGTACACGGTGTATCCTGTATACTCTAGAGATGAGCCCGTGCTGGTCGTGCACCGCGAGAACAAGAGGGTCTACACCTTACATGAGCTAGACACGTCACCTATAGGGGAGCTTCTAAGCAGCGGTGGCATTAGGAGTAAGGTTGTCGTTACATTCCCGCCGCTACCCGAGCTTCCTGAGCTGCCACATCCAGCGTTTAGGGCTAGGGCGGGAAAACTAGAAAGCAAGGTAGTTGAACACGCGTATAGAGCATGTGGCTACAGTGACGACGAGACTCGAAATGTACTACGTCAAGCGACACGCATGGTTGTAGATATAGCCGAGGAGATAGGGAGTCTCGTGACAACTCTGTAGGGAGCCCCGGTGTGAGGAAAACGCGGGTAGCCCGATATTGATGGGGAGTCAGGCGCCGCCGACCGGGGGCTATGACCCTCCTCTCCTCAGCAGCGCTGCGCCGGCTGCAATGCCAGCCGCTACTAAGCCTGCCACTACTAGCGCCGTGAGTCTATGACTTACCTGCTCGACATTACTGACCCTACTCTTTATATCATCTAGCGTGACGTTTATCACTCTCAACCTGCCATCCACTATACTCTTTAACTCCATCACTGCACTCATGATGTCCGACGTGCTCTTGTCAAGTTCGTTCTCGAGTCTAAGGAGGTGCCTTGTCATGTTGCCTAGCAGAGTGGTTAACACGACATTCACTTTCCCCAGCCTCGATGATACCGATGCAATGCGTCCCTGGAGTTCGACAATTTTACCGTGAATGGCTGTTATGTTCTCTTCGAGCCTCGCGAGCTTCGCGTCAACGCTGCCTAGCCTGGCATCTATGCGTGATATGTTTGTAGCAAGGTCTCTAGTCAAGCTGTCTAGCTGTTGGATAGCCTCCCCTAGTGCATTACGTGCCTCGCTGATCGCCTGGAGTAGCTGTGAACGAGTTTCTTCTATATATTCTGCCAACCTACTAGAGTGGTTGTTGAGTAGTTCCTCGAGTTTTACTGCCTTCTCGCGTATCTTAGCCATTTTTTCGCTTAAGCCATCCAGATTCTCAACAACCTTGTACAACACTGTTTTCGATTCTTTTACGTCACTAGCCATGCTCACCACTAACTCCTTGACCGTGTTGACATGTAATGCGAGCATGTCGAGCTCGTGTATTAGGGTTGTAGCCGTTATGTTTAGCTCGTTCAGCACCACACGGTTAGCTTGCTCTAGCTTGCTAAGCTCGTCTTGTAATGCCGTGAGACTCTCATAGATAGCTTGTAGCTTCTCGTGTAGACTCCTCAGGTAGTCTGTTACAGTGGCCAGCCTAGCTTCTATTCGCTCTAGCTTATCATGCATATCCATCAACAAGTTTGACACGATGACTATGCTTGTTGATGCTCGGATACTGGAATCGCGCGGGTACACCACAGTGAGTGCGATCCTCCCTGGGGGCAGCGTGTATGGGAGAGCAATACGCTGTGCAGCACATCCGCTCGAGTTGGTGTAGACCTTCGTGACTAGAACTCCCTCGGCGTAGACCTCTAGCTGTGAGAGTCGGGGGAAGTTACATGCTACGATTGTCACCCATTGTCCTGGCGCTAGTGTAGATGGAGTCGCTACCACCCAAGGGGCTAGGCTCGTGTTGAGCGTGATTATCGCTGCTGTTGGTTCAAGCGGGTTTGGGGGTACTGTGCTACCAGGGTAGTATACGATGTAGCTTTCCGGCTCAACACCAACATTGAGACTGAACGTTACCGTGCCATCTTGTAGAGTGTACTTCTGGCCTAGAGGTAGGCTTATGCCATAAGGCGGCTCGAGTAGCTTGTAAACAGTTACTGGTGCGTTTTCCACTACCTCGCCACGCTTAGTGAGCAGCTTTAACACAACGTTAACCGTGGAGTATGGTGTTGTCGGGATGATACTTAGGCTGGGGTTGAAGAGCGTCGGTGTCGAGTACGCAAGGCGAGTCGGATCACCCATATACATTAGGGCGAAGAACACACGCCTCGACACGTTGCCGTCAAAACCCTGCGCATCCAACGGCTCAGTACTAACATACTCTACAAGCGCGTGTAACAACGCATCACCAATACGACTTACAGAGTCGCGCGCTACGAGATGCAGGTATAGGTAGTAGACGAGACGGTCGCTGCAACACCATTTGTTAGGATCCATTTGCGCATCTGGAGGAAGCAGAGGCCCGAACGTTATCCTGCTCCAACCCACATACTGCGAACCCTGTACAGCGAGAGCTTCGCCTAGAGATAGCAATGTGGGGTCATCAAAATAGGCTGTAAGGCAGGCTGCAGTAGCATAGAGCAACTGCGGCTTGACTAGTGGCGCATCCTCGGCGCAGAGGAAAGGCTTGAATGTTATCTCATCCGGGTCGGGCTCTCCATTTCCATTTGTATCACTCACCCATACCTTCCTCCATACACAACTCTTACTTCCATGCGCGAAGATTGTCACCATCCGGGTCTCGCTTTGTAAAGCGAGTCTCATAGTGTCGTGGGTTAGGTTACCGTTAAGGTCAACCGGTGATACTATAACCTTTTCTACCGGATAGTGCTCGTAGAGCCTCTCTGCCCTTATCCACCCTAGCGGCTCTAGCGTTGAAGAATAGAGGCCTTCTAGCATAGTGTCTCCTTGCGCAGCTAGCTCTGGATAGGGCTCCTCGCCGCGATAGTAGAGTATGGAGCCAGCTAGGAGTATCGAGTTTGTAGTTGGGTAAACATCCTCCATGGCTAATAGAGCTTGTCTAGCCTCTGCAAGACTCCTCACGGGTATCCTGGCAACGATCATCTCAGGGTACGGATCGTATGCTGCTACATCGTCCGGGTACTCGCCAAGTATCCCGTCTCCATCCGCATCCCAGTTGCCGTCAAAGGTGACATAGTATATGTCAGACGGGACGAAGTATCCACTGTGACTAGTCCTAACGTCGTCCGCTGATGCCGGGTTATAGAAGTACTGTGTTGGCACTTCCCAGGGGCTCAACACGTCGCACGATGTTATGCTCGAGCTCCAGAAGTTTCCGCTAGCGTCGCCAACTATGACTAGGTAGCGATAGACACCATTACTCTCCTCGTACAACCTGCGAATGTAATCTCTTAGCTGTTCACGCAGATCGATACCCGCAGCCATCCTCTTGCACAAATCTTCCAGTGTAACTATCTCTACACGGTAGCCTTGTCTCTCCTTGATTTCCGCCCATTCTTCGACAACAGGTAGAAACATGCTACGCGTGACCACGATTATTCCAATATTGTATGGCGTTTTGATACTCCCGAGAGAGGATATCGGCGGTTTCGTCGCTATCGAGTATAACAGCTTGGCGTCCAGGGGGTACAGGAAGCTCTTCTCGCCAGGATGCCTGACTATATCTATGTACGCGCTCACGCTTGCGGCTAGCCCTCTACTCGAGTACAGCGCAACTAACACAGTTACTATCTCTGCACCCCGCCATACACCATGCTGCACCTCAATAGCTTTGCAAGAGTAGGAGTGGCTTGCAAAGCTCGTATCAGCTTTAGGATATACTCTCTCTATTATAGCCGCTGGAGGTAGAACAGGCAGATCTACACCCTGCCTCCATACTACGACGGGTTTCACGCTAGCAACATCGTACCCGGGCGGCACGACATACACGATATGGTAGAATGGCGTTAATGAGCCGTTACAGGGTAGCCATACTAGCCTGGCGTCGCCCTCTACGCCTCCAACACCTAGCCATGCTTTCAACACTACACTCTCTCCAGCAGCAACGATAGGCACAGCAATAGTAAGCACGACAAGTGCTACGATCACTTGCAACGAGAAATTATACAGTCGGTGCATGCTGGCCAACCTCCGTTCGACCCAATCATAATCAGCAGGAAGTACATGATAGTTAACCCTGTCTTTTCTACCCAAAAGCCCGCCTTGGACAGCCGGTTACTGCATCTAATCACATATCAACCCTTGAACTGTGCCTGCAATACACGCCCGCCCACCGCCAGAGGCCCCCGAAACCGGGGGACGATGACCGGCGGACACCAGACCCCCCGCTGAGCACCATTTACTACTACACATCTTCAGCCAGCCCAGCGCCAGGGGCGCCCACCCATCCTCTAGGCGCTTGTCAGCACAAACACGCGTGCACCACGCACACTTCTTCCGATCATCCTGGCTTGACACATTGTGACAAGTTACTCAAAATACTTGAGACATCTCGTCCTTCTCTCCATTTTACTAGCCTTTCTCAGGTCTGACTCTAGCCTGTAAGTATAGAATATAACAAGATGCGTATGTTGATCTTGTCCAAAAGATGCAAGAGATGCAAGAGAACCAGCACTTCAAGTGGAACGATTTGTAACACCCCTATATCCCTACCTCTCATAGTCATAATGAGACGGTTTGAGACTCTTTCGGATAAAATGTCGAGATGTGTGGGGTGAAGGTACGGGAGAGTGGGAGCTGATGCTGCGGTAATGTATCGCATACGCGCAGGTGCGCAGAACACGATAGTAGTAGTTGTAGTTGTAGGAGGGAGCTAAGCTAGAGAAGCTGGTGCAGCTCTTCCTCGAGGGATTTGTCAAGCCTGAGAATAAGTGTGTGGTTACGTGTATCCCAAGCCATGTAGACTAGACCTGCCTCGTTTAGCTCGTTAAGCGCCTCATCTGTTTCTAGGAGCAGTGCTGATATCTCGTTAGGGTTTAAACCGAGGGCGCGGAAACGCGACTCAAGCTTTACTTTGAGTATGTCGAGGGCTTGTCTGGGGTTTTCTGCGTGGATTCTCAGGTAAGGTGAACCAGATAGTATCCTCTCGGCTAGTAGGGCGAGTATCTCCTTCTCGACAGGTGATAATCGGCGGAGTAGTTTGTGCTCAGCAAGTCTCTGAGCTAGAGATGCTACGCGTGCCTCACGGGATCGGAGTATTATACGTAGTAGCTTCTCGAGGGCCCTCTTTATTCTCGTGTTGAGCTTGTAGATGTTTAGCCATCCAACCTTCTCCACGATAACTACACGCTTCTCGATCCACCATCGTAGTAGTGGATAGACCTGTTTGGATGCGATGCCGGCGACGTGTGCTAGTTCGGCGGCGGTCGCACCCTTCTCTCCACTAGCCAGGAGATGGTCAAGGAGGATTATGACTTTGCGTCCCCTAGGCCTCCCCGGCGTGATGGTAGTATCCATGTGGCTACCCGTGGGGAACACCGGATGGTGTTACCGTGAAGCAAGTGGTGAACCCGTGTCTCGCCTGAACAGGATGGTAGGGGGTATCATCCTGTGCACAGGTCCCGTATATACTACAGACACTCGTCTATCGTCAATGGAGTTCTGAGTGGTGCACGTGGCCGCGTTTCTCTCCTTAACTGGTGGTAGTGGGTGTGTAGACGTGGGACCTGATAATGCCGGATAAGTTGAGGGCTGCAGTGCTAGGCGCTACTGGCCTCGTGGGTCAGATGTTTGTAAAGCTGCTTGATGAGCACCCAATGTTTGAGATAGTTTACGTGGCGGCTTCGGAGAGAAGTGCAGGACGTAGTTACTGTGAGGCCGTCAACTGGGTCCTTGGTGGTAGCCCTCCCGAGAGCCTTTGCGGCATCAAGGTAGAGAAGGTTGGCGTGGATAACGTGCCCAAGAGTGAGGTAGATGTCGTGTTCTCAGCTCTGCCTAGTAGTGTTGCCGGTGAGATTGAGGCTGGACTTGCTAGAAGAGGATTCACGGTGGTATCTAACGCTAGCCCAATGAGGCTTGAGGAGGATGTGCCTCTCCTCGTTCCTGAGATTAACTGGGATCATGTGGGTCTCGTGAAGATCCAGAGGCAGAGACGAGGGTGGAGCGGCGCGATATACAAGAACCCGAATTGCTCCTCAGCTATACTAGTATTGAGCCTCAAGCCCCTCCTAGACAACTTTGGGCTAGAGAAGGTGCTAGTGACTACCATGCAAGCAGTGAGTGGTGCAGGGTACAACGGGGTCCCATCCATGGCGATACTTGATAACATAGTACCGTTCATCGCTAAGGAGGAGGAGAAGCTAGCCAATGAGCCACGCAAGATACTAGGCGTTTATCGCGGAGACCGTGTAGAATGGGCGAGGTTCACTATCCACGCTACGACTACACGTGTTCCAGTGTTACACGGTCACCTCGAGAGCGTGTACGCATACCTATCAAAACCTGCAAGTGTGGAGGATGTTGTGCAAGCCTGGGAGTCGTGGAGGCCCTGGGGCAGCGAGAAACCGTTCATGGCACCGGAGAAGCCCGTAGTGTATAGGAGGGAGGTTGACAGGCCGCAACCTAGGCTTGACAGAATGGAAGGCGGCGGGATGAGCTCGGTTACGGGACGAGCCAGGATGGTCGAAGATAGACTACTAGCATATCTTGTCCTTGGTCATAACCTGATAAGAGGAGCAGCTGGTAATGCTATACTGATTGCTGAGATGCTTGCACGCGAAGGCATGATCTAACCCCTACTTTTTTAGAACCAAGGGTATACCAGGTACGGTGGACACCAGTAGGGCTGCAGCTCTCCAAGACGCTATTCCGGGGCACGAGTTAGCCAGTAGCAGTTCTCCGGGCCCAATACCACCAGGAGAAGGTATGACGCCCATCAGGTAAAGCTCTGTAACGCAGCCCAAGCTCTTGTCCAGTTCTATGCCCGAGTATAGAGCGTAGCTGAGTGTCTGGAGAAGCCAAGCAGCGATGGATAACAGGAGGGATGCTGCAAGGCGATAGGGTGGTACGTGGATACCCGAAACCTCGTTAACTAATCCACTTATCCTGCCAAGCCTCCCCTCCTTCAGTCTACCGGCTAGAGCCTCTAGCATACGGTGTGCGTGCCTAGTCGTGATTAGAACAAGAACTAGTATCCATAGAAGCGCCGGTGGCAGCGAGAGTAGCTCGGGGAGTGGCGCGGCAGGGGCAGCGCCTAGCAACAGTGCGACCAATGCAAGTGCGTAGTCAATAACCATGTCCAGCCCTCCGTCAATGGAGGCTATTCCTATAGCCCTCGCGGCGCCCCAGCTCAGCTCGCCGTGGAGTACGAGGCCGCGTACCACTTCGCCGCCAGCAACGCTGGGAGTGACGATTGCCACGACGTTGCCAGCCAGCCTCGCTCGAAGAGCCTTCCAGAAGACGTTGTGGTCTAAACGCCCCCAATACAGCAGGGCTAGACGTGCGCTCCTGATAACCTCGGCAGTTAGAAACACTACTAGCGATGCTAAGGCTGCTAGCGGGTTAGGTGGCGGCTGGAGAGCCGTGGGTAGCAGCTTGTAAAGCAGGTAGTACAAGAGAAGTAGGTAGACGAGTATAAACACGACCTTAGCGCGTCTAGCTATATCTCGCATCGCTGTTTGGCCTTTTGTCCTCATTTGCCCAAAATACGGTTTCCCTACTACACCGTGAAAAGATAGTGTGGGGGTTCCGCCTCTTGCCAGTGAATCCAGTTGAGTACTATAAACGTGGTGATGTAGCTGAGGAGGTAGCTGCATTCCTTTGTGGTAGATGGGCTGCAGTTGAGGGTGAAGGGAAGAGATGGGCGAGGTGGCTCGAAAGAAGGCCGTTGAGCATTTGTAAGCCAGGAGACGTTGTTAGGGTTCTTAGCGTGTTCCAAGCCATCAAGCCTAGGACTTTCTATGGCACCATAGAGCTGTTCAAAAGGCTGGAAACGCCTAGTGACGTTGAAGAGGGGTACGATGGTAATGTAAAAGCTGCAACGGTATTCATAGACATTGATATCGTTGATGAGTCCAGAGTTGCTGATGCCTGGAAGTATGTCGTTGAGGCGGCGCGCTTGATTAGCGAGTGGCTAGAAGAGCGTGGCGTCAAGCGTAGCGTTTACCTGCTCTGGAGCGGCGCAGGGATGCACCTGAGGATACACGAGGGAGCTTTCGACTACGAACATCTTGGCGCGCATCCCATAGATGTTGCATTTGCCGTTGCAGAGTATGTTCTCGAATCGCTTGAGCCCAAGCTATGGGAGGTAGTCGTCAAAAGCAAAGGCATGATAAAGATAGAGAACCTCGTGGCGCCAAAGAGGGTGTTCACAGCGCCCCTAAGCCTGCACCGACGCTTAGATAGTGTAGCTGTAACGTTAAAACCAGATGCTCTCGACGAATTTACACCCGACTGGTCAAGGCCGGATAGCTATCAACACGATCCTAGCGCTTGGAGGGTCTATGAGAGAGGCGAGGCAACCAGCCTAGCAGAGGAGGCATTGAAAAGAATAGGCAAGGTGAAGAAGAGAACGCTAATGGAAGCAAGAGCCTCCAAGCTAGGCTTCGGGTATAACGCCGGCCTAGTACAACAAGCGTTGAGGCCTAGTGAGCCTCGCGAACCCGGCAGGTTTCCTGTTATGGCTTTGTTGCAGGCTGCTCGTTACTACCTGCTCTACGGCGACATGGATAAGGCGAAGAGCTTCGGTCTAAACCGCGCAATCTTCTACGCATGGGCCAAGTACTATGGGCCTGCGAGGCGCGCCAGGATACACGTTGCCAGTAGTGCTAGCGAGTCGTCTTCCTCCAAACGCTACTATAGGAGGGGCGGTGGCGAAGGGGAATGGAAGATTGTTGCAGGCGAGAAGGTGCAGGTGGGCCCTGATGGATGGTTCATGATGGGTGGGGTTGAGCAACGTCCCGAGGATTTCGATCGACAGGTTACAAGGAAGTTCGAAGAGGCTGGTATTAACTTTGAGGAGGCGTGGAGAGCGGCTCTTGAGTATGTAAAGAAGTTCCCAAAGAGTGTGCTGATGGATCCCCAGAGGTTCTACAAGGAGGTTTACGAGCCGGTTAGGGATAGGTTTGTGGAGAGGGTATTGAAGAAGAGGGATAGCGGCTCGACACTCGATAAGTGGTTAAGGCGCTCCTAAGGCTGCGTGTGCGACTCTACTCCTTGATGTACGGTTTTGCTAACGCGCGTGGCATTCTAGCCCTCCATCTAAACCCTGCTATCACTAGCAGTGTGCCCAAGTAGGGTAGTGTATTGACGAGATAGCTGTACTCCTGTAGTGCTGGGATGCTCTGTAACGTAATAGCGACAGCCTCGAGGAACCCGAATACATAGGCGCCCAGTATGGCTATCAGTGGGTTCCAGCCGCTGAAGGCGACGTTAGCTAGTGCTATGAAGCCTCTTCCGGCTGCGATGCCGCGTGTGAACGATCCTAGTGTCAGTGCGAGATAGCCGCCGCCTAGCCCGGCTAGCAGGCCCCCCAGGCCCGTTGCGAGGGTGCGGACAAGGAGGACATTGACGCCCATGGCTTCAGCTGCTCGTGGTTCTTCGCCACAGGCTTGCAGCCTTAGGCCCGTGTCGGTCTTTGTCAAGAAGTACCATGTGGATACTGCAATGATTACTGCTATTATGGCTAGTGGGGATAATGGTAGGCCTCGTCCAATGCTTATGGATGGTAGGGTTGGTATTGATGGTGAGGACCCATACTGACCCCATAGGGCTACTAGCCCGAGGACCGTGACACCATAAGCTATCATGTTAAATCCTATACCGGCGACGATCTGGTCTCCTCTCAGATAGGCGGCTATCACTCCATGTGCCAGGCCGGCACCCAACCCGGCTATCATAGCTGTTGTGAGGGCGACCCAGGGGTCTCCCGTGTAGAAGGCGACCACAGTAGCTATGAAAGCTGTGAGATTGATTACTCCCTCAATCCCGATGTTTACTACTCCAGACTTCTCGGTTATAATCTCGCCAATGGTGGCTAGAAGTACTGGCGTCATGAAGTTAAGCGCCCCTATCGCTAGTGCCGCGACTAGCCACGCCTCTAGCAACTTGGGGCGCCTCGCGTGTAAGCCGGGTAGCGCGCAGCTTATTCACAATCACTCTGTAGGCGTACGGTAGAGCTAGTGCAACAATAATGACGCCTATTATCGCGTCTGTTAGTTGAGGTGGTGTGCCTAGGTTCGCCTCGGCAAATTGACCGCCTATTATCAAGCCGGAGAGGAAGATGGCTGCTGGTATAATGGCAAGTGGGTTGAGCCTAGCCAGAAGAGCTACGCCGATACCCTCGAAACCAAGGCCCTCTAGCGCCGATAATGTAGAGTCTATGCTGGGCGTCACACCCAAGACTTGTAGTGCACCCGCTAACCCTCCATATGCGCCGCCGAGGAGCAATGCTAGTACGAGAATGCGTCCAGGCTTTATGCCTGCATAGAGTGCGGTGCGCGTAGAATAGCCTACAACGCGCATTTGATACCCCAGGCTAGTCTTGTATATCAGGAGGTAAGCGACTATTGTCGAGAGAGTGGCGAGGATAAAGACCGAGGGTAGTGCGTCGCCTATGGGCTTCAGTTGTGCGTCGCTGGGTACAGGTATGGTCTGGTGCGGTATATGAGGATCCGCGAGATAACCAGTTACGAGGAACAGCATAGCCCAATATAGTATCCAGTTGAACATTATGGAGGATACAACCTCGTTTACACCTCGATAGACTCGAAGCAAGCCTATCAAACCACCGACAAAGAGACCTGCTATGATGCCCGCAGCCAGGCTAGCAACCCACGAGTGTGTCGCGATGCTGACAACGAGTGCTGTGAGCGCGCCTAGATACATCTGGCCCTCGCCGCCTATGTTGAAGAGCCCTGCATAGAGTGGGATCGCGAAGGCGAGTGCGGTGGCAATGAGAGGCGTTGCACGCTCAAGGAGATAGAGCAGGTCGATGTAGCCTTCGCTAAATACCACTGCGTAGTAGTCAAGCGGGTTATAGCCAAACATTATCAGGATTAGTGAACCGGCTAGCATACCCGCAACAAGAGCCAACATAGTCTCTAACACTGGCTCGAGTAGTTCTCTGCCTCTCAAGCTGCACCACCCATAAGCAAGCCGATCTTCTCTCTACTCATCTCGTTCCGGGGCTCGACAGCAATTATACGACCCTCATGCATCACGGCTATCCGGTCACTGACCGAGAGCACCTCATCCAGATCAGAGGATATTAGGAGTACCGCAATACCCTCATCGCGTAACTTTACTAGCGTTTCGCGTACAAACCTAGCGGCACGCACATCTAGACCATGAGTAGGTTCGGCTGCAATGAGTAGTTTTGGTTGCTTTTCCGCCTCGCGGCCTACAAGCAACTTCTGTTGATTGCCCCCGCTCAAGTAGCGCACCCGTGACCACAGGCTGGGTGTGACAACGTTATACTTCTCAACGATCCTTTTTGCATGTGATGCGGCCTCACTATAGTCTATCATCCCGCGGCGGACAAACCTCCATAGCCACGTGAGTATCGAATTATCAACCACGCTCATATCCTGTACGAGGCCTACGCTCCTAGAGTCAATGATGTACGCTATACCCAAGCGGTAACGGTCCTCAACACTAAGTCGTGTTATATCGACGCCATCCAGGAGAATCGTACCCTTCTCCGGTTTACGTAGGCCAACTATAGCTTCCGCAAGTTCATTCTGTCCGCTTCCCTGTACACCAGCTATGCCGAGTATCTCTCCCCTTCTAACCTCGAGGCTAACGCCACGTACTCGCCACTCGCCGCGATCGCCACGAACCCATAAGTCGCGTATAACAAGCACCGGAGGGCCAACACGACGAGATAGCGGGTAGGCTTGGGTGACTATCTCCTCGCCAACCATAAGTCTCGCCAGTGTAGCTTCGTCAACACTTCTCGCATCAAGGGATGAGGCTACTACCTTGCCGCGCCTCATTACAGTCACTGTGTCTGCTAATTCGTGTACCTCTCTCAACTTGTGTGTGATGTATATCACAGTGTGGCCCTCATCCCGGAGCCTCTTAAGTAACCTGAACAGACCCTCAGCCTCCGCAGGCGACAATACCGAGGTAGGCTCGTCAAGTATCAATATCTTAGCCTTAAGCGCAAGAGCCTTGAGCAGCTCTACTCTCTGTTGAATGCCGACGGGTAGCTTCTCGACAACTTCGTCTAGGGGTACTTTCAAACCAAGTTCTCTCATCAGCTCTTCTACCTCGATTCTCAACTCTCTCCGCGATACCCTCGATATGCTGCCTACAGCCATGTATATGTTCTCGAATGCTGTGAAAGTGGGCACCAGTGAGAAATGCTGATACACCATTGCGATACCGCGTTTAAGCGCATCTCGAGGGCTTCTGAACGACACTTTCTCTCCAAACACACGTATCTCTCCACGCGTGGGGCGAATCTCGCCGTACAATATCCTCATGAGCGTTGTTTTGCCGGCACCATTCTCGCCTAGAAGCGCATGAATCTCGCCTGGGCGGGCACGGAAATCGACGCCTCTCAGTGCTACAGTGCCATCCGGGTATACCTTCACAATGCCTAGCATTTCAACAGCGTAAGTGGCGCTCTTTCTCAGGGCTTTCTCCCGGGGCAAAACGTTGTGTAGACGAACCTTAGAAGCCTTAGACCTTGACTTCCCACGTTGAATCCGACACTACAACCGTTTTATAATCTAGATACATGGCATTAACCCGGGTGGAGCATAGTGAACCGTAACCTACTCATCGCACTTGTTATTGTGATAGTGGCGGCTGCACTAGCCACAGCGGTACTTCTTGCAAAGCCTAGTGAGAAACCCTCACCAATCACACCCGGCGAAACAAGTACCACGCCAAGCACGGGTGTAGAAACAAAACCGAAACCAAAGGCCAAAGTACTAGTCTTGTTCGATGTTGGTGGACGTGGTGATCTAAGCTTCAATGACATGGCTTGGCTTGGTGCTGAGAGAGCGGCTAGAGAGTTAGGAGTAGAGGTGAAGTACTCGACGCCTAGAAGCCAGGCTGACATGCAGCCTCTGCTGGAGAGGCTGAGCAAAACCGGAGAGTATGATGTGATAATCCTGGTGGGCTTCCTCTGGACCGACCCGTTGAACAAGACGGCTGACAAGTTCCCGCAGCAGAAGTATGCGCTTATCGACGCGACTACCGGTGTGGTTAGAGAAAACGAGATCGACATACTATTCCGTGAGCAGGAATGTGCAGCGTTGATAGGCGTTCTAGCTGCTGGCATTGCGGACAAGATTATGCAGGTGGAGGGTGAGACGGGGCCAATAAAGATCGGCGCGGTTGCCGGTATGGATATACCGCCGCTCTGGAAGTTCCACATAGGCTACTTATTCGGCGCAAAGTACTACGAGCTGAAGACTGGCAAGAAAGTTGAGTTGCTATGGACGTATACAGGCACCTTCACCGATACTCAGAAGGGCTATCGCGCAGCCTGGGACCTGCTCCAGAAAGGTGCTAAGGTGCTCTACGGTCTCGCGGGCCTCACACACGTCGGCATGTTTGACGCTGTAAGAGAGTGGAACGAGAAAGGCTATGGAATAGCATTCGCCATAGGCCAGGATGCCAGCCAGGAATGGTACGACCCATACCACATTATACTCAGTGGTGCTAAGCGCGTAGATGTTGCAGTATACACGGCTATACGCAATGTAGTCGAGGGTAACTGGGAGGGTGGAATCCATACTCTTGGTCTCAAAGAGGGAGGCGTCGGCATATGGGATCTGGAAGGCGTCAAGTGGTTCGCACAGCTAGCCTACGAGACTGGTAGACTGAAAGACTTGACACCTGAAGAGGTAGTGAAGATTGTGAAGGAGCAGCGTGAGAAGTGGATACCGCAAGAGGCTTGGAAGATAATGGAGGAGTTGAAAGAGAAGATAATGAAGGGTGAGATAGTATTCAAGACTCCAAAGAGCCATGACGAGTACATCGCGATCATAAAGGAGCTCGAGAAGGGTAATCTTAACGCTGCGCTCGAGAAAGGCAGTATCAGTTGAGTAGACGAGCCTTAGGTTCAGGCTAGTTGGCACTCAGCATGTTTTTAACGTGCCTCACGAGTTGTGGTAATACCTCTGAGGCTCTTCCTCTCAGGAAGATATCCGTAACATCGTCGGTCAAGGCACTTCGCTCTACATTAATCTCTATGACAACTGCTCCTCGTTCACGCGCGATATATGGTAGTAGGGCTGCGGGATATACAACGCCGCTGGTGCCGATCACGAGCATCACTCGTGCCGACATCGCGCATTTTAGCGCGTTGTTCCATGCATCCTCCGGTATTGGTTCGCCGAACCATACCACGTCTGGACGCAGCAAGTTGTTGCAGCGAGGGCAGCGTGGTGGCAGACTCTCTAAGGGTGGCGGCTCGTCCCACACAATAGTATAGCTGCATTTGGTGCATCTTGCCCGCCATATGTTGCCATGTAGCTCTATGACGTTCTTCGAGCCGGCCCTCTGGTGTAAACCATCAACGTTCTGTGTGATGAGGCAATCTACTAGTCCAAGCTTCTCCAGCTCGACGAGAGCGTAGTGTCCTTCATTGGGCTGCGCCCGTGCTATAATCTCCATGCGCCACCTATACCACTCCCAAACTAGACGAGGGTTGCGCCGGAAGGCTTCTGGCGTGGCAAGTTCCTCTGCTCTAAACCTCCTCCATAGGCCGTCTTTGCCGCGGAAAGTGGGTATTCCACTATCAGCGCTGATGCCCGCACCCGTGAGGACGGCTACATGGCCACGTTTCGCTATCAGCCGTGCGGCTCTCTCCACGTCACTGGTTAGCGTCAAGTTGAACCCTAGTTTTATGCGGATACCTGGACTACTATTCGCCTTCGGGGTTGTGAGGAGCGGCAGTCCCGCCGCGGCTGAGCCCACCTGGCTGTGAAGATGGTAGGGGTCGCCACCGAGCCCCGTGTAGGACTCATACTGGTCCTGGCACCCCTGGCATCTCGGGCCAAGAGGCTTTGCCTGTGTGCGTATTCGAGTGGAGATATGGCTCCAAGGAGATGCGTGACCTGCTCTCTCTAGAATCGTGGATGAGGCATCTTCTGCGTGTGGAGGTAGCTGTTGTCGAGGCTATGGAGGAGCTTGGATTGGCGCCCGGCGGGATTGCAGCGAAGGTACGTGACGCAGCCGAGAGCATAACTGTCAAAGAGTGGCTTGAAGCTGAGAAGAAACGTGGCCACGATATTGCTGCGTTAGCAGAACTGTTGGGCGAGAAGGCGGGTGGTGAAGCAGCCAGGTACGTACATCTAGGATTAACAAGTTATGATGTAGTTGACACCGCGTGGGCTATCATTATACGCGAGGCGGTTAGAATTGTAAAGGCTCGTGTCAAGCACATTATAAAGATACTTTCAAAGTTAGCCAAGGAGTATGTTGACGTTCCTGTTGTTGGGCGGACGCATGGGCAGCATGCCTCGCCAGTCACACTGGGCTTTAAGCTAGCCAACTACGTGTACGAGTTGGCTAGGCGTTACGAGGCTCTGTGTGACGTAGAGAAGCGTGTTGTGAAAGCCAAGATAGGGGGGAGTGTCGGTACGCTGGCCTTCTGGACGCTATTGTGGGGTGTCGAGAAGGCACTTGCCTTGCGCAAGAAGGTAGCCGAAAAACTAGGCCTAGAGCCTCACGTAATAACAACGCAAGTTGCGCCACGCGAAGCTCTAGCCGAGTTAGCTTGTCAGCTTGCAAGCCTAGCGGGTGTGCTGGAAAGATTTGCGCTTGAAGTGAGGGAACTGTCAAGGCCGGAGATAGGCGAGTGGGTTGAAGCGCCGCTTGGCAGAGTTGGTAGCAGCGCAATGCCTCATAAGGCTAACCCTGTCGTCTCAGAGCGTATATGTGGCCTATCTCGTATAACACGTGGACTAGTGGTTCCTGCTCTAGAAAACATAGCCCTATGGCACGAGCGCGACCTTACAAATAGTAGTGCCGAGAGGGTATGGATACCTCATATGCTACTAACGATTGACCAGATGCTTGTTGACACCATAGAGCTGCTCGAGAAGAGATTGAGGTTCAATCTGGATGCGATGAAGAGGAACCTCGAGCTTACGCGTGGACATGCGCTAAGTGAAGCTGTGGTTGCTCTACTAGTCTCGAAGGGTATGGCCAGGCATGAAGCTCACAGGCTAGTGATGAGTGTATCGAGAGAAGCTTATGAGCGTGGTGAGCCGCTGGTAGAGGCGCTGTTGCGTAATCCAGTCGTGGCTAGGTTGGTGACAAGGGATGAGTTGGAGAAAGTGTTGAGGCCGGAGGGCTTCGTGGGTGCGTACAGGGCTCTGGTAGAAGAGGCGTTGAGTTATGCAGAGAAAACTATCAGTAAGTGCTAGGTTGTGGTTTATGCTGTAGTGTACTCTTCCATGAGGCGGTCTAGGGCCTCTAGTATCTCCTCGCGTATCTTGTCTATCTTGTCTATCTCGTCGTTTGGTATCTCGAACTTCGCTCTCATTAGCTTAGTTAGCTTGTCGCTAAGCTTCTCTCTGATTGCTTTGACTGGGATACCGTGCTCTACTAGCCTCATTGCGCTGCGGTGGAAGTCAATTATTGCTCTCATTAGCTTGAATTGCTTCTGTGGCGTCGAGAAGGCGTCAATTGGGTCGAACGCGTTCTGCTTTAGGAAGCCCTCTCTGATGAGCCTCGCGGTCTCTAGTATCAGCTTGTCCCTCTCACTTAGACCCTCGGTACCTACAAGCCTTACAATCTCCTTAAGCTCGTCCTCGCGTAGTAGGATGCTGTACATCTCGTCGCGGTACTCCTTCCACCTGGGGTCGATATTCTCGTGCCACCACTTGGCTACTAGGTCGACGTAGGCGGAGTAGCTGATTATCCAGTTGATGGCTGGGTAGTGCCTGGCGCTCGCGAGTGCGACGTCAAGCGCCCAGAAGACTCTCACGAACCTCCTGGTGTGGCTTGTTACCGGCTCGGTGAAGTCGCCACCCGGTGGCGATACCGCAGCAGCGATACTAACGCTGCCAACTCTGTTCGGCCTGCCGAGAAGGACGGCACGGCCAGCGCGCTCGTAGAACTCTGCTAGCCTGGAGGCTAGGTAGCTTGGATAGCCCTCCTCGGCTGGCATCTCCTCGAGACGGCCTGCTATCTCGCGAAGTGCCTCGGCCCATCTGCTCGTAGAGTCGGCGATTAGCAGTACGTCGTATCCCATGTCGCGGTAGTACTCGGCCATTGTCATGCCGGTGTAGATGCTAGCCTCTCTTGCGGCCACCGGCATGTTGCTAGTATTGGCGACGAGGATGGTCCTCTCTAGTAGTGGGCGTCCGGTCCACGGATCCTTGTACTTCGGGAAGCGGCGTAGCGCATCGGTCATCTCGTTGCCGCGCTCGCCACAGCCGATGTAGATGACGACCTTGGCGGCGCTCCACTTAGCTAGGCTGTGGAGTGTGACGGTCTTACCGCTGCCGAAGGGACCGGGGATTGCAGCAGCTCCGCCCTTAGCCAAGGGGAACAACGTGTCAATGACTCTAATGCCGGTTAGTAGAGGCTCAATGGGCTCGAGCTTCTCCTTTACCGGGCGTGCTCTCCTCACTGGCCACCTATGCATCATCTTTAGTTCTACTTTGCCGCGACCCGGGACAGTAACTACAGCAATCGTATCCTCTACGGTATAGTCGCCCTCTGGCGCAAGCCATTCTAGAGTAGCGCTCGGAATGTCCGGTGGCACCATAATGCGATGCTCGATTAGAGGAGTCTCTTGTACTGTGCCTAGCACGTCACCAGCGTGTACCTTGTCGCCAGGCTTTAGTTCAGTGTTGGGCTTGAAGTGCCACTTCTTGTGCCTGTCAAGGGCTGGTACCTTAACACCGCGCTTCACGAAGATGCTGCCGGTGAGATCCTTTATCTTGCCCAGAGGTCTCTGAATACCGTCAAAGATCTGGCCGAGGAGTCCAGGTCCAAGCTCGACGCTAAGAGGCTCGCCCGTACCGTAAACAGGCTCACCAGGCCTTAGTCCGGTAGTCGACTCGTACACCTGGATGAAGGCCTTATCGCCACTAATCTTGGTGATCTCGCCTACGAGTCTCTCCTCGCCAACCTCAACCATCTCGTACATCTTGGCGCCGCTCATGCCCTCAGCTACTACCAGTGGACCAGCAATCCTGATGATTCTGCCCTTGACTGGCAAAGCTAGGAGCCCCGAGGGGTGGTCTGGCGCCAGGAGGAGTATTAGAGGCTCTCTGCCTCGCGTAGGATACGTGGTGTGAGAGAAGCGAGTGGTGCGGGGGGTGGGATTTGAACCCACGCCGGCCTACGCCAGCGGGTCTTGAGCCCGCCCCCTTGACCTGGCTCGGGCACCCCCGCAGCCGAGGAGGGCTGAGTCTTCCAAAGAAGAAGGTCAAAAGACAAGCATTATTAGCTTTGCCTCTTGGAGCGCTCGATGAGGGCTAAGCGACGCCTCTCATGGGCTCTTCTAAGTGCCTCCATGCCGCGCCTATCCCAAACCCAATACTCGATTCTCTCGGCGTAGTGGAGCGCGTAGAGTAGCGGCGGTATGAGTATGACGGAGACGAGTGCTACCCACATGAGTGTGCGTAGTGGGTTTAGAGCAGAGCTTGGCGGTGTTAGGAACAGCAGCGCGAAGAGCGGATCAAGTACAATGAAGATGATAATGTAGCCGTAGTATTGGGGTATTGTAGAGACACGTGCTCTTCTGCGGGGAGGGTTACCCGCCTCGTAACGTGCTCTCTTGAAAGGATGGCTAGGCCCCCAAGTTATTATCCTCGCGATAAAGTATGCAGCTAGTGTCCCGAAGAACCCCAGAAGCGCCAGCAACGCCATAACTGCGTAGTTAGCCTCGAAGCTGTTCACTCTTTAGCCCCTCATCCAAACTCTTGCTCTCCCAGGTTTTAACATGCTCTACTCGTGTTAGCCCCTCAACGCCCAGCTTAGCTGTTCGAACCCACTTAGCACCGGAGTCTTGAAGCGCTTCTGCCACCTTCTCCGCTACACTCTCATCCACTAGAGCTATCACAACGCCACCCATGCCAGCGCCGGTCAACTTTGCTCCGAAAGCGCCAGCTCGCCTAGCTGCCCAGACGAGGCGCTCAATCTCGGGGGTAGAGACGCCCATTGCGTACAACAGGCCATGCGCAACATCCATTATCTCTCCGAGTCGCCTAGCATCGCCAACGTGTACAGCGTTGGCCGCCTCCTCTACAAGCTTCCATGCGGCCAGGTAGACCAGGCTAGCAGCTCCCCGTAACCTAGAGTATCTAGATAGTACAAACTCTACCGCCTTCCTTGTGCTCCTCTCCACGCCAGTATCGGCAAGTATCAGTGTGAATCTTGTGCCTGGCGTTATGCGCTCGTAGATTAGCCTCGAGTGGTATAGTATGAAGCCTCCGTGTAACGCGACGGTGTTGTCGATACCGCTAGGTTTGCCGTGATGTACCACCTCGGCCTCGAATGCTAGCTCCGCGACGCGTTCTTCCTCCACGGTGCCCTCTACGGCATCTAGAAGCGCAGCAGCAAAGACAGTTGATACTGACGCGCTGCTACCAAGGCCTGCTCCCATAGGCGCCTCTGACCACACTCTTACACGGATACCGCGGGCTCCTATGATCTCAGCAATCCTCGCTAGGCCAGCCAGCTTGGCGCCACACACGTTAGCCGGATACACGCGGCACGTGACACCCAAGTTAACAGCGTCAACTAGGACAGTTTCTTCGTTGAACTCGTCCCAACAGGCATACGAGTATAGTCCGAGGGCTGCTGCAAGCGCCGGTATACCCTTCACGACGAAGTGCTCGCCAACAAGTATCACTTTTGTTGGCGCTCGGTAGCAGCGCGTAGAAACCTCACCTCCACGCCGGGGACTCCACCTGGCATCTGCTTTTAAGTGGGTGAACTGGTTAAGCGAGAGGTTTACCGGGGGCAGCAGGTTTTGGCCGCTAAGGGTAAGCTCGTAGCCTGGCTAGAGGAGGTAAGCAAAGAGGACGTACCTCTAGTAGGCGGTAAGGCTGCCAACCTTGGCGAGCTGTTGCGTGCGGGTATACGCGTGCCTCCAGGTTATGTCGTAACAGCTGAGGCTTATCGTAAGTTCATGGAAGAGACTGGGCTATTCAACAAGATACTAGACATTATTAAGAGCATTGACATCAACAATACTGCTCAGCTCGAGGAGGCCAGCCGTAAGATAAAGCAACTGATACTTGACACCCCGATGCCGAAGGACCTAGAGGAGCTCATACGCCAATATTACAGGGAGCTTGCAAAGCGCGTGGGTGTAGAGAACCCGCTTGTCGCGGTAAGGAGTAGTGCCACGGCGGAGGACCTGCCTGAGGCCAGCTTTGCAGGCCAGCAGGACACCTACCTAAACGTGCGCGGCGAGGACGAGGTTGTCAAGAAAGTAAAGGCTTGCTGGGCTAGCCTGTTCAACGCCCGTGCCATATTCTACAGGGAGCAGATGAAGATACCCCATGAGAAGACCTACATGGCTGTAGTTGTGCAGAAGATGGTAATGAGCCGCTCGGCGGGTGTAATGTTCACAGTCCATCCAGTGACTGGCGATGATAACGTCGTTGTAATCGAGTCTGCGTGGGGGCTGGGTGAGGCTGTAGTAGGGGGCAAGGTAACGCCCGACGAGTTCATAGTTGATAAGAAGACGTTGAAGGTTGTTGACAAGAAAATAGCTGAGAAAAAGATAGCGATAATCTACGACCCGGAGAAGGGCAAGAACATCGAGATAGAGTTGCCGCCTGAGAAGGCAAAGGCGCCGAGTCTCAGTGACGAGGAGGCTGTGGAGCTGGCAAAGCAAGCCATTAAGATTGAGAAGCATTACGGCATGTACATGGATATAGAGTGGGCCATAGACCAAGAGATGAAGTTCCCGGACAACGTGTTCATTGTGCAGGCTAGGCCGGAGACCATTTGGAACGTGAAGAAGAAGAAAGGTGGTGAGGAGGCGAAGGAGGCTGAGGAGGCGGTGCCGCCGGAGAAGGCTGAGGTTATCGTACGCGGCCTCCCGGCTAGCCCCGGTATCGCATCTGGCGTTGCGCGTGTCATCCTAGACCCGCACAGTGAGGAAGCTAAGCAGTTCCGCGAGGGTGACATCCTAGTAACGAAGATGACTGACCCCGATTGGGTACCGATAATGAAGAAGGCGGCTGCTATAGTCACGGATGAGGGTGGTATGACTAGCCACGCGGCAATAGTATCCAGGGAGCTTGGTATACCGGCGGTTGTGGGTACGAGAGAAGCGACGAAGAAGATCAAGACTGGTATGGTAGTAACGGTTGACGGTTCCAGAGGCGTAGTTTACAAGGGCAAGGTGTCGGCGGAGAAGAAGCCGGAGAAGGTAGAGGCAGCTGTTGCTCCAGCGATACCCAAGGAGATACTTCGCGAGATATACCCAGTAACTGCCACCAAAATCTACATGAACCTTGGTGAGCCAGACGCGATTGACAAGTATCTCGACTTGCCTTTCGACGGCATTGGTTTGATGAGGATAGAGTTCATCATAACCGACTGGATTGGTTACCATCCACTGTATCTCTTGGAGCAGGGTAAGGGCGACTTCTTCGTAGACAAGTTAGCTGAGGGTATCGCGAAGGTAGCCTCGGCGATCTACCCAAGGCCCGTAGTGGTACGCTTCAGCGACTTCAAGAGCAACGAGTACCGCGGCCTAAAGGGCGGCGAGAAATACGAGCCGATAGAGCGTAACCCGATGATAGGCTGGCGTGGCGTATCCCGCTATATCCACCCCAAGTATCGTGAGGCGTTCAAGCTAGAGGTCAAAGCTATACTAAAGGTCCGTGAGGAGATGGGTCTCAAGAACGTATGGGTAATGCTACCATTTGTAAGGACGACTTGGGAGGTCAAGGAGGTTCTCAAGATAATGGAGGAAGTTGGCCTGCGCCGCGGCAAAGACTTCAAGGTATGGATAATGGCTGAGGTTCCAAGCGTAGCCATCCTAGCCGAGGAATTCGCCAAGCTTGTGGACGGCTTCAGCATAGGCAGTAATGACCTAACACAGCTTGTGCTAGGCGTCGACCGCGACTCGCAGCTACTAGCAGAGATGGGCTACTTCGATGAGCGTGACCCAGCAGTGCTAAAGGCCATTGCAATGATAATCAAGGCAGCCAAGAAGCACGGAAGGACAGTATCCATATGTGGTCAAGCTCCAAGCGTCTACCCGGAGATAGTCGAGTACCTCGTAAGACTGGGTATCGACAGCATCAGCGTCAACCCCGATGCTGTGATACCGACGAGGCGTCTAGTAGCGAGCATCGAGAGGAAGCTAATGCTTGAACGCCTAGCTAAGCTAGAGGAGAAGCTATCCAAACTAGACATCTAAGAAGCTGCTAGCCGCTTTCCGGCCACTCTCTTTTCCAACACTCTTTAACGTCTAGTCAAATTATCTTGTTCCAAATGAGAGCTCGTGTAGCACATTTTTACATTGGCGAATATGCACAGCTAGCCACTAGAAGGAATACCGCCTACATCATTCTCTACGGGTGGCATTCTACTGCGTAAGGTCAGGATTGTGTCACGTCTCTAGTTGAGACTGTAGCGCGAGAAGCTTCTAACTTAAAAATAGAGGGTGTTGTTGTATCTTCTCACTTATGGCGAGCGTCTGAGCTGTTTAGATAGCGAGACAGCTTGGTTTGTTGAACTTTGCACATACTATCAGCGCTTCTCTGCTCTTGCGGGTGGCGTTCATGAGGTGCCTCAGCACATAGGTTAGCTCTGGTATGATGGGTATAACCTGCTCCTTGTTAGTTGGGTCGTACTCCAGGCACAGCTTATTTCTACAGACTTTTACACGTCCCGGGGTTGCCTCTAGGAGTACGTCGCCACGGCGGAACACTAGTTTTGAACCATCGTAGGCTATGGCGGTTGCCGGCTTGGTACGTGTCAGTAGTAGCCTGCCATTGGTTTCTACTAGTTGCCATGTAGCGCAGAATCTGGCTACCGTACCGCCGCCTGTCTTGATGACGTTGTCTGCTGCAAGACAACGGGCACGTTCTAACATTTCAGCAATGTCTTCTAGCATTGTGGATGTGTTGTACATTAGCGTCAATGCCTTTGACTCTTGTAGGTTCTGTGCTGTTCCCATGTTCTCGCGTATCTTGTTTACGATGGCTCTTGCAAAGCTAACCGCCTCATCGAGCCTCGCGTCAACCATATGCCCAGCCTCCGCGGCGCATCCGGCAGGTGTGCCCTCCGCTACCCGCTTTTAAAACGGGTGGGTGAGGTTTGCACCTTCCAGTAGAAGGGTGGGCCGTAAGGGTAAACGGGCATGTATATCTCGTGAAGGGCTGTGAGCATCCATTGCCGTGCATACATGTGATTCCCCGGCGTTTAGGAAGAACGAAAGTGAAAGATCCATGGACGATTGTCGGGCAAGGTGTGCCCGTGCGTTGGAGCCCATGCTTGAATGTAAAGCTCCACATGGTATGCCCCTGGGACGACTATGATTTGTTAGATCCGATTGCAAGGCTGGAGGAGTTAATTTCCAGCGGGTTTCGCGACCCCATAATCGAACAGCTGTACTCAGTCCTGGGTTCGAGTGTGGGGGTAACGGGCTCTCTACTTTATGGGGGAGAACATCGAGACATCGACATAGTAGTCTATGGCGTCCGGGAATCAGTTGAAGCTCTCGACTTGATACTGGAGATGTTTAAGAGCGGTAAACTAGCACCACCTCCCTACAAAGAGTATAACATTGTTAAAAGAGAGGTCGGCATCAAGGACTGGATTTATATATCACGTCGTAACCCTCTCGTGTTTAGGGATTTAGGCTCAAATCGCGTGTATAGCATTAGGCTCGTAGGTTGTAAGGAGCCCGTGCGTTGCCCGGATATTGTTGCGCGAAGCCCAGTTCATGCTAGCATAGTTATTGTAAGACACTTGACTCCGCCATGTGTGACACCTGGTCTGTACGAATGCAGAGCTAGAGATGGTGGCAAGCTTGTAATGTTGACGCTTAGATCAAGTCTCTCGTGTCTACCTCTAGGCGCAATGATAGAAGGTATATTCATTCTTGAACAAGTTAAGAATGGGATAGCCAGGTTAGTTCCAGATGGTGGGTATGTACGAATACGGCTGTTGCAAGGCTAACATAGAACCTCTTGAGCGGAGTATACTCTATATGCGTGACGGGCTGGTAGCGCAAGTGCTTGTACGCTATGCTAACCATCCCGTTATGTTTGTGCTCCCCAAGTATGTTATAGGGAAAGGTCCGTTATACGCGCGCATACTTCGTACAAATCTGCAGCGGGTCGTGTATCACTATAGGCCTCGGGAAGTTGCAAGCATCACAGGAAGGGTGTTCGACCCTTGCTTAGGAGGCCCTGTGCACACGACTAATACGATGCAAGCAGTTGCCTGTGACCCTATGTGCAGGCGCTCAGAAGTCCTGGCTAATCCTAGAGATGTGTTGGAGGAGGATGCATCAAGTCTATTCTTGCAACTAGAAATGAATGGTGTAGTGGTGTACCCGACTGGCTCCATACTTGGATACTATCACAACGAGAGAATGTCTGACATTGACATCGTCGTGTACCTGGACCTTAGTATGTGGCGGTGCGAGGATATTATAGAGGTTCTTGAAGGCACCCTGGAGCCGCTGCCGCCCAGCGAAGTCGAGTTTTGGGCAAGGAGCAGAAACGTGACACCACATTACTACCGCAAATGGGTTCGTGGTGTATATCGTGCTGCTAGCGAACGTAGAGTCTCTGTCACCTTTGCTGTAACTCAGAGGGAACGATACTGTGAGAACATGTTTGTATATAATAATAGAAGGTTGGTCGAACATCGTTTGAAGATAGAGGGTGGGGATTGTAGAGTGCTCTTGTGGCCGCACGTGGTAGAGGTTAACGATGATGTAGTTCTCTTATCTTTCGATGGTGTTTATGCGCCTCTGTTATACGAGGGTGGTGTCTTCGAGATTAAGGGTGTCGAAGGGGTTGTAATCGGAAAAGATGGTAGTGTTAAGAAGCTGATTGTTGTTGGTATCGCGGAAGCCGATACATGGCTTAAGCGTATAAGTTAAGCTCGGTGCGCCTCAAGTATCTTAATGGCTTCTTCTAGGGCTTTGCGTTTCTCCTCCTCGCTTCTAGCATAGATAGCGGCGAAGAGCGTCCCTACAAGCTTGTAGAGCAGTTTTACATCCTCTACTATCAAGCTGCACCTTTCTTCCAGGTTGTGTACCCTCGAGTTCATAATGTCGATTAGCGTATCCACAACGTGTAACAACTCGTCAATATCGTGGTGATGGTGATGATGGTGGTGATGGTGTTCATGCTCGTGTTCGTGTGCCATCTCAGGATGTAGCTCCATAACCTCCTCTACAACCTTCTCTAGGTCAGACTCTTTCTTTGGCAAAGTCATGCGCATCTTCTTCTTGTTTTCTTCAGGCACGTCTTACCACCCTAGCCGAGGCTAACGGTGATGGGGGTTGATTAAGAGACTCAGCTGCCAACCTCCTCGACTTTCCAACCTTGCGTTATGTAGATATTCCACACGCTGTGAAGCTTCCTAGCAGCATCTACATGAAGACATTTTGTGACGTACACATGGCCGTCCCTGGTATGCGCGGCTACACGGGCAAAACCCGGCTGACACTCAAGAAGCTCGACTTTCTTAACGTGGCCTAGATACACGAGGCCCTCGATAAATGTGACAGGTTTCTCTTCGCCTACCACGCTACAGCCCTGATTATCATTAGGGGGAGTGCGAGGCTTTAGGCTAGACGGAGGAACACTTGTACTGGTACACCATCCTCGTATAGAACTTCTATCTGCATACCAGTGACTGCCATTTCGCGGAGCGGCTCAAGATGCTGCTTTAGCCTCTCAAGCCTATTAAGCCTGTTTTGCAAGTCACGCACAACGTTGACAAGAGCTTCTAGTTCTTGGTTAGGAGTGGGATTGATAATGATCTTCAACTCGCCAAGGGTGAGCTCCTGAGTCTGAGGCATGGAGGGCTTTGCGCCAAGTCTACCAAGGACTTCCTCGAACTTCTTAAGCATCTCTGCTTTAGCCTTAGCCTCTTCTACGCGGCGTAGATACTCGCCAAGCCTGCTACGTATATCTGCTATCTCTTGGTCAATGCTACGTAGAAACTCCTCGGCAGAGTCAAAACGCTTCATGTCGTGGACCATGGGTCGCCCCCCAGTAGTGCGGCAGATGCGGAGCTTTAAACAAGCTCGAGAATAGCTAGTGCGACGCGTCTGCAACAACTGCTAATTACGAATCATGCTGAGATCGGCGTGGCAAGGTGCTTCGGTTTGCCGTTATCGCTCTATATAGCCTCGGGCAATGGTTAGAAGTTGTTGACGCCTCTCGTCTCTAGACGGCTTTCTCCATATACTCTTTGATTATCCTTTGTGCCTCCTCGTTTGGTATAGCAGTTGCTTCAGCATTGTGAAGAGCTTCGATGACCTTCTCCTTATTCTCTTCGAGCTTATCCGGTGGTGTGTCAAGCTTCAGTTTAGCCTCCATCGCCTTGTGATCTAATACTAGGATTGCACGTATGTCGCTGCCGGAGTCGAGGCGTTTTGCTACAATAAGGCCGACACTATCGCCCTTCTTGTTCTGGAGAAGGTAGAGATACTCATTCGTCTCGGGCACCTCACCTATAGCGGTGACATCAGCTATCTCTACATGTTCGCGTGGCTTGTAGGTTGTTGGCTTCTCGCCAGTCCATTCTGCCTCGCGGCCCGTAACGGGCGAGCCCAGAACCTCTTCGCGCTTACCCAGAGTCTCCTTGACGGCTTTTGCAACTTCTTCTTCCGGTATCCTTCGGAATGCTTCTAGTGTTAGTGTATCATAAAGCCACTTTATCTCAGCCTTGCCATCCTTCTCCTCAACTATGTACTCCACGCGGACGCGAACAACATCACCCTTGTCAAGCTTCAACTTGTTCACTATAATGTCGTAGAGTAGGCGGTTCATCTCGCCAGCCGCCCTTGCAACCTCACTAGCCTCTATCTTGCCCTGCTTCAGTAGGTCGCGAAGCTGGGCGAACAACGTGCGTCTCAGCTTGTCGGCGTATGCGCCTGCAATAACGAGTCCGGTAGAGAGTCTCCTTGTCTCCTTCTCTTTGGGCACGGGCCAGGCCCCCACTAGGTATACCAAAACGCTCGTATTACACTTGAGCGCTCTTCAAGCCCATCTTTTAAGGCTTGGCATGTGCATTTGCGCTAATGGGGGCGTGCGTGGCTCATCCGTGGATACCAGCAGCTAACGAGCGCGATAGGAGGATAATGCTGGAGCGCATAGGCGTCAAGGACCCCATTGAACTCTACTCTGATGTGCCCAAGAAGCTTATGCTTAGCGAGCCTCCTCGTGTAGGGCTGGGTAAGCCGCTAAGCGAGGAGGAAGTGCGCACGCACGTGGATAAGCTATTAGCGCGTAATCGAGTGTTTCGCGACCCACCGCCATTCATTGGCGGCACTGTCTGTCCTCACTACGTCCCGGCAGTTGTAGACGCGATAATCTCTAGAGCAGAGTTCTACACTGCATACACGCCATACCAGCCGGAGATAAACCAGGGTTTACTCCAAGCCCTCTTTGAGTACCAGAGTCTAATGGCTGACCTGCTGGAAATGGATGTTGTGAATGCGTCGATGTATGACATGAGCACGGCATTAGCCGAGGCTATCTTGATGTCATTGCGTGTCACACACAAGCACCGTGTCCTAGTGCCGGCCAGTATGAATCCCGAGCACTACGAGGTTGTAAAAACGTGGGTGTCTGGCAAAAACGTGGAGATTGTGCGTATACCCGTGGAGAGGGAGACAGGCAGGCTTAACATTGAGAGGCTGGAAGAAGAGCTGCGTAAAGGTGATGTAGCTGCAGTCTACGTTGAGAATCCGAGCTTCCTAGGAGTAATAGAAGATAGGGTTAATGAGATAAACGAGATTGTGCATCAAAGTGGTGCGCTTCTCATCGTCGGTGTTGATGTAACGAGTCTTGGTTTGATGCGAGCACCTGGAAGCTATGGGGCCGACATAGTTGTTGCTGAAGGACAGCCTCTAGGCCTCGGACTGAACTATGGTGGACCGTACCTCGGGATATTCGCGGTTAGGTGGGATAGGAAGCTTGTGAGACAGATGCCAGGCCGCCTCGTCGGTATGACTAGGACTGTTGACGGTGAGAGGGCTTTCACGCTGATACTCCAGACTAGGGAGCAACACATACGCCGCGAGAAGGCAACCTCGAACATAACTACTAACGAGGCGCTCATGGCGATAGCTGCTGTAGTCTATACTAGCCTCCTTGGGCGTAAAGGGTTCGAGAGACTATCGCGGGAGATACTAGTGCGTAGCAACTACCTGGCCATGAAGCTACGCAGTATCGGTCTCAAAGCTCCTGTATATCCGAAGGCCAGGATATACAAGAATGTGCCTGTAGCGTTTCCAGGCGACTATGGTGTTGTGCACCGTAAGCTCTTAGAGAAGGGTATCATGGGTGGGCTGCAACTTGCAAAGTACCCGTTGATAAGCGACGTGTTTGACGTTGAGCTGTCCAGGGTGGCTCTGTTCTGTGCGACTGAGGTGCACTCTAAGAAACACATAGACATGCTAGTTGACGCTATTCACGAGGCGATAGAGGGGTGATGTGCCGTGGAGAGATGGAGGCAGGCGAAGTGGCCCGAGCCTCTCATTTACGAGCTCGGCGGTGAAGGCAGGCGCGGCGCTATACTACCATACGAGAGCGAGCTAGAGGAGCTTGAGGCGCTAATAGGAGGATCCAGTCGGCTCCTCCCAGAGAACATGGTTAGACGCGAGTTGCTACTACCAGAATTGAGCGAAGTTGAAGTTGTAAGGCACTATACGCGACTAAGCCAGATGGCATACGGCGTTGACTTAGGTCCTGTGCCTCTAGGCTCATGCACAATGAAGTACAACCCGAAGATCTCGGAGGAAATTAGTCGCGATCCTAGAGTGAGGCTGTTACACCCGCTCCAGGATGAGGAGACAGTCCAGGGTATACTCGAGATACTCTATCATCTGGAAAAGTGGCTGGCCGAGATAACCGGAATGGAGCGTTGCAGCCTGGTTCCTCCTGCTGGTGCTGCCGGAGAGCTAGCTGGCGCGTTGATGATAAGAAAGTATCACATTGATCGTGGTGAACAGCGTGACGAGATGTTAGTGCCCGACTCGGCTCACGGGACGAACCCCGCGTCAGCTGCTATGGCCGGGTTCCGTGTTGTAAGGATACCAACGGGTCCTCATGGCACGGTTGACATAGAAGCGCTGAGAGCGGCGCTTAGCCCGAGAACGGCGGGCTTGATGTTAACCAATCCAAACACCTTAGGCATCTTCGAGGATAAGATACTCGAGATAGCAGATATAGTGCATGAGGCAGGCGGACTACTCTACTATGATGGTGCGAACCTCAATGCAATAATGGGGTTAGTGAGGCCCGGGGACATGGGCTTTGATATAGTGCATCTCAACCTTCACAAGACTTTCGCTGCGCCTCATGGAGGTGGTGGTCCTGGTGCAGGCCCTGTGTGTGCGAAGGGCGAGCTTGTAGACTACCTGCCCAGACCGTTGATAGAGTATGATGGGCGCAAGTACTACTGGGACTACCGCTGTGAGAAGTGTATAGGGAGGATTCGCGCCTACTATGGCAACATAATTCCACTGCTAAAGGCCTACATCTACATTGCTATGATGTCTGGTGAGGGTCTCCGAGAGGCAGCGATACAGTCTGTGATAAACACAAACTACTTCATAGCTCTCATGAGGGGGGTTAAGGGTTACGAGTTACCCTATGATCCTAGCAGGCCGCGTAAGCACGAGCTAGTGATTAGCGCTAAGCCACTTGCACGTGAGACCGGCGTGACAGCCGAGGATGTTGCAAAGGCGTTGCTTGACCGCGGGTTGCACGCGCCAACCATCTACTTCCCACTCATTGTAGACGAGGCTCTCATGATAGAATTTACTGAGAGCGAGACGCGAGAATACATCGAGGAGTATGCAAGAGCGCTCCGCGAGATAGCAGAGACAGCATATCGTGACCCGAAACTTGTGAAGAAAGCGCCTCAGAACACGAGTGTCAAGCGCGTTGACAACGTGTATGCAAATAGGCCTACGAGCGTGACACCCACTTATCGCGTATACAAGAGGAGACTATCTGGAGAAAAACTAGTCCTCTAAGATTTCTTGCTATGGCCTCATAGCCACCATACGCAATCTCTTCACGCACTCGACAAGACTCCTATCAGTGTCTCTCGACAAGCATGGCTGGCCGGTAGCAGTCCCTCCAATATCCTCAGAAGCGCAGACATAGAGCAGCTCTGAGCCGGCAGCATAGAGAGCTAAGCGTAGCCCCATACAGCAACCGTAAGGCATTACAGCGACCCTTATGTTGCGCCTTGCAGCCTCGCTGAGGAACCAGTACAGTATACTCGATACGCGCTCTGGCAAATCGGCTTTCACAGCTAGTTTCGCACCCCACGCGCCTAGCCTCTTTGCACTTGACAACAGATACTCAGCCATACCATCATTGTAATTCTCAACGTCCACGTGCAGACTGAGCAGTGTACGCCTCCAGTCAAACCCTTCCAGCTGCTTGAGGTCTACCCGTTCAAGCGTATACACCTCTAGATCCACGAGCATAGCGCCATGATCGAGGGCAGCTCTTAGCACGTTTATGCGCTCCTCGTCACTGAACTTGTTTACCCCTCCCTCCCACCATGCACGTACAGTAACAATGCTCCTTGAGAGTATGCCTGCTTCGCTAGCTTCTCGCACAACACGGAGCATGTCATCAAGCGACGGTAGGTAGTCGAGCCTCAACTCCACAGCGTCAACCAGTGGCGTTGAAAGTGCATGGTGTGCTTTAGCTAGGTCGCTCAGCTCTTTTACGGGAACGGCCGCGACTATCAAGACAACCGACCGTTATGCTGGTATAGTGCTTGGGAGGGTTTACGCTACTCGAGGGCCCATAGCGTTGCCAAGCGCTCTCATCTCTTTAGACTTTGAGGGGCTACCCTACATCGTCTCGTCAAGGCACCAGCTAGGACCCGATGGAAGGCTATGGGGCGAGGCAAGGCGGATAGCAACGAAACTAGCGAAGCTCGTCTCCCAGAAGCTCATCGAAGCCGGGTATGAGAAGGTGATAGTGGCCGATAGTCACGGTCTTATGATAAACATAGAGCCTTTAGAATTCCCGCGTGGAGTTGTGCTTGTGACCGGGTTCCCTAGGGCCTCGCCCGCCATGGTCCCTCTGGTTGAGAGTGTTGACGTTGCCATCTTTCTCGGGTACCATGCGCGTGCTGGTGAGCGCTCCGTTCTGGCTCATACCTATGCCGGGAGGTACGTGGAGGAGGTAGTAGTGAACGGTATGCCAGCGTCCGAGTACCTGTTGAACGCGTTGTACCTAGGCGAGAATGGTATCCCGGTTGGTCTTGTGGCTGGCTCGGCCGAGCTAATGGAAGAAGTGGAGAGATACACGCCCTGGGCAGAAAGAGTAGTGCTCAAGAGGAGTCTAGGCTTCCTTGCTGCCGTGTCTCCCTCGCTACAGGATCTCGAGGAAGCGTTGGTCAAAGCATTGCAAGCCATGAACGAGAAGCTTGAGAAGGGTGAATTGAAGCCATTGAAACCAAAGACACCAGTAGAAGTTACTATCCGGCTAACGAGCCCGCTGTACGCCGATGTGTCTGAGTTGCTTCCGGGAGCCCGCAGGGTAGACGGGCGCACCATTGCATACAAAGCTGAAACCATGGAGCAAGCTATGAGGATGCTAGAGCTGCTGCTCTATGCGTGGGTTGGCGCTGCTAGCATAGCAGGCAAATAGGCGGATGAGGAAGCCGTTAGACACTGATGTATGATGAAGTAGCCGGGCGCCCGACGCACTAGAGTCTTGCAATACTCCTGGCTCTCTTGACACAATCTGGTATCGCGGCGCGCGGGACGCCCTCCGGGCACTTGTCCACGGGTAGCTTGCAGTTGCCTTCTAGCAGCTTGTCAAGTGTGCACTCTGCCCCAGCGAGCTGCGCGACGCGTAGACACCTGGGGCCGGCCCATCTCCATAGCAGGGGCTCTACTCGCCGAAGCTCCTCAAGCATAGACCATGCCACCAGACGTATCTCCCACTGGGCGCGTGTACAGAGACGTAGCGGCAGAAACACCTCTAGAAGCTCACGGGCATTCATCGTCACAACTAGGCGTGTTTTAACAGCATTTGGTATAACAAAGCGGGCATCCTCTCTAGGCACGCCACTCGACAATAGGCGATAGTATGTGGATGTTGAGATGGCAAGAGCAGATAGCATCTCGCGGAGCGCGGCACCCTCCAGCCACGGTGGTATCACATACCCCTTACTTACCACGTTAAGCGCCTCACGTAATTCTACGTCGCCATTATTAATTAGCTCTGAGAACTCGCTCAACGCCCTAGAGTAGAGGCGGTAATCCTCTCTCGTCCTCGGCTTCTCTGGGCACGACATGCCAACTACCTTGCAAGCCTCAAGCGCCATGTCGCGAAGGAAGCCCTCACTCCACCTCATCGACTGCTGTGTATAGCTCGCGATACGATGGCGCACGAGTTGATGACTGCATATCCTGCTGCAGACAACCTCAAAGGTATACTTGCAGTGCTCCAGGACGCTCGTAAAACCATGTAGAATAATTGAGTGTAGCCACACTTCAGCCTCGTACGTGTTCATCGAGAGAGCCTCGGTAAAGCTGCGTCTAGAGGCGCTCATCTTTGCGGCTGCAGCCGCATATAGCCAACAAGGTCTCGTATATTCAACAAGACGCGTTGTGATCATCCCACGATTCGTTTTCAACTACTAACACCCAGCCGTCCACGCGATATGCTATAATGTTGGTTCGCGTAGCATCCTCCAGAACTAGTAATACCGTAGTAACGCTCCGGCAGCTACTCTTGTTGTTCGGCTAGCTTCTCGAGCTTAGAGAGGAATCTAGAGAGGCGTACTACGCGAGGAGATATCTCATGCACGATGCCATCCACCGCGACATAGTGTCGTCTTTCGAAGCGGTGTCCAGATATCTTCTCAACCTCCTCCAGCATATAGTGTAGCTGGATACAGTGCATGGAGCCGTCAACAGTCAAAACGGCGACTCTCCGTGGTAGTGCTCTCGATATCATGCCTGCTAGCTTGAATCCAAGCATGTTGATGTGGTGTTCTTCGGGGCATGTCGCGAACGCGGCACATCCAACGAACTTGGCATCGAGTAGTATACGCGGGTTTAGTTGTTCCAGGCACCTACTGTAGATCAGGATGCAATCAAGGCCTCGCAAGCAGGGGGGATAGGCGTTGGAGTCTATCAAGCGACCGCATCTAACAGCCAAACTATGCACCAGGAGAGTGGAGCCGCCGCCGGGACTTGAACCCGGGACCACCGGCTCTCTCGCGACCTCGGAGCGAGGCCAGGGCCGTTACGAGGCCGGCGCTCTGCCCGCTGAGCTACGGCGGCACCATTCGACCCATTACACTCCAACGGTTTATAAGCTTTGGAGTGTATTTCCTGCTCTTGGCGGCCGATGAGGTTCCATGCAGGCCTAGAAGACTTTATGTTTTCGGGATGACTGGAGCCCGCCTCTCCCGAGGCCGCTGAGTATATGGATTGGGCTCAGCTGGTTGCTCATAGGCCTCCGGGTGTATACTGTGGCAGCCGAAGAGCCTCTATTGAAATTAATAGGTATACCTCTCGCGATGGCTACTCAGCACCCTGACTCAGCCAACAAAGGGTTCAATTCGCAGGAGGAAGTGGGTGAGGCGCTGCTAGACCTCCTACCGCTTAGTGAGGGGGGCTTTGGCTGTGACGAGAAGATGATAGATTACGAGGGTAAGCTCACACCATATCAGCAAATGAAGTGGGTCGTCGAAGAGCTGATTAAAGCCGGTCTTGAGCCAGGCGAGGATTTCATCATAACTCCGCGTGTGCCTGCCGAGAAGCTGGAGGAGGCGGAGCGCCAATTCTTTGTACTAATGGGTGTGATGACTGCAAATAAGTATAGTATTGACAAGACCGGTAACCAAGCCATACGCTACATAGTGCATCCTATGAGCGAGTCGCCGCAAGAACTTCTGGTACTCCAGCGTCGCGTTGTGAAGCTGCAGAGGCTCGCAGAGGAAGAACTAGGGCTTCATGGCGCAGAGCCTCCGAAAATAATCCCGCTGATAGAGGAGGTGATACGCCATCTCCATGCCGATAAGCTCCTGGAGGGGTTCCACGCTAACGTGGCTAAGCAGCTAGGCATGTTATACGACTCTTACCGTGTGTTCCTCGGGAAGAGCGACGCGGCGCTAGGCTACGGCCACCTAGCTTCAAGCATAAGCCTCGTTGTCGCTCTCTCCAAGATATACAGGTGGGGTCAGCAGGAGGGCGTACGAGTATACCCGATAATCGGTGTGGGCAAGCCCCCATTCCGCGGCCATCTAGCGCCACACGCTGTAGACAAATTCGTCATGCAGTATCGTGGCTACTACACTGTGACCATACAGACAGCGCTAAGGTACGATACACCTAGAGAGGATTACATCCATACACTACGCATACTCCGCGAGAATGCAGCTGCTGACGCCAAGGTGCTGAGTAAGGAGGAGGAGAGAGTGCTTGCTGAGGCAGCACGTATAGCGACAAGGGAGTACCTACGCTTCCTCATACAAGTCGCCGATATAGTGTACACAGTCTCGCGTCATGTGCCCAAGAGGAGGGAGAGGGTGCCGACAGAGCAGTACGGGCGCGACATAAGCCCGTCATTGGCGTTCGCGTCTGACCCGAGCCTGCTGGTCAACGCTAAGAGCACCCTGCCACTACCAAGAGCGATAAGGTTCACAGCCTCGATGTACACGCTGGGCATACCACCTGCGCTCGTGGGGCTGGGTAGGGGGCTCGAAGCCATACGCAAGAGGCTAGGCGAGGAGGTCTACGAGCTAGTGCTGAAGCTGCTACCATCGCTACCCACTGATGTGGAGTTCGAGCTTAGATGGTGGTTCCCAGATATAGCGCGCTCCTACATGCCGAGTGAGATCGTAAAGCTCGTCGAAGAAGATGTTAGGATTGTACGCGACGTGTTCGGCGTCGAACCGGAGCCGGCGCCGCCAGAGTACAAGAAGTTGATGCTAGAGGCTAGGGGCAACATAGCGGCGGGCAGGAGCGCCGCTAAGCAAATCGAGGATATGGGCAAGATTAGAGGCTTCCTTGGTTGAGGGCTCAGCACTTAATGGAGTCGTCACTAGCTCGGCGAGTACAGCCCTCATCACAGCCTCTTTTAGGCTAGCCTCGCTCCTCTTTTTAAAGGAGGTTGTAGTGCGTGCGAATGATAGTCGTAAAGCTGCCAGATGACGTGTATCGTGAGCTGGAGGAGAAGGCGCGTAAAGAGGGTTACAGCCTGGTATCAGACTACGTTAAGAACCTTATACTGCGTGAGTTGGGGCGTGCCGGTGTTAGTCTAGAGGCTATTGAGGAGAGGCTCTCGAGGCTAGAGTCTGGCGACCTTCCTCAGCCGCTGTATGAAAGAATTGGAAGCATTGTGCGTAGCATTCTCCAGGAGGAGGGGGTTTCAAGCATAGACGTTGAGAGGCTACTTTCACGTCTTGAACGCAAGATACATGATATGATTAACCCTTGGACCGCCAAGGTCGATAGGCTGGCACAACAAGTTGCAGAGCTTAATGAGCGCCTAGAGGCTCTGGAGGAAGAGGTAAAGAAGCTCAAGGAGGAGGCTGCCAAGCAACGCGAACACATCCGTAGTCACGGCGAGGCGGCTCAGCATATCGCTGCACACGGTGGTGTAGGCGGTAGGGTCGAGGTGGCCAGGCGCCACGCGAGCTACCATGGTGTGCATGGCGAGGGCGAGGAGATTAGGCATAGGCGTCGCCGTAGGACTGCGATAGAATGGTTAAAGGAGCAAGGCGTGTTATTCGAGTCGGAGCTAATGAGGCTTAGAGACCGTGATGCTTTCTTCGAGAAACTTCGTCGCGAGGGTGCTATCGTCATAGAACTTCCTAATGAGCGTGTCGCCGTAGATAGGGAGTTTTGGGAGAGGTTCAAAGAGCGCATACAAGGCCTCCCCACCGTCAGAGAGGATGAGATACGCGCATTACTAGATGAGCCCATGTTCAAGCTCTTCCAGAGGCTCAAGGAGGCTGGACTAATCTACTTTGACGCTAGTGAGGGTGCGTGGAAAGTCTCGAGAGAGATAGAGGGTTAAGTGAGCAGGATACGCTCTAGCAGACGCCGTTTCGCGCTCGGCGTTTGCGACTGTAGCCATACGAGAGTCTGGTATAAGCCGGCTCGCAAGCCGTACATCTTGTAAAGTCTCCAGACTGTGCAACTATCTCTATGTGGGCAGCGAGGACACGGATAGGACTTGCATAGTCTCTTGTCTGGAAGTACGGGGTTACCCCCTACCATACGTCTAAGATGACGGTCCACGGGGAACGGGAACCCCGAGTACATGGTGAAGAGTAGGTGTGCATGTGCTATCTTCACACCCACATGGGGTATGGTCAGAAGTATGCGTCTAGCAGCCCAGATGTTGCTAGCATAGACTGCAAGCCGGGCCTCTATATAGCGGCGTAGCGCTAATGGCAACAATCTAACCTGGTAGCTACCTAGTTCTGCAGCCAATTGCTCTACACGCTCTATCTTCTCCTCAATGATGAAGGGTGCTAGCTTTTCCATCCATGCTAATACTCTCGCATAGGAGGTGTTCTGTGAAAGGAAGATTGAGGAAAAGATGAGCTTGTCATCCCAAGGGCTCACGGATAAACCTATCACGGGTCCCTCCCCTAGACCAAAATCCCTTGGAGACCCCGTCATCCACAAGCCACTCCACGCTATCAACTCGTTTAGGAGGCATCCCTCGCAACACACTCGCCTATCCTCAGCCCACAGGATTGCACCTGTACGCCACCCATACACCTTGATAACCTCGTCCTTCTTTATGCGGAAGAGTGGGAGTGTAAAGGAGGGTAACAGCGTGTCCAGGAGCGAGTATCCAGGCGGGGTCTTGACGCACGGCAAGTTACTCTACCCGTTGCCTCCAGGTCGCTACCTACTCCTCTACTCCGGCGGCTTAGACTCAACATACCTACTCAAAACTCTCCTCGAGGACGACAACATAGAAGTTGTGCCTTTACACGCCTATATTAGTCGTGTAACTCTCCACGCAGCAATCGAGAATCTAAAGCGTGTAAAGCCTCGCGGTAAACAAGTCAAACTCTGTATAACAAACCATGGGGACCTCTTAAGACTCGCTGTAAGACGATTGCGTAAATCTCGTCTCGTCGAGTATACTTGTATAGCGTGCAAGGCGCTAATGATGATGGAAGCTAGTATCGTAGCAGAGAAGCTCGGTGGCGTTAATGGCATCATAACGGGTGAGTCGCTGGGACAAGTGGCGTCGCAAACACTGCCTAACATGGTAGTGGTTCACTCGTACTCAAAGCTGCCAATCTATACCCCACTCCTAGCAGCCGATAAGCACGAAGCCAGTAACATAATGGCGCATCTCCTTGAGAAGACACCTTCGTGTCGATTCCTGCCGCCGCGACGCGTTACAAGAGCAGATTACGTATTGACAAGGATGATACTCGACGAGATAGGGATCGAGGAGCTAGCTTCACTAACCCTTGTAGAGATCGTCACTCTCTAGCATCTTAACTAGCAGTTCCGTAAGCCTCCTAACATCATTGCCTACCTGGTCGTCAGCGTATGCGAACTCGACATCCAGAACTTGAAGTGGTTTAACAAGGTGAAGCACCTCAGATGCTCTCAACGAGCCGGGCTTAAGACCAGAGACTATGCTAGCAGCCTTCACTACATCATCGCCACGGTATACTATAGCACGGCCGGGGCCCACGACGATAAATAGTCTGGATTTTGTCGATGTCGGCGTGGGTATTAGGACATCGTTGAAAGACTCTATCAAGGCGAGGCGCGAGCCAGAGACGAGTTTTGCGGTACACAAGTCGGCCGCTATGAGCAAATCGCCACTATTCATAAGTTCATATAGCCGCGAGGATGGTAATGTGATAGGAGGCGGATCGAGGCGCTCAGCAAGCTCATCTATAATTGTGCGTAGTGTCGGTGGTAGCGCCTCAATGTGCTCGGGGACCACAGCGTGTAGGTGTTCCACTCCGTTGCCTTCGCATCGTGAAACTCGTAGCACCACGACCTGTGATAACAGCGACTCGAGAGTTGCAAGATAATCGCGTATTCTTGTCAAATACCTGGTTATATCCGGAGGCGCTAGTAGCAAGTCGACTGGTTGTATATCCTCGGGCTTGGCGCCGGCAGCCTTAGCTAGACGGATGGCATCGCCACCTACCAGTATGCGGTGCTCGAGTGAATAGTGTAAGCTGAAGTGTTGCTGCCACATGTTGTGGCTTCCTATAGGCTTTACAACTGTAGGCTCCAAACCAATCTCGTGTAGTGCATGAATTAGCCTGGCGGTTAGCCTAGTTTTGCCGCTATCGGATGGTGAGAAGCCACCCACAGTGACTATCATCAGCCTCTCACCCGGAGGCGTCAAGAGGCGGCTCGGAGTCCAGGTCTTTCTTCACGAGTCAGTCGCTGGCGTATTCCTCACCGCCAAGAGATAGTGCAAGACTGGTCTCCGATAAAGGCTTATGATAAGAAGCTGTGTCTTAGTGAAGCGTCTCCCTTGGGCGGCTCCAGAATCTCTCGCTATCTGGGAGTGCCGTGTGGCACGTTAATGTGGTGTGGGTAGATTCGGTCCAGCAGGAGGGGCGTTACTCGGTATGCACGGGGTACTATAGGCTAGTCTTGGCGAACGCTAAAACCTCATAGCTTAGGCATCCTGTATCCTCGTAGCGAGAGAGGGATGATAGTTGCCGGGTGAAGCTAGACTTGAGAAGATTGGAGCTGCGTTTGAGACTATAATGGAGCTTCTGGAGATGGCTGTGTTTGCGGCGCTAGCTACGGCGGTTCTAGTGGGTGTAGTGCTCGTACTTGGGCAGACTATAGCGTTTGCAACCTCGATGATGGAGGCCAAGGGCGTCATACCAGAGGGCAAATTAGCAGTAAAACCCGTTGACAATATGACCTTGAATGTCGCGGCGAAAGAAGGCACCGTGCCAGCCATATTCGCGAAGTACATCAAGGATCAGCTTCTAGCCATACTGGATACCACATTGATACTGATAATAGGCCTTGATGTTCTACGTACGATAGTAGTTGGTATCGTGCAGAGGGAGCTTCACACGGTAGCTGCTTTGGAGGCTGCAATTCTCGCCGTGGTGAGGGAGATTATCGGTAGCGAAGTGCGTCATCGTAGTATATACGACCTGATGGGTTATGCCGCGGTGATAGTACTGCTTGTAGGTGTCTGGCTGCTATCAAGACGAGAGCTGTTGAAGAGCAGTGGACGCAACTTGTACTCTATGTTTAGCATTCGACGTGGTGAGGCTGGAGATAGCACTAGTGGTAAAGGGTCGGAGGGGTCACACTAGACTAGGTGATTGCGTTGGCAGAGGCTACGGGAGGCGACATCTGGACATTCATAGCTTTTAACGCTGGTGCAGGCTTCGTCCTGGGCTTTGCAGTCGGCTATGCACTGAAGAAGCTGGTTAAACTAGCACTCGTGCTTCTAGGGTTGCTCACGATAGTACTCCTCGCGCTAGAATACTACGGTATAATCCAAGTAAATTATGACAAGTTTGTTGCGCTTGTGGAGCAAGCTATGAACGTGACAAGGAGTGCAGCCAGTAGCATAGCTAGCCATGCTGTCGCGTCGCTGCCTTTCGCGGGCTCATTCCTGCTGGGCTTTGCTCTTGGATTCAAGATGGGTTAACACAGCCACAACGGTATCAATATCGCCGATTGACAGTAGCGCCGTATACGCATCAATAGCTTTTACAATCTCGGGCGCATAGAGTAGAGTGATGAACGCGTATTCTCCCTCGTTAATCCCTTTGACGCCAAGCAACCTGGACAGAGGCCATACAGTAAGAGCTTTCAATGCAGTTTTAGAAGCCTCTCTGATGCTGAGGCCCTTCTTTCTCAAAGCAAGCATAGCCCACCTTGCAAGCTCCCACGGGTTCTGTGCAACCCACCCAGCATTATCACCACCAAGCGCGAAGAAGGGCGCATATGGTTGAGGCTCGACCCCCCAGTGTATAACGTTGGAGGCGGGCGAGTAAACCGGGAGTATACCAGCCTCTGCTAGCGCATGGTGCGCCTGGGGAGGCGCGTAGAGTAGATGTACGGCGTGTTCAAGCCCAACAGTCAATGCGGTATTGTAGTCCTCCAGGAGAGCTTGCTCCGGGGTCTCCGAGATGTGAGCTGCTACGCGAAAACCACGACTCCGGGCCTCGAGGGCAACCCTTACCCACTTACGTGTAGTCAATACAGGTGCACCTAGCCCGTCGCACCCTACAAGCATGTCAAGCTCGTATGCCCGGCCATAAGTGAGTGCTAACACTCCGTGCTCGGCAAACACTTCTCGTACAAGCCTACATGCGCCGCCAGGCCCCTCAACAAACACGGCTACAACACCATATCCCATCCTTGATAGTCTCTTTGCGAGTCTAGATAATCCCCAGAAACTGCGGCACGGTGCAGCTTGTATAGCACGCGCTTTTAGGCCATCAGGCCATCTTAGCAGCGAGTCCATGTCTTTTGCAACGCCCGCCAGACCGGCAAACCCATAGTCCAGTACGTGAAGGTGAGCATTCACAAACGCCGGTATAGCTACGAGCGGGGTTCCCCTACCTTTCTCGATGCTTACTATCCTACCCTCCTCGATGCACAGCCTAACATTACGGTTAGGCTCTAACTCGTCTCCGAGGAGCGCGAGACCAACATCTATACAGAAAAGATTCCCCTGTGAACTGGGCGTGTGCGGAGACCAAGCCATGGTATTGCAGCCGGTGAAGCAGGTACTATTGGGACAAGTGTTTATACTCATGCTGGCCTTTATACTCGCATTCTTTCCGCACCTCTACATATTCGCCATCTTCGGCTACATCGCGTTGATGATTGTCGTTCAGATGCTCGTGCAAAGCAGGGCTAGTCGCAGCGAGAGGGAGGAGGTCCTACGCTCAAGAATAATCTACCGGGAGGATAAGCTAGAGGAGATAATAGCTAGCGATGAGAGTCTTGTAGAGGAGTATAGCCGCATAGTAAAGACGACTACCCTACCGTCTCTACTATCGATACCGGTAATCATACTGCTATTCTGGTTGCTCCCCGGAGTATACCACGACATCGTTACTAAGCAGTTCGGCCTAGAGGAGCACATGGCTAGGTTCGTAACATGGCTGTTGGTATTCGAGAGTACGTTTGCCGCTTCGATGATAGCGAGGCTTACGGCTATGCGCGTCTATGGGAGGCCAACAATGTTGATGATAGCACGGGGCTTCGAGGTGCGAGAAAGAGGACTTGTATTGAAGAGCGGTCTTCGCGACACAATTATACCATTCCCTCTGGACACTGAACGCTACGAGCTGCACATAGATGAAAACAGGCGTTTCGTTGAACTTAGAGATAGAAAGAGCGGCGTGAGGATACGACTATACACCACCAAACCACGGCGCGTATACGAGCTGATAACAAGGCTAGGCCTACGGCCGTCAAGCCAAGAGTCCCCGTGATAAACCCGTGTTCGGCTAGTCTAATGCTCGGGTGGAGTAGTGCAGAAGACCAGTGTGAAACGCTGGAGGTTGAAGTTAGAGGAGATACCAGAGCCCTACCGCACAGTGTACCGTACGCTGCAAAAGCAAGGCTACATATTCGTTGGTAGGCACACGGCTGTCAAGAAGTGTCACTGGGTGCACGCGGCGTTAACGCAAGGACGCTTCTGCTACAAGTGCAAGTTCTACGGTATTGCGAGTCACCGTTGCATCCAGATGAGCCCCACGGCACTCTGGTGCTGGAATGCGTGTCTGCACTGCTGGAGGCTAAGGCCGCAGGATGTTGGCGCCCAGTGGGACGAGGTTAACATGCCATTTGTAGACGACCCTGAGATGATAGCAGAGGGTATCATAGAAGCTCATCGTATGAGCCTAGCAGGGTACCGGGCGCATCCAAAGGTTGATCCAAAGATGCTCGAGGAAGCCATGAACCCGAAACACGTAGCTATAAGCTTGACCGGTGAACCGGCGTTATACCCGAGACTTGGCGAGTTGATACGCGAGATACACAAGAGAGGCATGACGACATTCCTTGTGACACGCGGTGTAAGGCCTGATGTTCTAGCTAACCTCGAGGAGGAGCCGACGCAATTATACGTTAGTATCGAGGCATGGGACAAGAAGAGCTACCAAGAATTCAACAGGCCGCTAGTCCCGAGGACATGGGAGTTGGTACTCAAGACTCTTGAGCTGCTACCGAGCTTCTCTAGCCCAACAACCATAAGAATAACGCTTGTCAAAGGGTTCAACATGCATGACGAGGCGTTGCGTGGCTTCGCGAAACTCATCGAGCTAGCCCAGCCGACCTATGTCGAGGTAAAAGCGTACATGTGGCTAGGAGCCTCGCGCTACCGTCTACCCAAGGACGCAATGCCAAAGCATGTCGAGGTCCGAGTGTTTGCAGAGAAGCTTGCAAAGCTAACCGGGTACAAGGTGCTAAGCCAGCAGGTAGAGAGTAGAGTAGTCCTACTCTCGAGGCTTGACAAGCCGATACGCGTAGGGGAAGGATGCCCCGACGGATGGAAGCAGCGAACCGAGCTAGACGACCAGATAGAATATGAGCTCGCAAAGCTCCAGGAACAAGGCAAGATATAACTGTCTAGAGCACCTCATGTTTTACACTGGCGGTGAGGAGGGCTGGTATTGCGGAGGCAAACGAGCCGGTGAAGAGGGACACCAGCACCGAGCCTGGTGTAGAGGGTCTCACGGTGCCACAACTCTTATTAAACCTTTGCTGTTTGTTTGTCTTGTAACGGTGGGTGGCGGGGTAGGGGAGCGGGGTAGGGTAGCCTGGTAGCCCGCGGGGCTCATAACCCCGAGATCGGTGGTTCAAATCCACCCCCCGCTACCAACGCGGGCCCCGCCGCCACACAACCCCCAATTCTCCCTTAATCACAATGTCAACCCGAGATGCGTCGTCAATGCTTATTCTCACGGGCTGGCATCCGAGCCGCTTGCGGGTAAAAGCTCATCCTGGTTTGTATGTTGATTTAGCATATGAGGGTGTATCGTGCGCATCTCTAAAGTCTTGATACTAGACGGGTATACGGATGAGCCTGCAGGCCTAGGCGTCCCGCCGTATATTGACGTCTATCCCAGGTACATTGCTGGTGCTGTGTGGAGCGTAGACAAGAGTATTCGAGTGGATTATGTGACCGTAGATGAGGCTAGGAAGGATATACACAAGTTCATAGCTAGGGCGAACGAGTACGATCTTCTCGTCGTAATAGCTGGCGTTGTTGTGCCAGGCAAGTATCTTGGTGGAGAGCCGATTAGACTCGAGGAGCTGAAGACGTGGTTTAGGCTCATAGAGAAGCCTTTCAAGGTGCTTGTTGGGCCGGCTGCAAGGTTCGGAATTAGTAGTGGCGAGGGTGGACGGGTAGCAGCTCTCCCAAAGGAGGTTTCAGAGTCGTTCGATGCTATTGTGAAGGGTGACCCGGAGCTCTACGTGTATAGGCTCCTGTCGGAGGGTGAGAGTGCCGCCAGCCCCTACGAGGTTCGCCGGGACTATAGCCTTGTTGACAAGTTCGCTGTGCTAGGGGCTAAGATAGTAGAGCAGCACCCGAACCATGGTTACAACCTGATAGCCGAGATTGAGACATTCCGTGGATGCCCACGTAATGTTGTGGGCGGGTGTAGCTTCTGCATTGAACCCGCGTATGGGAGGCCTGTACAGAGAAGCCCAGAGGCTATCGTGAGAGAGGTAGAGGCCCTGTACCGGTATGGTGTTCGTGCTTTCAGGCTAGGTAGGCAGCCAGACATACTGATCTATGGTAGTCCCGAGATAGGCGACAGAGAGTGGCCCAGGCCGAACCCGGAGGCTCTAAGACGCCTGCTACACGGCATTAGGAGTGTAGCGCCGGAGCTCGAGACGCTACACATAGACAATGTGAACCCAGGTACAATCGTGCACCATAAGCGTGAGGCTCGTGAGGCGCTCAAAGTGATAATAGAGTATCACACGCCTGGTGATGTGGCAGCGATGGGCATTGAGAGTGCCGATCCGCGTGTGATAGAGGCTAACAACCTCGGTGTCTACCCTGATGAGGCGCTTGAGGCGATACGTGTTGTTAACGAGCTTGGTGCGAAGAGGGGGTGGAATGGTCTCCCCGAGCTGTTACCCGGCATTAACTTCGTGTTGGGGTTGAAAGGTGAGACGAAGGAAACATATCGTCTCAACCTGGAGTTCATAGAGAGGGTGTACCGCGAGGGTCTGTTGGTTCGTAGGATAAACGTGCGGCAGGTGTTGATACTCCCCGGTACGAGAATGTGGGGTTATGGTGATCGCTGGGTACGCGAGCATCGTAGGCTGGTGCAGAGCTTCAAGAGGCGAGTGATGCAGTACTCGAGATTGTTCCTGCAGAGGGTTGTTCCGCGCGGTACAATCCTACGGAGGCTATACATAGAGTATTATGAGCCTTCGCTAGGAGTTACGTTTGCGAGGCAAACTGGGAGCTACCCGCTAGTCGCGGAGTTGCCATGCAAGATAGGCGATAGGGGAGTCGTAGACGTGGTCGTATACGCGTATGGCGCTAGGAGCGTGAGAGGGTTGCCGCTCCCCCTCGAGCCAAACAAGACGCCGTTGAAACTCATACGCGAGGCTTTTGGTAGTAAGGTTGCAGAGGAGATAGCAAGGTGGAGGCCATTTACAAGCGATCAGCAGCTTCGCATGCTAGGACTGGACCAATACTTCTCTGTAGAGAGAGGCTATGCGTGCACCCCATAGCTCCTTTGAGGCGCGTGCTAAGCCATAACTAGCTTCATGCGTGTGCCTAGGCCAGTCCTCAATGCAGCCTCGTATACCACACGAGCGGCGGCCACATCTTGTATGGCGAGACCTGTCGAGTCAAAGATGGTTATTTCGCGGTCGTCTACACGTCCGGGTTTAAGCCCTGCTACTACCTCGCCCAACTCGGCGTAAATGTCGCGCTCGCTGATGTAACCCTCTTCGAGGGGTACGTTAATCTCGCCGCTGTGCGATGCTTGTACAAAGTCGTCTACAACTATTCTTGCCTTCTGGAGTATGGCTGGGTCTAGCTCCTCCTTCCCAGGCGCATCAGCGCCAATAGCGTTGATATGAAGGCCCTCTTCGATCCAGTCGCCCCTCACTATAGGGCTCCTGGCTGGCGTACATGTGGCAAGTATATCCACGCCTTTCACGGCCGCGAGAGGCTCATCTACAATGCTCGCGTCAATGCCAAGCTCCTTTTCGACAAACACCGCCAGGGACTTTGCGGCCTCGCGTCTAACATCGAATATCTTGACTCTGGTTATCGTCCTTACCGTTTCCACTGTGAAGTATACCTGCATACGGCCCTGCACGCCAGCCCCAATAACGCCCATGACTGTAGAGCCGCTTCTAGCCATGTACTTGGCGGCTATTGCACCCGCAGCACCCGTCCTCCAAGCCGTTATCAAGGTGCCATCCATCACTGCAAGAGGATGACCAGTGTCGGGATCAACGAGCTCTATGAGGGCTATGACCGTAGCTAGGCCCCGCTTAGGGTTCTGGGGGTTAACACCAACAGTCTTGACGCCAGCTAGTCTCATCGAAGGTATGTAGGCAGGCATTATCCTCCAGTCGCCACCCCCCTCGAAGAAAAGGTACTGTTTCGGCGGCATCTGGACACGGCCTAACCCCTTCTCGCGGAACGCCTCTTCAACGGCACTGACTATCGCGTGAAGATCGAAGAGCCTAGCCACGTCCTCGGGTGTAAGGAGTAGTACCTCGCCCGGATTGCTGGCGGTCAGAAAACCTCACCACTATCCAGACACCCATCTGGGAGAAAAATAAAGTGGGACGTGATGCGATGCCCGAGAGATTCACGGCAACGTTGAGGTGATGGCGCGTGCTGATAGTATTCGTGCTAGTGTTGATTGGCACCGTCCTTAAGGGGCTGGCGGCACTTGAAGGTAGCAAGGCAGCATTCGTAGATCTACTCACGTGTATAGCCAACCTCGTTGCGATGGGCGCGGTTTACCAAGCAACGAGGATAGCCTCAATGCCAGCCGACCGTGACCACCCTTACGGTCACAAGCGTTTCGAGGCAGCAGGCGTGTTATGGGTGACGGTGATATACGGATTTATATCCGGGTATGCGGCTGCCGAGCTACTTCTAGAGCCGCCCGCTCACACTATCCCACTCGCAGCCGCATACTATGCTACTGCTGGTATCGTGGCATACGCGGCGGCAATACTACTAGCTAGGAGGATGGGGCTCGCGGGTAAGGCTTACGCGGCATTCACGTTTAGCGAGATATACGAGGGGGTTGCGACTGTTATTGCAGCGCTAGGCGGCAGCCTAATCAACCCGTTGATAGACCTTATCATTGCGTGGGGGCTCCTGGCATACCTCCTCTATGAGCTCTACGAGCATGTAATGGAGGTGACAGAGCTGATAACAGAGAGGGTGCCTCCTGAGCTGATAGAAGCCATTGAACGTGAATTGGAGAAACGTGGCTTGCATGTTGTGAGTGTGAGGCTTAGGCCGGTGTTGCCTGGCGAGTACATTGGCGATGCGATTGTGAGGGTTGATTCGGATAGTTTGAGAGAGGCGCATCGAGTTGTAGACGAGGTTGAAGAGGTGCTAAGGCAGAGGCGTGTAATCCTAACCATACACTACGAGCCGGTTGAGAAGTGAATAGGGCCCCTCGGTGCTACAATGGGTCTGCATCCCGCCGCGGGGGGCGCAGCCCCCGCGGGGCTAGAGCCGCCCATCGTTCTTCAGCGGGGCCCAGTCATTGATATGGGGGCGTCTCGTATAGGTTTACGGCTGCGGCGCTTTGATTGAAGCGGGTCTTGCGCTTCTGCTGGTGCTTAGCGGGGCGAGTGTTGCGTGGTTCTTCCCGGTCAGGCGTTACATGATAGCGTTGATTCGCGATGTGTCTCTAGAACTCGAGGAAGCGCTTAACCCCGTTGATAAGGAGTATAAACTACTTGGTCTATACGTAGGTTTCCATGCCAAGTATCGCGTCCGGGGTTTGCGAGAGGTACGTGCGCTGCTGGTGCTCACGCCGCGTCATGCGCTACTATACTTGCCAATTGTGTATGTGCGCGGGGAGCATGATATACTCGTGTTGGAGGCTGAGCCGCATGGGGGTATAATAGGCGAGGAGTGTGTTATTATACGCAAAGCGACGCGTCCAGTTAGACGCGTATTGGCGCGACTAGGTCTGGCAAACGCGCGGTTATGTGGAGGAAGACGAGGCAAGATGCTTACAGAGCTTCTCGACTCCTGTAGTGCGGGGTGCCTTGCAGCTTGGATAACGAGAATGGGCGTTGGTATCGCCCTGCGGCCTGCACCCGGCCTAGCGGCTTACGCGGCAAGGAGACTTGCCAGCCTAGCGCGCAACCTCTAACCCTCTGCACGCGGCACACTCCTGGCGTAGCGTGATGCCGAGGATATACACGCGTACAGGTGATGAGGGTTACACGTGGGCGCCTCTAGCTGGCCGTGTGCCCAAGACGCATGAGTGCGTGGAGGCTGTAGGAGACCTTGATGAAGCTGAATCTGCTCTGGGCCTAGCCGCCGCAATAGCGAGGAGAGAGGGGCACGAGAAGGAGGCTGAACTGCTAGACTGGGTGCAGGAGATGCTCTTCCGTGTAGGGTTTCAACTCTGGGAGCTGGGGGCGCAAAACCCGCGGCGAATGAAGAAGTGTGTAGATGAGCGGGATGTAAGGGAGGTTGAAAGGAAGATAGATGAACTTCTCCCAGAGCCTCCCAGGGGCTTCACGCTACACTCTGGTGACTTGTTGGCTGCTAGTATAGCACTCGCGCGTAGCATAGTGAGAAGGGCAGAAAGGAGTATCTGGAGGTGTGTGAGTGTAGCCGGGAGAGGAAGCGACGAGAACATAAGGATCATGTTGAAGCTGATTAACAGGCTTAGCGACTTGTTATACGCGCTTGAATATAGTGTGATTGCTCGTGCTGGCGCAGGACCACGTGTAGTAAAATGCTAGGCTATTACGATCGTATCGCCTCCTCGCCGTTTAGCCTTACGTAGCAACTTGGCTGCAAGGCGGCGATACGGTGTGCCTTCGTAAGCCTCTCTTCTATCACCGGTTGGCTTTAGCCCCACATAGCCTCGCACAGCTACTATCGTGGCGGTGACGCCCACCTTCCTCAACTCCTCCCGAATAGCCTTGAGATCGTCAAGCAGCTCCTCGGGCTCTACATATGGTATCTCTATAACGACTTCCTCCGTACCTCGGTCGGGATCAAGACCGTAGAGAACAACACCCTGCCACTTGGATACGAGCCTCTCGACAAGCATTGTTAGTAATCCCGTGGCCGGGTTAGGACGGTATTCGCTCCACCCCCTCTCCTCGACAATCTCCCCAAACTTGTCGAGGTCAATCATCACTATCGTACCGGGCACGAGCATCGTGCATCATCCTCGGCGTATTACATAGGCTTTGAATGCACCCTACCCTAGTCTTATGAAGACATGTGTAGCAACGAGGGTATAGCCTCATAGTTTAACATTGTCGTCCATGCTCTACTCTGTATGCCTAGGTGTAGCTTGGTACGCGGCGCGTGGGTATCGCCTCAACCCGTTTAAATCCTAGATTGTAATTTGTAGCGAGGGAGTGTTGAGGGTTGGCTATCAAGCTTGACGCCAAGAAGGATGTAGAGGGGCATGGCGAATGGCGGGTGTTGCCGTCGCCGTCCAAGTTTGACGCTAAGACAAAAACGGTGTACATTGAGGGTCATGCAGCTAAAATCGGTGGACCCAAGCCTGAGTTGCGCGAAGGTGAGCATCTCCTAGCCTACACGGCAAGTCTATGTCCGCAATGCTATCGTCTCCTGCCGGCAGTGGTGTTTGAGCGTGAGGGGAGGGTATGGATTAGAAAAGTGTGCCCGGAGCACGGTGAGATGGAGGAGTTGTACTTTGGAGACATTAGGATGTACAAGCGCTTTATTAGGTACGAGGATGAGGGTAGAGGTGTTCGACTACCCTATGTACAGTTAAGCTCGCCGTGCCCCTTCAATTGTGGCTTATGCCCGATGCATCGCAACCACAGTGCGCTCATCAACCTTGTTGTCACGAACCGGTGCAACTTGAAATGTTGGTACTGCTTCTTCTATGCCGAGAAGTTTGGCTATGTCTATGAGCCTAGTCTTGAACAGATACGATACATGATACGACGTGCAAAGGCGCAGGGTGTGACACTAGCGGTACAGATCACCGGTGGCGAGCCAACACTCCGCGAAGACCTAGTCGAGATAATCAAGCTGTTGAAGGAGGAGGGTGTCCGACATATACAGTTGAACACCAATGGCATCCGTTTTGCTGAGCTTTACGTTGAGGACCCAGTCAAGGCTGTAGAGTATGCTAGGGCTCTGAGAGAAGCCGGGCTAAACACAGTATACCTCAGCTTCGACGGTGTGACGCCAAAAACCAACTGGAAGAATCACTGGGAAGTGCCTTTCATCTTCGAGGTTTTCAGAAAAGCGGGTGTCACTAGCACGGTGTTAGTCCCCACGGTCATAAAAGGTGTCAATACGCATGAGCTGGGCGCGATAATTAAGTTCGCTGGGAAGCATATCGACGTTGTCCGCGGTGTTAACTTCCAGCCGGTGAGCCTAACTGGCATGATGCCTCGTGAGGAGCGTATGAAGTATCGCGTGACCATACCAGATGCTATACACCTAATTGAAGAGCAGACTGACGGCCAGATACACAGTGACGCGTGGTACCCGGTCCCAGTGGCGGCCAAGTTTGCCGAGTTCGTGGAGGCGATGACGGGCGAGCCCCAGTTCCTAATGGCTAACCATCCCATGTGTGGCGCAGCGACATACGTCTTTGTAGAGCGGGGAGAGCACGGTGTGCCGAAAAAGTTCATACCAATCACGGACTTCTTCGATGTTGAAGGCTTCGTGGAGTATCTCGAGGAGAAGACGGTAGAGTTGAGTCAGGTGCGTGACTCGAGGATAAGAAAGTACGTGACGCTGGCCAAGATAGCAGTTGACCTAAGAAAATTCGTTGATACCGAGAAGATACCAAAAGACCTTAACATAACAAAGATGCTGCTCAAAGTATTCGTAAAGAGGAATTACGAGGCGCTAGGCGAGCTTCACTACAAGATGCTATTCCTGGGTATGATGCACTTCATGGACCTCTACAACTATGACGTTGCGCGTGTAACGCGTTGCAACATACACTATGTGGTCCCCGATGGTAGACTCATACCATTCTGTACGTACAACGTGCTAAGCGACATCTACCGCGACGCTATCCAGAAGAAGTATGGCGTGCCTCTAGACGAGTGGCACGGGCCACTAGGCCTCTACAAGAGGCCGTTACTGCGCCTAATGCGCGACCCGATATACTACGAGGCGTACCGAGGTATAGTGCCGGATGACGTGCTAAAGGGTAAGAAGCCCGGCTAGCCTGTCTCTCCCAAACATGCGGGGTCAAGTTGTATTTGGAAGGGTGGTCGTGTATACAATAGTAGTAGCTCATCGTTTTGGCGTTCCAATCTCTAATCATCTGTGGGTTGAGCGTAGATAAGCTTCTATGCTCTAGCACCGTAACTATGATGCGAATGGTGCATGTCGAGAATCCCGCTATGTACTCTTGATAGTTGAATCTTAACATTCACACGGCTATTTTGGCGTTGATTGTACTAGTGTTTAAACAGAGGTTCGTATTGTAGAGTAGAATGGTGTGGGTTGTAGCGTCATGAAAGCGGCCATACTAGCAGGTGGTTATGGAAAAAGGCTACGTCCTCTTACGAGTGATCGCCCAAAGCCTCTCGTGGAGGTCGCAGGCAAACCGATCATAGTATGGCAAATCGAGTGGTTGAAAAACCATGGTATAACTGAGATCATAGTTTTGGCTGGTTACCTCTATTCAAGGCTCATAGAGTACCTTGGTAACGGTTCAAGGTTCGGCGTGAAGATAGCCTATGTTATTGAAGAGGAGCCTCTTGGGACGGGCGGTGCACTGAAGAACGCTGAGCACCTGCTGCGTGGCGAAGAATACTTCCTCGTGCTCAATGGCGATATTATAACGAATCTGGATCCTCTGAAACTAGTCAAGAAGCTGAGTGAGCACGAGGATGCAGTTGGTGCTATAGCGGCGGTGCCTTTACGAAGTCCATATGGTATACTGAGAATAGATGAGGGCGAGCGGATACAAGAGTTTGTTGAGAAGCCGATACTGCGTGAGTACTGGATAAATGCTGGAGTCTATGTCATGAGGCCAGCGATATTCGACTATCTGCCTGAGCGTGGCGATATTGAGAAAACTACGTTCCCAGTATTGGCGCAGCAGAGGAAGCTGATCGCTTTACGCTATCATGATGTGTTCTGGAGGAGCATAGATACATACAAAGATGTTGAGGAAGTGAGCAAGGAGTTGCAAGCTACACAGATATTGTGAGCAAACCCTAACGTGAAACCTCGAGTAAGAGAACTAAGCTAGCTTCACCTCTTCTTTACCAGGCTTCTATATGCTGGTGTTTTTGGCTGGATGTGTAATGCGTTATAAGGCGGTATAATGGCGTTGTCCTCGTGGCTGTGATGCTAAGGCCGCCTATGCTGAAAATGTGATGAATCTTTTACGGTCTGAGCCTTGGGGCTCGGTCAGCCGCCACCCCTTCATAGCCCTTAAAGGCTCTGTGTTCGAGACGGTCCTCACAGCCCGTGGGGTGGAGGCTTGAAAGCCCGTTATATTGATGCTCATTGTCACCTCCACGAGTTTAAAGACGAGGATATACGTTCAATACTAGAAAGCCTCGATGTATTGATAGTGGCGGTGAGCGATGACCTAGAGAGTGCAAGACGTACACTTAACTTGTATCGCGAATATCCTGACCGTATCAAGCCGTGTCTGGGCCTCCACCCTTGGAGCGTTGGAGAGGTTGAGGCTCCCCTAGAGCAGGCTAGGGAGATAGTCCGGCTCGCAGCAAGGGAGGGCGTAGATTGTATTGGCGAGGTTGGGTTAGACACGAGGTTTGTACCACAAACAATTGATAAGCAACGCGAGGTATTCAGCATATTCCTGGACTATGCTGCTGATGTCGACGCATTCATGAACCTACATACCGCGGGCACATGGGAAGAGGTATACAATATCGTAACGCAGCGTGGGTTGAAGCGGGCAAACTTTCACTGGTACACGGGCCCACACCACCTTCTCGAAAAACTCCGTGAAAGCGGGTATGTCATATCGGTGAACCCGGCTGTTAAAATACAAAAGAAGCATCAAGAAATAGTAAAGATGGTGCCTCTTGAAATGATCCTCGTGGAGAGTGATGGTCCCTACCAGTATCGCGGGCTAAACCTAACACCACTGTTGATACCCGATACTATCAGGGTAATCGCCGAGCTACGTAGAGAGAGCGAGGAGGCTATCATGGAGGCTGTGCAGCGCAACGCTGCCAGAGTGCTTAGAATCTAATCCTTACATTCTTTCAAGCTTCTCGTCTTCTCCAAGAGTGCATAGAAGAAGCCGCTAGTCCCGTGCCTGTGCGGCCACGCTCTCATGGTGCCTGGTAGGAGGGGCGATGGGTCAAACGGCCCCTGGAGAGGTACGAGGCGTAGACAGTTACTATACTTGTTGAGTACCTTCTTGATTATCTCTTCGCCCTCCTCCGGGAGTATGCTGCAGACGGTATAGAGTATGCGTCCTCCAGGCTTAACTAGTCTAATAGCCGCTTCGAGAATCTCTTCTTGTTGAGAGACGAGTTGGCAGAGCCTTTTCTCGTTAAGTCTCCAGCGGGCATCTGGGTGTTTGCCAAGAACGCCGGTAGAGCTGCAGCTAGGATCTACGAGCGCCTTGTCGAAAACCTCCTCGCCGAAAGCGTTGGGTGCCATCCTTGCATCCATAAGCACCGGGTGTATTGCAGCCGCGGTTCCGGTGCGCTTGGCCATCTCAACCAGACGCAACATTCTATCATGGAATACGTCAAGGGCCACAATCTCTGCTTGTACTCTGCTTAGCTCTGCCAGGTGTATAGTCTTGCCGCCTGGCGCGGCAGTCAAATCTATGATCCTTTCGCCCGGCTTAGGATCAAGGATTATGGCGGCTAGCGCCGAGGAGTCATCTTGTGGTATAATCTTGCCCTCCTTCAGCAGATGTAATTGGTCGTAGTTTACGGTGCCTTTGTACTTGATGACGGTTGGAACATAGGGTGAGACGCGTACTTTCAAACCAAGCTTCCTTAACTCCTCGAGGACATCTTCAACGCTAGCCTTGAGAGTGTTGACGCGAAAGCCTAGCCAAGGCTGCTCATTGATTGCTTTAAGGAATTCCTCCGTCTCGTTACCCAATATCCTACGAATACGGCTAATCAGCCAAGCAGAGACCCTATACTTGTACTCAAGCTCCTCGTCAGGAGACTCTGGGCGCCACTCGAAACCCTCAAGCTTGCTCCATAGTTCCCTCAACACTCTCTCGGCTTCACTACTAATGCGTTCACGGAGTAGCTGTGGTGCATGCTCCTCAAAGGCGCGTAGCAATCTGGGATCCTTAACAGCGTCAAAGAGGCGTAGGTAAACGGCAAGCCGTAGCGCCGCACGAAGCCAAGGATCCATCTCGGCGTCCTCGTCAAACTCCTCGAGAGGGATGCCAGTCAGTTTCGAAGCAATCCTATCAATAGTCCCTCTCAGTGCATACAGCTTGTAGACAATAGCTGTGAATATGTGATCCTTGCGTGTCCCGAGTATCCCCCACTTCCTGAATACCTCTCTCTTGGCTACCTGCATTGGCTTGAACAACTCGGCTTTTACTATAGCCTCGAGTAGCGCTTCAATATCATCCCGTGTGAAGCTAAGCTCTTCTCTCCTACCACGTGTTTGTCGCCCTGTTCTCCTACGCATACTGTGCACCGTGGGCCGCCGATACGGTGCTCGTATAGGATAGGGGTGTTTCAATGCTAACAGCCGTGTCGAGAATAACGCGGTGTAAGACCTAGGATGTGTATAGAGGGAACGGCTTATTGTCCTCTAGCTCGATGTTTCAGGCTCAGCTCGCGGCCGCCGTAGTCAGCATGTTTGTGGTGCTCTCAGAGGCTCCCCGGGGTAGTCATCATAGCCCGTATTGCCTTTGCAGTCCTTTGCAGGGTTTGTGCATTGCTGTCTAGGCTCCTTAGGGTCAGCCGGGGAGTGCCAGTCATCCCTGAAGGTCCGTACAAGTCCCCCCAGACATCATCCCCATTGAACGTTAGGCTTTGGGCTGCGGGGCCATGCGTCTGCCCAGGGCCTCTAGGAGTAGTTTCAGTTTCTCCATTAGTCTCTTGAATTCTCCGGGTGTTAGTTGTTGTTGCTTGTCGCTTAGGGCTTTCTCCGGCCATGGGTGAACTTCTATCATCAAGCCTTGTGCTCCGGCAGCGGTAGCGGCGAGGGCAAGCGGCTCTACAAGCTCTCTCTTGCCTGCCGGGTGGCTCGGGTCGACTATGATGGGTAGGTGTGTTTTGCCCCTAGCCACGGGTATGATGGCCACATCAAGGCTGAACCTAGAGACGCTAGCCCAGCATCTTGAGCCCCTCTCTATTAGTGCGACGTTGCTGCACCCCTCTAGCATTACGTATTCAGAGGCTAGTAGCCACTCTTCCAGAGTGTTGCCGAAACCCCTCTTGATGAGCACGGCCTTGCCGGTCTCTCTGCAGAGTCTGCCTAGTTCGCGTAGCAGCGGGGTCACTTGCATGCTCCTAGCGCCGACCCAGACACCATCAACAATGTTGAACACTTGCCTAGCGTCCCTCGGATCCATGACTTCAGTTATCGCTGGAAGACCCTTAGAGTGCGCAGCCTCTGCTAGCCACTTCGCAGCCTCCAATCCAATACCCTGGAAACTGTAAGGACTCGTGCGCGGCTTCCACGCGCCCCCACGGACGACATGAGCACCCGCAGACCAGACGGCACTCACAGCCTCCTCTACCTGTTCACGGCTCTCAATGCCACAAGGACCGGCTATCACGATAAAATCGCGGCCGACCTCCACGTTGCCAATCCGAGCTACGCTATCACCGCCAAGCCACTCTCGCGAGGATAGTTGCAGTTTCGAACCAACGTTGGACACAAGCTCTACCGCAGGGTGGCCTCGCAGCTTCTCTGCTGCCTTGTCCTCGCTAGGACCCCATGCAACAATAACATCCCTATCGTACAACACTAGGCGCTTGTACTCCAATCCCTCATCGCTTAGAAGGCCTTCGACCTCGCTTGCTGCCTCTCCACGTCGCAACACGATTATCAAGGTGTATGCCCCTTGATGTCACGGGGCCCGGGATCCACCGTTTAAACGCGGGGGTAGGGGATGAGCCAATAGAACCCCGCTGAGTATCTAGAGATGCTGACTGGGCTGAGCGTGGACCCTCCCCCGCTAGCACGTTTCCTCCTCTCTAGGCGTGACGACAACTATGGCATCAGACTCTAGGATTATGAGCGAATCTGGCGGGTTTGGTATCAGGGCGGTTCCTCTTCGAACAGCTATCGGCGTGCAACCCTTCTCTCGCAGAAGCCTCATTGCCTCACCGAATGGTTTGCCTGCGAACCTCTTGCCAGGTATCTCTTTGAACTTAGCCTTGCCGTAGGCGGCGGAGGCCGCATCCTCGACGAACATGGCTGCGCCAGGCTCTAGCAATGCTGCAGCGAGGAGCCTGCCTCCCAGGCTCCTAGTGGCAAGCACTATATCGGCACCAGCCTTGTGTATCAAGTCAACATGCTCCGGGTAGAGTGCTTCAGCCACGATTCTCGCTCTGGGGTTTAACGCCTTCACGGCTAGGACAGTGAGAGCAGTCTTAGCGTCGTCGTCGAGTGCGACTATGGCCATTGAGGCTTTGTCTACGGAAGCGCGGAGCAGAGTCTCAGTTCTAGTCGGGTCGCCTCTTACAGTCGTAGTCATCTCGTCGTGAATTACGGGGCCTCTCTCGTGCACCAATACTATATGCTTGGCTACGTTTAGGCTACGTAGCTCGTTATAGGCGGACTCTGTTGCAGGGTTCCATCCGATTATCACTACGTGACCCTCACCCTTATACACTATGAGACCCTCGCGACGACGCTGAGCTGCCTCCATGAGTCTCTCGGCGGTCACTGAAACAAGTGACGTGAAAGCAGCTATGCCAGCAACGATGGTTATGCATGCCACAATCTTACCTAGAGGTGTTTGCGGTGTGATGTCACCATAGCCAACGGTAGCTATGGTTACAAGGGCCCAGTAGAGCGCGTCTGGGAGGTTAATTCCCTCCACTATGGAGAATGCAATGCCAGCAGCAATCCAGACGCTAAACGCGAACAATACTATTACAATCTCGGTGTGTGTTAGCAACTTCCTTGTAATTCCGACTATCTTCTTGTACAGTGCTATGAGCACGCCAGCAAAGACTGGCAACAGCGCCATGCTCCCTATCACCTCGCCGCTATGCGTGTGCGCGGGCACGGATAGTGCAAACGCCTTATAGTGTAAGCTGTGCATGGAGCGGGTCAGGCCGTCGTGAATTCCTCATCAATCAGACTGGGACGGCTTCATCACACCCGTGGATGATTAGATAGACAACAAGCTTAAAATCGCATCGTGAGCTTTCACCGCGAACATAACAATATGTTGCGTGAGTGTGTGGCGTGTTTAACCTGCTCTGGCTGGTAGCTTCTCGAGTATACCTAGGTAGCGTCTAGCGGATTGTATAGTACCAGCAGTACGCAATGGTACTATATGGACGCGCGTACCGCCAATGCGATTGACCAGTAGTAAACCAGCTAGTACAAGGTTAACGGCGAGGTGATTCGTACGTATGATAACGGCTCCTCGCACGGGATCATAATAGACGATGGTTGGTCTAGCTTCGGCTACAGCAAGCTCGCCACCTAGTCTCCTCAACCCCTCCTCGATAGCCGTCTGGACTACGCGTGGATCTGGAGGCAGCCTATCCTCGTAGAGTATTAAGGCTGCCACGTAGCGTCTCCTTCTTCTCCTTTTAAGCTTCCTAGCCTCCTCGATGTCGTCTATTACTTGCACAGTCTTTGCGACAATAGCCTCGAGTTTTGAGATGCGTGAGATAGCTTCACGAGTGGTTCTTTCTACACGCGCGAGACTTCTAGAAGTGTTTCTAGCGATGAGGAGGGCAGCTATCGCAATAGCGGCGGATATTAGAGATGCTAGCGAGACTAGTAGCGTGACTTGCGTTGACGTAGCCAAGCCTAGTCCCTCCTCATGCGTCGCCGTGCAATACTCCAGGGGTGTGAATAGGTGAAAGCCTTTGCATAGTTCTCGGGTACGCCCAGTGCGGAGAGGAGAGCCTCGATACTACGTGGTGGTATAAACTCCCACATGGTGGTGGCACAAGACGACACTACAAGCGGTACACTGTATGCAACAGCGCGGCGCGATACGACCATAAGCGTTCTAAAGCCCTGCTTCTGGCTTAATAGAGGCGTGACTTGTAATTCCACGGCGCCGCCTCCCATACGATGCAACCCAGCTTGGCTAGAATCCACCAAGCGGGCCATACCAGGTCGGACAACTACAAGATCTACCCTCTCGTCTCTTGCGGCGTACCTAGCGGCTTCGTCGCTAAGCGGCAAGACGGCGACAATATCATAGCCTTTCTTGCGCGCCTCGCTAGCCACGCGTGGCACATCGCCAGCCTTGCGCACCTCTATGGTAACTCGCCTTAGTACTGTGAGACCCGCATCCTCAAACACCCTCCTAACAAAACCCCAATCATCATCGTTAACCTCGACAGCAACACCGCCGATATTGGTGAGCGCGGCTAGAGCAGCCAGGTCGCCAGCATCGCGCCGAGTACGAGGTTTGATGCACATATCAAAGCCCTTCACGGCACTAACCCCAACTCCCTTGCGAACCTCTTAGCCTTCTCGGTGTTCGGTGAGCCACGGAACCCTACAACAACTCTGACGACATCGTCTCCGTCCATCAGCCTTAGCCTACCCAAGTATGCCTCCTGTTTGGAGAAGCGAAGGAAAAGCTTCCCACTCTTCTCATCATACCTTGCCTCGAAGCTGGTGTTGAGCAGAAGCTTGTCAGTATCATCCATCATGCTAGCTATGTGCTTCACAGCTCTCTCGGCATCCTCGCCTTCTAGTACTAGATTCATTCTGACAATAGGGTTTCCATGATGCCCCTCTAGCGTTACCCGCTCTATCCTAACCTTGTTACGCACGTCCTCCGGCAGGAACTTCAATAACGCCTCCTCTACCTTCCTCAAGTCCTCAGTAGCGTGTGCATGGACGGCAAGTTCTAGGCTGCGGACTCTTGTGAGACTCGCCACTATAACCTGCCCCTGTACGACTGCAGGCAAAGACGGTCTAATGTGAGATGCGGGCGGTAGTAGTTAATCAAGCCTTATTCAAGCCAGGGTTAATAGAAGCGGTATCCTATCTTCGCGGCTGGGGCCACAAGTTGTTGAAGGCGCTTTACGCGCCGGTCCTCTACACTGGTCTTCCCGGCGGGATAGAGAAAAACAAGTACATAGTCTTTGACGAGGAAAGTGGCAGGATAAAGGAGGTTGTGAGTGAGAAACCACGTGATGTCGAGGTAATAGACCTGGGCAAGGATATAGTTGTGACACCTGCCTTCATTGATCCACACTCGCACATCGGTATGGTGAGGCATGGTGAACCAGCAAGCGAAGAAGAGAGCAACGAGAGGTTCGACAGTGTTCTACCGTTGGTAGATGCGATATACTCGGTGTACATGGATGATCAGTACTTCCGTGAAAGTGTCGAGCATGGCGTCCTATACTCGTGTGTGCTTCCTGGAAGCGGAAACATCATTGGTGGGAGGGGCGCGTTAATACGCAACTGGGCTCGCAACATCGAGGAGGCGTATATAGGCTCTTGTGGGCTGAAGATGGCGCTCGGCTACAACCCGAGGAGCACCACTACGTGGAGAGGTGTGAGGCCATACACCAGGATGGGCGCGATAGCATTGCTCCAAAAATGGATTATCAAAGCTAGGGACACCCTGATGCTCATAGAGAAGGGTAAGAAGGACTTGGAGGAGGTCGAGCCGGAGGTCCAAGCGCTTATCCCGGTAGTGAAGGGCGAGGAGAAGCTGCGTGTGCATGTGCATAAAGCAGATGACATAGTAGCGTTGTTCATGTTGAGATATAGGCTCGGCTTCCTGAAACCACCGTTCTTCACAATAGAGCATGCGTGCGACGTGCATGAAGAGTGGGTGTTCGAGCGTATAAAGAGAGAGGGCGTGCCGCTGGTATATGGCCCAATAGACTCTTGGGCCTATAAGACAGAGCTTCGGCACGAAAGTTACAAGAACATGAGGTTGCTTGTGAAAGTCAAGCCGTTCTTCGCCCTTATGAGTGACCATCCTGTAGTGTTGCAGCGTAACCTCTTCCTGCAGACGAGATTCCTGCTGCGATATGGGATGGATAAGACCGAAGCTCTGGCTACAGTGACCTACAATGCCGCCAAGATACTAGGCTTGGATGCTGGCGCTGTCAAGCCGGGATGGAGGGCCAGCTTAGTAGCCTGGAAAGGTGACCCGTTCAGCATGGAGTCGTACCCAGTGATGGTGATAGGAGAGGGTAAAATACTGCATGAAGAGCTCTAGGCGACGGCTTCCGCCTCTCCTGTACCTCGAAGGCCGGAGATAAGTGACGATAGGTGTAGCTCGACACCCGTTAGTGGCGCGTGAAGCCGCCTGGCAGTCTGGAGTAGTTGCACCACGCGTGAAGCGACATCAACATCTATTCTTATCGAGCGTATCGTGGGCCTCTTGAGCTCTTTACCGCAACGTGGACAGCGGCCACCATGCATGTAGATTACCTCGCTGGGAGTGGGGAGGCCGTAACTACTCTGCCCGACGCGCGCGAAGACATAGAGTGGGAAACCGCATCTAGAGCAGCGATAGACAACGGGCAAGGTGCGCGCCCACCAGAGTGTTACCTAATACATCTACCTCTGCTTAACTTGAACCACCGTAGTACTCCACACGATTGTAGAAACAACTCCTCTTTGCTTTCAACTGAGACACGAATGGTGTTTTGATGTAGATGATTAAGGTAAGACCGCCAGCGTACTACCAGGCGCTGAGTGTTGAGCTTCCGGGGGCTAGGCTATGTGTGCACTGTGGAACCTCTCTACGAGATCGAAGCTTGCAACACTAGGGTGACAATATGTCGACACGTCTATGAACCGAGCACCGACACTTGGCTAGCCATGCAAGTGCTCGAGAAACTACTCGCTACAGCCGAGAAACCCAGGATAGTACTAGATGTTGGTACAGGTACGGGTATACTAGCAGCGTGCGCATCTCTAGCAAACACATACGTTGTAGCTATAGACGTGTCACCGTGTGCAGCTAAATGTGCAAGGATGAACCTTGCTAACACATTATCGGATGTTGTGCAGTGTGATAACCTCACGTGTATTAGGCCTCTGCACGAGGTATTGGTGGTGTATAACACGCCATACCTCCCCGTAGAGGACGGTGAAGAGCTGGGCCTGGAAGCACTAGCTTGGAGTGGAGGTGCGCGCGAGGCTATACGCACTATGAGGATGATGCGGTCGTGGGGTAAAGGCTGGAGAGCGTTACTAGTTGCCGCTGAGACATCGCCATTCGCCGATATACTCAGCGAGGCGGAGAGGCTAGGATTAAAGCTGAAAGTCGAGGCTAGGGCGCCCGAGGATATGTTCAACGATGTAATAGTCTTTACCGTTGAGCCTGGGTAAGAAGCCTCACGTATGCTATGTTAGACACTATCACCAGGTAGGTGCCTCCCTGCGTACCATACCCGCTTCCCACGCTATAGCTGCGCACAAGGATAGCCTCACTGCTCAAGTCTTCCACGCGGCCATAGAATGTTCTTCCATCCCGCAATGCAATCTCGACAAGATCACCTGTACAGACCTCTAGCAGGTCTAGGAGTTTGGTGCATTTGCGGCTCGGTGAGGGGGCCACCTCGCCATCCCCCTTGTGGGGTCGCGCTAGGGGGACTGATCCCCCGGGTTACCTCACAGCCCCTATTCGAAGACCTCTTCAAACTCCTGCTCTAATACCTCTTCGTATATCTGCATAAGTGTCCGTAGCAAATCCGTCTTTGTCAAAATGCCCAGAAGGTAGCCAGTCTTATCGCATACGAAGAGACGGTCTACATCCCTTCGTATCATGGCTAGGCTTGCCTGCAGTATACTAGCATCGGGTGATATTACCGGTGCCGGGCGTACGAGCTCGCGCAGCTTAGTGGTAGGGTCAACAGCTATCATATCCTCAAGCTCGACGTAGCCCAGCAGTATGCCGTTAGTATCTACCACCGGGTACGCTATGTGGCTCTTCTCAGCAGCTATCCTTAGCGCGTCGCCGACGCTCATCTCAGCTGTAAACTTTATTGGATTCTTATTGGCGGCTTCAAGTACACTTAGAGTCTCTAGCCTCTTACGTAGCTCGTGATGCTCTACAAGACGGTGTAGTAGGCTCGCTAGTGCAAGCTTCTTGGCTACCTCCCTACGCGGTAATTGGTTGCTATGAATGCTTGTGCCCATGGATAGCAGGTAGGCGAGTGTTGCGGCGAGAGCTGATGGTATGAAGGCGTGGCCTCCTAGGACCTCAACGCCGAAAAGTACAGCGCTAATAACCACGCTGTTAGTGCCTGCGAAGACGCCAGCTATGCTGGCCAGTATGAGGACGTTGAGGCTAGCCTCTGGTAATAGTCCTGAGAGGCCATACCCTAGTAGACTACCTATCGTGACTAATGGTAGGAAGATACCTCCAGTGCCGCCTAGTGTGAGGCTGGCTGTCGTCAATACAGCCTTTTCAACCGAGGCCCAGAGCGCCTCGGTGTGTGCAAGCTCTAGCTCATTATGGAGGGCTTCGACTGCAATATGCTCGCCGCCGCCCAGTACGAAGGGGTGACGCCGGCTAGCCAGCCATATTATGGAGGTTAGTAGTAGTGGGCCTGCAAGCTTTGACACCTTGACTATCTCTCGGGATAACTTTGAGAGTAGATGCTTGGACTCTACCATAATTCTGGCGACTATTGAGGCTGCTAGACCGGCGACTAGACCGGCTATGATATCTTCCAGCGTGGGTATAGGCGAGCCGCCGAATCTCACAGCCATTATGCCAGCGGGACCAGTTAGCGCTACACTGACGAGGTATGCCGTAACTGTAGCTACTAGGGTCTCTAGGAAGACACCTGTCTCCAAATCTCTACGGTAGAGCACCTCAAGGACGAACGTCATTGCTGTGAGAGGTGCCTTGAAGACTGCTGCTACGGCTGCACCGGCGCCTATGAGTACATGCTCCTTAGCCTCGTAAGCCGGCTTATTCAGCAGCTTGCGCGCCATTATGTATCCTATGTAGCCTCCCAGTATCAGCGTGGGTCCTTCCGGGCCAACACTGCCGCCCGCAGCGACCGTGATTAGAGAGCCTACGACAAGGACAAGCGCGGCTATGCCTGGTATGCGGCCCCCATCGAAGTGGTAATATTCCAGAAACTTGTTGGTAGATGAGCCCTCGTACCATCCGTACAGCTTTACGAGGGCAAGCCCAACAACCGAGAAGAGTGCTATCGATGTGAATAGCCAATAGTCGCCAAGGAGCACCCTTATCGCGGCGCCAATCTCCTCGTAGTAGCTAAAGAGTAAGCCGAAGACTGCTGCGGCTAGGCCGACTACGAGACCGATAAGCAGAGGCTCTATAAGCGATTCGAGGATGAATGTGCAGCATACGCCTCGTGACGCACTAATAGCATCTGTGTGACGCTGCGATGACGCCACGTCTTCCTTACCCGAATAGCTGCTAGCCGGTATACAAGGTAGAAGTTAAACCATTGGCTTTAATGCTTGATAGACGCGTAGAGGGGCGGATGACGAGGACCTTTGGAGCTGAATGGTGGTGAGACGCGGAGCACTGACGCCCCAATTACCCCCACTTGTATCCACCGGTCATTAGCAGGTGGATGAGCTAGTGGCGGGGCCTAGAAGGAAGCTAGTCAAAGAGATCTGGTGGAGTATCGAGGATAACACGTTGCTGTTTAGCAAGCCCATTGGCGAGAAGGCCTATCATTATAGGTTTGATAGTGACGTGTGGCTGCCAGGCCGCTACGAGAGAAGAGTATTCGCTAACTTGATCCGAGACATGTACGGTGTAGAGTACAGTGATAATCGCCTCTTGTTATTCAATCGCGTGTCGCTCGGCGAGTTCGCGGTTGCAGTGTATGGCGAGGGATTGCGACTAGGTGTGCTCGAATATCGCGGGAGAAGCTGGGTTCTCCATGCTACGGGCGCTCTGGCCTCCATACTCGTGAGTATTGGTGCCGAAACGGTCAGGGTAGAGACGAGGAGACGCCTCAAGTCTAAGAAGATAAGGCTAGATTCGGATAGGGAGCATGTAATTGTCGAATCTGGTAGCCATGTCGGGCCTGCTGTGAGAGTAGGGCCAGGAATCTATAAGGTCAGGGATATGGCGCCTAAGGGGTTCCGTCTTCTGTCCGACACTGGCATAGAGAAACTAGTCGAGCGTAATGAAGCGTATCTCAAGAGCCTTGAGAGAGAGGCTGTAGGGTTTGCGCAGAGGCTTGACCCAGGCCCAAACAAGAAGGTCTATGTTGCGTTCTCCGGGGGTGCTGACTCCACGGCAACTCTTGCCATAGCGGTTGAGGCTTTCGGCGCTGATAGGGTGACTGCCGTCTACGTGGACACTGGCATAGAGTTTCCAGATACACTCCACTATGCCGAGAAAATAGCCTCGGAGCTTGGCGTTGATTTCGTGGTTGTCGAGTCGGGTGGCGTGTTCTGGCGTGAATTGCCCAGAGAGGGGCCGCCTAGCAGGGATAGAAGATGGTGCACGGCTAAGCTCAAGATAGAGGCGCTCAAGAGATTCTATGAGCACGTGCGGCCGCGGCTCATACTAGAGGGTGTAAGAGGCTTTGAGAGTCAAGCTCGTATGATGCTCGGCAGCGTGACTAGTAGTCCCGTCGCGCCTACTGCACGGAGGGCCTTCCCGATATACGAATGGAGTAGGTTGGAGGTGCAGCTATACCTCGCGTGGAAAGGTCTTCCCACAAACCCGCTTTACGATAAGGGGTTGACGAGGATAGGATGTGTAGTGTGTCCGGCGATGCACCTCTTCGAGTTATGGGACGTGTCGCGAAGGCTCTACCCCTATCTCGTCGAGTCTATACTAGAGAGGTTTGCGGTGCTAGTGGGTAGGGAGATAGTAACTAGTGGCGACTGGAGGTTCCTCGGTGGCCCGGCGGAAAAGTGGCGATAATAGCAGCTATGAGCACGAGTAGGGAGTATAGTACGTGTTCCAATGGTGGCTTCTCGCCTATCACTAGATACGCTAGTAGTGCGGCGCCGAGGGGCTCGGTGAGTACAGCGCCGGTTACCACTGTTGCTGGGAGTGATGCAAGTGCGTAGTTGAGTAGTGTGTGGCCAACAAGCATAGGCACTAAGCCGAGAGCTACAAGGTAGGGTATTGAACGGTAAGGTGCTGCTAGCGGGTTGACTCCTAGTGCTAGAGAGGCAAGCGTGGTGATAATCGCGGCAGTGGCGTATGTCGTCGTTGCTAATAATGTGGCTGGGTATCCCTTCACTCTCGCATAGCGTAGTAGCAGAAAGTAGCCGGTAACAGCTAGGCTAGATGCTATAGCGTATATCACGGCCTCGAGATTAACTCCTGAAGCTGTGAACGTGATGGCAGCTAGAATAACAAGGGTTATGCTTAGGCTACGAGTCCATGATATTATGCCTGTGGCGCTCTCGAAAAGGGCGGTGAAAACGGGGTACGTGCAGACAAGTGCCGTTGAAGCTAGCACTGTTGCTAGTTCGAGACTCGCGAACCACAGTATCATGTGGAGTGCGAGTAGGGAACCGGCAAGCAGTGTTAACGTAAATGGCGGCAGTATGGGCCTGGTGTTGCGGCTAACCAACTTGTATGCTATCCAGGCGCCAACAGAGCCTATGGTAAACCTCCACCATGCTGCTACTAGTGGGTCGACGCTAGCCAACTTTACTAGGACGGCTGCCCACCAGACGGCAAAGACGCCAATAGCAACGGCTGCATATGCCCGTGAGGCGCTGGTCAAACCGTTAAACCCTTGCATGGGTCGAGGAGCATAGGGTGTGATGTGTACACCGGGGCTGAGCCCGGTGAGGATAGACCCCGAGCCGATGTGTGACGAGGGCGTCCTAGACCGAGGGTGATGGCGAGCAAGCTGAGCGCTGACCCCGTTTCACTTACAAGGGATTGGCTGAGTAGACGAGGTGGGCAGAATTGTGCCAGCCCGGCACGCCGTACTAGTGTCGACGAGATGCATCATAATACGTGGGGGGCGGTTACTAGTTCAGCGGGGCAAGAAAGGCCACTATAGGCTCCCGGGAGGCCGTGTAGCAAACAGCGAGACGATAATCCAGTGTCTCAAGAGAGAGATGCTTGAAGAACTCGCGCTGGAGATAGATGTGAGAAAACTGCTCTACATCATAGAGGCGTTCTACAGGGGACGTGGTAAGATAATACACGAAGTAGGTTTCTACTTCGAGTGCGGCGCTGATGGTGAACCAGAGCCCCAGGAGAGTCACATTGAGGTGTTATGGGTGGATCTTGACGAGACTAGTCTAGCGCCTCTTCGTCCCCGCGTACTCGCTACGGTACTCCCATACGACTGGCGCAGGGGCTGGGACGGCACGCCTCGATACCTAGTATCCTTTGAGGACGATGTCAGGTAGGCAGGGGCCATCTACTTCTATAACGCGTCGACGCTCAACAGCAATCCCTATAGGCTCTATGTGTCGTCTTGTCGTGACTCTATAGATGCAGGAGCCTAGCGCAGCCCAAGGCTCGCGTAGCGGGTCTAACCCTGCACTCCTAGCCAAGCGAATCCTGTCAATCAAATGCCCATCGAGACTCTCGACTCTAAATCCATGCGCCTTGAGCAAGCTATTAACGTAGTTGTTGAATACTATCCTGGCGCGATACAAGAGGTACTCTAGCGCGTCACGCTCATCTCGTAGAGGAACGACACGTGAATCAAAGAAGAGGTTGCGCGATAGTTTGAGCGAAACTATGGAGGAGGCTAAGCCAGCAGATATGCTAACTATCTTTTCAAGTCGGCCGGAGTAAGGCAACTCGTCCATCACTATTATGTTTATCTCGTCGCTTCCGATGTAAGCCATTCTGCCGTTCATTCTCTCTAAGAGCGCTGAGGCTGCATCAAGAAGTGCTAGATGTACGCGATAGTCGCGTGGCCATTTGAAGCCTGCAAGTGCCTTACCAAAACCTACACCATCTAGCCTAACTGCTATCGGTGGCTCTAGCATAGTCTCGACACTACGTTCAGCACTCTTGAACCTCTCTTCGAAGGAGTGAGGATTGATGCTGAGAAGCATATCAAGAATGTTATAGTTTCTTTGCAAGGCCTCCTGCCTCTGCATCATGGTAGAACTCGGGCCATATCCTGGATAGGCACTCCGCTCTCTCTACAAGGATTGTAGTAGAGGCTGTGGCGGCGAGCGTGGCCGCAGCGGGCAATACATGCGGAGATGTGCATGTCGCCACGGGCTCGCTGGGTAGCAACTGGGGCTCGCCCATTACGCGCAGTCTCTCTGGGCCGGACTCGACACTATAACCCAGGCTCGCCAGCAAACCAATAACCTCCTCAGCATCGTCACGGTAGCTCTTGGGCACATCTTCTACTGTAGCCTCTCCCCTACGAGCCGCTGCCAAGGTCAAGAGCGGCGCGGCATACTCGGGGTAGTCTAGTAGCCAGAACTTGCTCCTAACTTGCTCCTCAACCCCCGAGACTACGAGTTCGCCACTATTGATGGATATTTTGTAGCCAAGCTGCTCGAGAATCATCTTAGACAAGCCAATTGGCTCATAGGGAGTGTTGCCAGCCTCCCAAGCCTTCAGCGTAACAGTGTAGCCGCTTGCGGCTAGCCCAGCTAGGTGAAGTGCTAGTGCGCACTCCGGCCTATTGACTAGCCTCTCGCCGCCCTCACCAGGCTCGATGCTGAAACGGTTATACGCCGGAGAGTACTCAATGCTAGCTAGCTTCTCGGCAGCATAGACCGCGGGATCGATATCTGACTTTGCTGGTGGGTCACGAGGCCAAACAAGAACATACGTCCTTGCAGGTGCGGCTAACGCCGCGACAATCAGCCCGGCGATGTGTGCCACTGTATCCTCGCGCCTCATGACGCGCCATAGGCCGGCTCTCAGTCTCCCTCTCCCCACAGACTCTATGATCACAAGGGATGAAGGAGAACCGGCAGGCCAAGCTCTACCCCCATAGACCGCAACCGCCTCCAACAACGGCCTCCAATCCGCCTCAACAAGCTCCTCGCAACCTCTCAGCGTCACTCTCATGCCTGGCGGGGCTACGGCGCCAGCAACAACGCCTATGAAGGTGGCATAGTCGAAACTACACCCAACGTTTATGACAGCTTCGCCTCCAGCACGGCCCGGGACATACTCCACACGTACTCTATCCCCCTCAACCTCCACGCTATGGCCCAACTTTGACGCGAATACCTGGAAGAGATGCAGCGCTTGCGGTGGGATCCTTTCCACAATACCGCCGCCTGCCGCCAAAGCAGCCGAGAGCAGCACTAACCCGCTCCACACCGACCCAGGTAGCCTAAAGTGTAATTTTGCGCCTTCGGCTGGCGGCAACAGACGCAACTTCATCACAACCACCTCGTGTCGACATACGCTATCGAACCTCCAGCGATAGTGGCAATAACGCGTGGCCGGGCAGTTAACAGTGACATGGGCCTTATATCCTCCAGTTGCTCGTTAAGCTCGACTAACTGTAGAAACGCTTCACTACCATTAACTAGCTTCACCTCGCGTCCTATGATCAGTTTTGATGCACGTAAAGCAACTGAGAATAGCTTCTCAAGAGGTATGCTGCTCCAGTATGCGGCCTCCATCATGGCGCCAAATGCTATCAAGTTACTCCACGCATCGGCGGTCAACCCGCCAGTCCCAAGGGCCATCACATCCATGTATGCTGGTCGCGGTGGCAAACCTCCCCGGAAGAACGCCTGAGCGAAGGGTAAAACGGCGATAATCGACTCGTTTCTCTTGACAGCCTCGACTTCCCAACTAGCAATCCACGACCCAACAACGACGCCCTTCAATAGATTGTTACGTTCTAGCCATTCCACAGGAAAGGCGCCAAACCTAGAACGCCAGGTGTAAACGCTACGCCTAGTCAACGCGACCGCCGCAACAACCATGCCGTCACGGTCGTCGCCTATCACGCGCGCATCTGGCGTCACGATCCTCGAGGGCGTCACAAGTTTAACGCCGTTGTATTCGCCCCCACCCTCCAACGAGTATAGTATGGCGCCGCAGTACCCACGGCGAGCAAGCTCTGAAGCCACGTGAGTAGGGTTATAGTCGCTAGCCGGGTCGGCAAGTATCTCATCCAACCAGTCTCCGTTGCGTACACGAGGGGCGTGAAAGGCGTCAAAGAAGCATGGAAGTGCTACAAGCTCGCCTTTACAATCAATCACAACATCGGCGTGGCTGTTATCGCCTATGGTGAGCCTACCCTCCTCAATTAACACGTCGAGAGGACCACGACGATAAACCCAGGGCTCGAAGGCCTCTACGACCCCGGCGCAGTTACGCAACAATATACGTCTCATGTAGCGCACCTCAATACCTCTTAGCAAGCCTCAGCGACGTCGCTGCCGGTCTACCACATACGGGGCATGAGGCGCCTCTCACCCACTCAGGTGGTTGCAGCGGGGAACCTAGCACCTTGGCGTCAGTTAACTCCTCCATACGTTTTCCACACTCCTCGCGTCCACACCATGGCACCTCGACTATGCCTCTCTTCTCCTCTAGCAACTTTCGAGCCTCATCAAGAGACTCGCTGCGATGCACATAGCTCCGGAACCATTTCCACGCCTTCTCTCTCATATTACGCCCTATATCATCAAGCAGGTGGAGCACTTCACTGATGACCTGGTCGCGTGGCACCGTCTTCTTCTCTAGGGTATCGCGCCTAGCGACAACTACAGTCCTGTTCTTAACGTCGCGCGGACCGACTTCAAGACGCACCGGGACGCCCCTTAGCTCCCAATCATAGAACTTGTAGCCTGGTGTAACGTCACTCCTCCAGTCAACGTAGACTCTTACACCCTTCTCCCGAAGCTCCTCAACAATACTATCGATGTACTCTCGTACCTTTCTCGTCTCTTCCTCACTCTTAGCCGGTATGGGAACAACGACGACTTGTATAGGTGCGACAATGGGTGGAAGTACAAGACCACGGTCGTCACCGTGGATAGCTATTATTGTTGCTATCACGCGGTCAGAGAGACCATAGCTAGTCTGCCAGATGTAATCTAGTGTTTCGTCGGGCAGCTGTATCTTCACATCAAACGCCTTCGAGAAGTTCTGGCCTAGGTTGTGTACAGTGCCTATCTGTAGTGCTCTACCGTCGGGCATTATCGTGTCAAACGCTATCGTGTAGACGGCGCCCGCGAACTTGTCCCACTCCGGCCTCCTTGATATGAGGTACGGTATGCCGAGCGCGTCAAAGAATCGTTTGTAGACGTCTATAGCCTCTAACACCTGGCGCTCGCTATCGTCGAAATTCGCGTGTGCCGTGTGAGCCTCCTTGAACGTCGTTACCTCGCGGAGACGAATGAGCGGCCTCGTGGCCTTTGTCTCGTAGCGGAAGATGGACACTATCTGATAATACTTGGCTGGTAGCTGCTTGTAACTCTTGATCCAGAAGCTCTCCATGTAGGTTATTGCGGTCTCGCTAGTCGGCCTAAGGGCGAGCTTCACATCAAGCTCTTGGATACCGCCCCTAGTCACCCAGTAGACCTCTGCTTCAAACCCTTTGATGTGCTCAGCCTCCTTTCTCATCAAATGCTCGGGTATAAGAAGCGGGAAGAGAACCTCATCGTGGCCCGTTTCGTCTAGAAGTCTCCGGATTAGGTCAGTGACTAGCCGCCTTATCTTGAAGCCGTAAGGGAGCCAAACCCCCATGCCCTTCACTGGGTAGTGGCTCCAGTCGTAGATACCGGCCGCCTCGAGAACCCAGTCAAACCAACGTGGAAACTCTTCACTCCAGCGTCGTCGCTCAGCCACACATACCCCCGCAAGGCAACGGCATACACGAAGTTATAAGCTGGCATACGCGGCACATGGGATGGTAGAAAGATGTTACGACGGCCTTTTAAAAAACGGTGTGTGTTTTACGCGCTGATCCACAGCAGTATAGATATTAGCAGACCGTATAGCGCGATACCCTCGCCCAGCACGAGGATGATGAACATCCTACCGAAGTACTCTGGCTTCTCAGTCATGGCGGCGATCATAGCTGCGCCAGCCTGGCCCACAGCATAGCCGCCACCGATACAGGCAAGGCCTACAGCTAGACCAGCGCCGATTAGAGTGAGACCCTTGGAGGCGCTAGCCACATCGCCGGCAGCGGCGGCAGCTAGGGCAGATACGCCATTCGCTATCAAGAACGCCGATAGTGCTAGCATGGCGAGTATCGACATTGATACTAGCTTGACTAGTAGCTGTGCACGCCTCAAAACCTTCTCCTTGCTCATTGTGTCGGTACCTCCGTTCGACCAGCTGCCGGCTACTTGATAAAAGTGTATCTCGGGTGGGCGGAGACGCCCGCTATATCAAGTGGTTCTCCCGCGGGGCATTACCGTCCCATCTTTATCACTCGCTATATTAGCATGTTGTGACTAGGCTGAAGCTCTATGCGGATGTGTGCAACGCGTGTAGAAGATACCCCCTTGCATCTTGTTGGTTGTACCCCTGCAGTCTGGCTCCGTAAACATGACCCTAATAGCGCCAGAATACTCGTGAAACTCGAGTACATGAACCCCACGGGAAGCCACAAGGATCGCATAGCACTCTATATGATCAAAGACGCTCTTGAGCGTGGAAAGGTGCAACCCGGGGATACGGTCGTAGAGGCTAGTAGCGGTAACACGGCTGTCTCGGTAGCATGGGTTGCTCGCCTCCTGGGTCTACGTGCCGTCATAATAGTCCCCCGTACAACGAGCAGCGTTAAGATAGGTTTGCTGCAGGCCCTTGGGGCAGACGTTAGGTTCGTCGAGACAGCTAACATGGACGAGATGGTTGAAACTGCGAAGGAGGTGGCTAACGAAGTCGGGGGATACTATCTCGACCAGTTCAGCAATCCTGCCAATCCTCGTGCACACTACGAGACCACGGGTCCAGAGCTTTTCGAGCAGGCGGGTGGACATATTGATGCGTTTGTGATGGGTGTTGGCACTGGTGGAACGATAACTGGTGTTGGTAGATTTCTACGTGAAAGGCTCGGCAGGCGCGTGAGAATAATCGCTGTTGTCCCGAGAGGCTCGCCTATTGCCGGGGGGCCTGGCGGCAGTGCAGCTGATAGGATAGAGGGGTTGGCAGGTGATTACAAGAAGCCCAGGAATTTCGATGAAAGCGTAGTTGATGAGATAGTCGAGGTACCAGCCAGTGTCGCCGAGGAGACAGCGCTTCGTCTTGCGCGCGAGGAGGGGATACTAGCAGGGCCGTCAACGGGTGCCGCTCTCTGGGTAGCGATGCGAGTGGCGCAGGAATTGGGTTCAGATGCCGTGGTTGCGAGCATAGCGGCTGATAGTATTCAACGATACCCTTGGTTGTTGGAGAGGGTGTCGCAGAGCCGGACATGAACGAAACATTAAAACAACCCGAAGCGGGCCAGGAATACCTCGGTGCCGGGGTGCCCGAGCGGCCCAAGGGGGTGGGCTCGAGACCTTTTCCGGCTACGAGAGGGTGGGAGACCCACTGCCCCGTGCAGGGGCGCGCGGGTTCGAATCCCGCCCCCGGCGCCACTCTCCTTCACGCCTAAAGCCTCCTACCGGGCCCTCGGCTCCGCATGGTGCAGGGAATGGTTGTGGACAAGGGTCCGAACTATCGCGACCCCGGACGTCCCATGCACGAGATAATCTCTGGACACGCTTCCAGGAACCCCGAGAAGCCAGCAGTGATATACGAGGATGGAACAAAGTTGACCTACGGGGAGCTTGACGAGCTGTCCGGTAAGCTTGCAGCGGCTCTGGCAAGCGAAGCCAACGTGAACAAGGGTGACGTAGTCGCGATAGTAATGTTCAACAGGCCGGAGTTTGTGGTGGCTTACCTAGGCGCGCTTAAGGCTGGTGCCCGTGTGGTCGTCATTGACGCGCTAAGCATGTCGGAGGACCTCGAGTATCAGCTTAATGACGCCAAGCCGAAAGCCACGATAGTGGACTCTGAGGTATATGGTCGCGAGAAGGATCGCGAGATCATAAACAAGCTTGGTGGCAAGGTATACCTGGCTGAGAAGCTGAGGGAGGCTCTAGCAGGTTTCGAGGCTGGCGGTATAAAGGTAGAGTATGATGCTGATGCGCGCATCTTCTACTATGCGGGTATTGTGGGTAGGACTCTCCAAGTTATACACACGCACCGCAGCTTCGTTGGTGCCGTGGCGCCACTCGCGCAAGCCGAGGGTATAAACGAGGAGGATGTGTCACTAGTCACATCTCCACTGTCTCACGTGCTGGGTCTCGATGCCGCTCTATTCACGGCACTATATGCCGGCGGGACAGCCGTTATGATGAAGAGGTTTGATGAAGAGAAGGCAGTCAGGCTGGCAAAGGAGTATGGCGTGACATACATGGTGGCGGCACCTCTCGTCTATCAGAGGCTGCTCGAGAAGGGTGTAACCCGAGACAACCTCCCGAGCCTAAAGTGGGCAATGAGTGGTGGTGCATATCTCCCGCCAGAGGTGCAAAAAGCGTGGATTGAGAAAGTTTCGCCACTACTACAAGTCTATGGGATGACTGAAGCGCCGCAGTGCTTCGCGACGACGATAGAGAGGAATAAGATTGGTAGTCTGGGCTTCCCGCTACCCGGTGTTGAGGCGAAGCTCGTCGATCCTGAGGATGAGAGTCGTGAGGTTGGCGTAGGCGAGAAGGGGGTGCTCCTAATCAAGGGTCCGATGGTAATGAAGGGTTATGCGGAGCCCGAGGAGACCAAGAAGGCCTTCCGTGGAGAGTGGCTCTGGACGGGCGATATACTTGAGAGGGATGATGAAGGGTTCTACTACTTCCGTGGCGTCAAGAAGAGGATGTTGAAGTACAAGGGGTATCCAGTATTCCCACGCGACCTTGAGATACTCTTGGAGAAACATCCTGCAGTCGCAAAAGCAGAGGTCTATGGCGAGCCCGATCCTAGCGTGGGCCAGATACCGGCAGCAAGGGTATGGCTAAAGCCTGGCTATGAGGGTAGCGTGAAGCCAGAGGAGCTAATGGAGTGGGTTAACACGAGGGTAGCCCCGTACAAGAAGATAAGAAAGCTCGTGATAATGGGAACTCTTGAGAAGTAAGTGCGTTTTTAGACTCCTCAAATCGTACTTCTGTGATTAATCGCTATCATAAACATTCGCATTGTATTTTTAATTGCCGAAGCATATACGGACATGTAGAGGTGCGGTCATGACGGCGCCGGTGGGGATGCAAACGGTGGACATCGTTGGCCTATTGTTCTGGCTGCTTCTCCTGCTATTGGTACTCCAACCGTGGTTGAGTTACAGTAGGCTACAAGCGGCGCGAATGGAGCTAATCAAGCGCATCGAGAGGAAGTACGGGTGGCGAGTAATCACGTTGATACACAGGCAAGAGCGCGTGGACTTCCTCGGCATACCAATATACAAGTTCATAGACATTGACGATTCTGAGGCTGTACTACGTGCAATTCGCACCACGCCACCCGACAAACCAATAGCGTTGATCGTACACACTCCTGGTGGACTTGTACTTGCAGCCGCACAGATAGCAAGGGCGCTAAAGAGGCATCCTGGCAAGAAGATAGTGATAGTGCCGCATTACGCAATGAGCGGCGGTACACTGATAGCATTGGCGGCAGACGAGATATTGATGGATCCGAATGCTGTGCTGGGGCCTCTAGACCCACAGCTTAGCGTCGAGCCAGGTGTCACTGTGCCGGCGCCTAGCATCCTTCGAGTCGTTAAGGAGAAGGGCATCACGAACGTGAGTGACAAGCTACTCATAATGGCTGATATAGCGGAGAAGGCGATTCGCGAGGTACAGGAGTTTATAGTTGAGCTTTTGAGGGATAAGATGGGTCTCGAGAAGGCACGCGAGGTTGCAAGGATACTAACTGAAGGCCGCTGGACGCATGATTACCCGATAACGGTGGAGAAGGCTAAGGAGCTCGGCTTGCCAGTTAAAACCGAGGTGCCGCCCGAGGTGTATGAGCTAATGGAGCTATACCCGCAGGCGCCGTATAACAGGCCTGGCGTGGAATACATACCATACCAGCCAGCTCACCATCCTCCGCGTCAGGCGCAGAGCGCTGGCAGTTAAGGCTCATAGATGGCGCAGAAATCTGGTGTTTCACATACCTCTACTCTTGCGACGCGATATTCGCCACCTAGTTTTTCAGCCACCCTCTTAGCCAGCCATGAAGCCAGAAGCTCTGAGGTAGGATTGTCGACGCCCAGTACCTCGTTGAGATTAGCATGGTCTAGCTCTGAAAGCACGCTGTCAACACTCCTCTTCAACATGTAATAGTCGATGACCATGTTCAAGTTGTCGAGACTATGATCTACCCTCTCGACCCACACTCTAACCACGTAATTGTGGCCGTGAGGGTTGCGGCACGGCCCGCTGTGATTTTTCAGCGCGTGGCCAGCCACGACGTACGTCGTGTAAACTACAAGATATCTAGGCACTTCTCACACCCTACATAGCCGGTATAGACGCTACTAGGCTATGGGGGTGACTCTAGCATATCTAGCGTAGAGTGTCTAGTGCTAAAGGCGATAAAACGCGGGATTAACACTGTGGAGGCGTTGAGTGCTGCGTTGAAATTGCCGCGTGGTAAAATAGAGGCTATACTAGGCCTCCTGCTATCCCAAGGGTATATACGCGAGGAGAATGTAAAGCCGGGATGCTTCGCGTGTCCTCTCAAGCGATTCTGTATAGTCTCTAGACTTGGGTCTAAAACGCGAATCTACACGGTTGTCAAGATGCCGGAGTGGTGTCGGGAGCGCAACTGATAGGCCCAGATGCTCCATGGTATTTGGCGGTGAGACTAGAGAATGGTGCTGCCCGAGGAGATAGCCGCGTACATACTCGCGATGACAGTCCGGAGAAGAACCAGCCTGAGGAGCGTCGCGGAGGAGTTCTTCGAGAGGAATCCAGAGCTAGACTACATGAAGCCCATTGTGCGTGTTCTCACACTGGGCGTTGCAAGAAACTTCATGTTGCTTGACCATGCGCTCGAGAAACTTGGCTATGGTCCCCCGAGCCACGCGAGAAGCTGGATGCTCGCGCGTGTCCTGGCTTATGAGGCGATATTCGGGAAGCTGAAGAGAAGTAGAGTGGAAAAGCTCGCGTCGAAGGCGAGGCTTAAGCCAGAAGACGTTTACAAGCTGAAAGGTGTCAAACCGAGTGACATCGTTTCCGACCTGCACGGTATCGACAAGTTGGCGGTGAGGTACTCCTTCCCACGCTGGATACTGGAAGAGCTGTTAACGGCAGGCGTGTACGACCTGGATGCACTCCTAGAGGCTTTGAACCGAGACCCAGTACGATACATACGCGTTGCTCCTGGTGTTGACCGGGTAAAGCTGGCGAAAATGTTGCGCGAGGAGGGCGTGATAGTAGAGCCTGATCCACGCCTCCCAGACCTAATGAGAATCGTTGAGGGTGCTGATCGCGCGGCAAAGACAAAAGCGTATGAGGAGGGTCTCTATACTATACAGGATAAGGCGTCTGCACTCGTAACTCACTTGTTGGAGCCACAGGGTGAAGTGGCTGTTGACTATACTGCTGGTGCAGCGGTAAAAGCGTCGCATGCAGCGTGGCTAGGTGCTCGTTTTGTGGTGGCGTGTGACATTAAGCCATTGAGGTTTACAGGCAGGTACGGCGCGCGAGGATTAATCTCAAGGTTGAAAGTTGGGCACGTGATAGATCTCGTGGTGGCTGACGCCAGAAGGCCAGCAACACGACCATTAAAGCGCATCATTGTTGATCCGCCATGTAGCGACATAGGAAGGCTGCAATACGAGCCAGAGATCAAGATGTGGTTAACCAGAGGCGACGCTAAGATGTACTCTAGGATACAGAGGCAGATACTCAAAGCTGTAGTTGAGCATGCTGCGCCAGGGGCGCGAATAGTATACTCGGTGTGTACACTAACCTATAGCGAGGCAGAGAGAGTCGTCAAGAGAGTGTTAAGGGAGAGTAGTGGTGTGAACCTTGTGCGCATAAAACCACCGTTTGGCGATGAATCGCCAAAACTACCCGGAGCCATACGCACATACCCACATAGGCACGACTCGCAAGGCTTCTTCATCGCTGTTCTGGAGAAGGAGGGTTGAGTGTTGCGCATAATCGTGATTGTGGGCGCGGGGCGTAGTGTGGGCAAAACACTCCTAGGCGAGACTATCACACGAGAGGCTTCAAGAAGAGGCCTAAAAACATGGGTTGTTAAGCATGTGCACCACGGAGTGGACTATCGTGTTAAAGATACTGGGCGCTACCTGGCATCCGGTGCTGCAAGAGTCTATGCCATAGGCCCAAACGAGACTATGGTTGTTGAGCCGCAGACGGCGCGCCTAGAGGAGATCGTGCGTGAAGCGAAAGAGAAGCATGTAGACCTGCTTATAGTGGAGGGGTTCCGCGGCCATATAGACACTCTTAGGAATGCTGGCGCCCTCATAGTATGCATAGGCGTTGACGATAGCGCGTGTAGCGTGAAACTAGAGCCTGGCTTTAACCCAGAGCATGAGGCGCACCGGATCCTGGAGATGACCGGCCTGTAACAAATCGTGGATATGCCGTGCTAATGGGCTTCAAGGGGTAAAGCCTCATAGGGTTGCACCGTTGAGGCTCGTAGTACGGGTATAGAGCAGGAGAGGAGACTATCTTGGTGCGGGGGGCTCGGCCCCTTGCACCACAATCGTACGTAAGCACAAACCTAGAAGGTGCGAGATTCTTCGTAATACTATTGGGCGCAGCTATACTAGTGCTGCTCGGCATAGCAGCATTTGCAGAAATAACTGGTATGCACGGTTCCTGCCTACGTGTCAATCGTGCATCGAGTGCTATAATACAGACTAGTGAAGGAGCAATAGTCAGGCTAGCCATCCGGAATTACTGTAGTCACGATGCACGCATAGAAAATGTCACGCTCGAAACTCCTGAAGGAACAATGAGCATACTACCCGGGTTAACTCTAGAGCCTGGGCAGCAAGTGATACTAGACCTGGATGCGCCGCACGGCATTACTCACGCCAACGTAACAATAGTGTATAATGTTGATGGCGTCAAGATGAGTAACGTTGAGAATATAGGGTAGGTTGTGGCGGGCCGGCCGGGATTTGAACCCGGGACCAACGGGTTAAAAGCCCGCCGCTCTGCCGGGCTGAGCTACCGGCCCAGTCTCCACTTTTACACCTGCCAGCTTCCAACCCTCCCCATAAGCATTACGTTGCGAAGTTGTGTTCTCGTATTTTTCACGGCATCTAATCTGTGTGTTGCACTTCCTCGGATCAATGTTTTTAATTCGGTGATGGTTGAGCTTCTCCGTGTGAGTGTGGATGAGCTAAGGGGGCTCTCTGCTTCTCTCCACGTACAAGAACTAGGGTCAAACTAGTGGGTTGTGTGTTGTGAAGGTAATAGTGGTGGCAAGAGGTTGGCCGGCAGGTATGAGGGTATAGTGCGGGTCGAGCCGGAGGCTAGCAGCCTAGGAATATACGTCTACTATGGCGTGGTTATCGGTGTCCATGTAGAGGCTTCACCAGCTGAACTTCTCCAAGAGTTTGACCGTGTAGCCGAAGAGCTTAAACAGGTATATGGTAGGCCTGAGGAGCTAAGCCGCGACCCGGTCATCCAAGCGTATCGGAAGTTCTATTGGCGCATAGGCATAGATCCTACCAAGACTAGACCTGCGGGTGAGGCTCTGGCGCGGAGACTGTTAAGAGGCCGGGGCTTGCCGAGCATAAACAACGTCGTTGATGCAGGTAACGTCGTGTCAGCTAGGCTCTTCGTGCCAATCGGAATCTATGACCTTGACAAGTTCGAGCCTCCTGCGCGTATAACGTTGAGTCGTGGTGGTGAGGTGTTTCGTCCGATAGGCGGGCGCGGAGAGGAGAAGCTCAAACCGGGTATCCCGATAATGGTCGACGCCAAGGGCGTTGTTATGCACCTCTATCCTCATCGTGATAGTATAGACACATGTGTTAAAGACGAAACTAGAAGCGTACTTGTTGTCGCTGCGGGTGTTGAAGGTGTGCCACGCGAAAGAGTCGAGAAAGCAGCCCGCGATACACTAAATCTCATAGAGAGGTATGCGGGTGGCGAGGCACATGGAGTATGGCGGAGCCCCTAGGGAAAGCAGTATCACTAGCCAGGCGTGGCGATAAACTCCTAGAGGAGGTGCGCAAACTCAGTGACAAGAGCCTCTCGATTATACTCCTTGCGTCTGCCGTAGAGGCTTATGCCGGTGCAATACTTGCATCCTCTCCAAAGAGACGTAGAAGAGGCAAGCTATGTAGTCTCTCGACAAAAAGAATGATAAGTATGGCGCTGATGGACGCCAGGAAGCTACAGGTGATATCACAAGAGGATATGGCTAGACTTAAGAGTATTTTGCAAGCGATAAGGTGTGTCAGGAATCATGCGTTACACCCCTGGGAGTGGTGCCTAGAGCGCTGCCGCGATGTAGACATCCAAGACGCGATTAGAGCTGTTGAGGCTTTTCGCGAAGTGACGTGGAAGGTTCTCAGGTTACGAGGCTTGGATCGACAATAACGTAATGCATGGTGTATTATGCAGTGTTTTGTGTGTAATCGTGTGGAGTATCACGTAGTTTCTCAAATCCGAGGGGAGTAATGTTATAAAACCGGACCTCCCACAAGCCATCAATGGTACAGTGCCGCCGTAGCTCAGCGGGAGAGCGCCCGGCTGATCCGCACACCCAGTGAGGGGTGCGGGGCCACAGACCGGGAGGTCCGGGGTTCGAATCCCCGCGGCGGCACCATCCTCCTCTCCTCACCTCTTACCCCTAGTGAACCATGCGTATAGCGTGGCTGCTGCTATCTCCAGTACGGATGCTATTGCAAAGCATAGCCTCACACTTGTGATGTATGATACTATGCTGGCACCGGCATCTCCCATAACGAGACCTGTTGCGCTGGCAGATTGTGCTATTCCGAGCCTTGTCCCGCGTCCACCTATCCGCAGCTCGAGTGCAACAGTATTGAGAGATGTGTTTAGAATGGCCCATGTCAACCCGGTCAACATGTATGTTAGTGCGGCTTGGTGTTGTGGAGGGAGTATATGCTCTGTCACTAGAGGTTGTGCGAACACTAAGCTTCTCGCCAGAAACGCCATTATGAGAGTATTGTGTGCGCCTAGCGCCTCTATTAGACGATGAGCAACGAGGAACGTTAGAGATGATGCGAGCGTGTGTATAGATGCGTACAGCATAACCTCGTCGTATGTTAGCCCTCTCTCCTCTACCCAGTAGTAGGGCAGCATAGTGAAGAAGAAGCTTATCCCGGTGAACCCGGCTGCGATGCTCAAGTAGAACCATAGTAGTGGTGGTGCGCGGAATAAGCGTCTAATGTCGGCTATGTGGGGGAACCGTGCTCTCATGATACGCTCGTGGAGGAGCCTTATGCGGGCTTTTATGACGGGCACGCTGTGCTCGAGGGTTGTCGGTGGTGGCGGGAGTAGCCTAGTGGCGAGCGTCAATACGATGGCAAGGCACAGCGTTAGCATGATGGCGGCTTGGAGGCCGTACGAGCGTGTAGCTAGCCAGCCTAGTAGGTAACCCATAAGCCATCCAGCTGCTGACGAGAAACCGTAGTACTTCGAGAGAAGTTCTTCAGGTCTGCGTCCTTTGCCTACACCCAGGTCAACTATGAGCGAAGAGATGTTCGGTATTGCTAACCCGCCTGCTATGCCAAGCAATAGCTTCCCCATGAGCGCTAGGATAGCATTGTGTGTGGTTAGTGAGGCGTACAGCGTTAGGCCGGCGAACAGCATCAACACCGATGATACGGCTATCGTTAGTCTACGCCAGCCTAGATCGCCAAGCCTTCCAGCGCTAGGAGACACCACAATGTAGAACGCGTCGTATAGTAGTGCAGCCAGGCCTATGAGGTAGTCCTGGCCACCAGTGTCGAGTACAACGAGAGGCGCTAGTATGAAGAGTAACGCGTGGTCGGCATACCATAGTATGCTCGTCAACGTCGCTGTGATCAGGGGCTTCATGTTTTGGTCAGCCGCAGTTCACACACTGAAGCCGAGAACTGATAAACCCGGATATGAGAGTTTGATAATCATACTAGTATATTAAATGAATCTTCTCATTGTTGAGCGTTGATAACTCGATGTATAACCGCATCGCGGGTGACGCCTACGAGGCCCGAACTCATCCTAAAGACGAGTATACCGCCCCAAGTGCAGAGATACTCCAAGTGTCCTCTGGGCAGCTCTCTCAATGGCGAGAGGAGTGGTTGAACGGGACAGTCGAGGGGTGTTAACGAGTAAGCTTCGAAGTATCCGCTTAACCCGAGCCTAGCTATACCCTCGGCGAGACTTCTCGCAACTACATCGTACCCTCGTTTTGATAGCAGTGAGGCGCGCATACGAACACTCCTAGACACGCCAATACCCTCGCTAAAGCCCCTAGTGGATGCTAGCTTCTTCTCCAGTTTTCGCGCTTCAAGAGCGCTTCTCAACCTCGCTATTACGGCAGCTGCGAGATGAGGCTGCTCCAGGAGTCTCGTGTAAAACCTCCATGCCCTCGTGACGCCAATCTTAAAGCCTGCGCCGTGATACACAAGATACACTATATACTCCTCGTCCGGCCAAAGAGCATCTATGGCCCTGCATGCGTCAAAATCGTTGCTCGCGGTGCACCTCTCGTAGAGTGCAAGTGGAGACGAAAGGTGGCGGGCACACCAACCTCCCTTCACAGCTATAGCGTGACACCAGCGTTGTTTGAGAGGCTCGCCCCTAGGCCCCTCATGGTACCGGCACAATCTAGGCCCAAGGCTTCTAGCATGGAGACGCCAACCTCTCCCGACTTCAACCAGAGAATCGTTGTCCTCGACCACTAGGCTTGCATCAACATGGTAGACGTGTAGTTTGATATGCACGGTGTCTCTGGTTGCGAAGAGGGTATACGGCCTATACTCTAGCTCGAACGTGTCGACCTCCTCCAGCTTGGGGTATAACGCGCGGATAACCACACGGCTAGTCATTAGTGGCGGCACCCGCTTGGGTAATTGCCTGGCGGTGGCAGCCACTAGCGCTTCGGGTGGAGTAGGTAGTGGTCATACTTGCACTGACCTACAAGAAACTCGTTGACCGCGACTTCCGAGTGTTGTACGCCGTGGAAAGGGAAATGCCGCGCTACGAGTATGTCCCAGTAGAGGTTATAGAGAGGGTTTCCGGCCTCCCATCTAGCCACGTCAAACTGAGCCTCGACAAGCTGAACAAGTTGAAGCTGTTGCAGAGAAGACTAGGTGCTTACATAGGCTACAGGCTAACGTGGATGGGTTTCGATATACTCGCGTTGAAAAGCCTAGTCGACCGTGGCATCATAGAGGCTTTGGGTGACAAGCTGGGTGTTGGAAAGGAGAGCGATGTCTATTCAGCGCTCGCGCCTGGAGGAAAGCGCGTCATCATAAAGTTCCACAAGATAGGAAGAACGAGCTTCCAGCACGTGGTTAAGTTCAGGCCCTATGCCGCCGAGAGACCATGGGCAAGCTGGATGTTCGTGGCTAAGCTTAGCGCGGAGAGGGAGTATCGCGCGCTAGAGGAGCTGTTCAAGGTTGGCGCGAGAGTGCCCAAGCCGATAGCGAGGAGTAGACACGCTGTCGTCATAGACTATGTGGAGGGTGTCGAACTCTACGAGTATAGAGAGGCGCAGGACCCGGAGGGGATGCTCGAGAAGATACTCGATACTGTAAAGAAGGCGTATCTCGAAGTGGGAATCGTACATGGAGACCTAAGCGAGTATAACATACTCGTGACGCTCACAGAGGAGGGCGAGGAGGAACCCCTCATAATAGACTGGCCGCAGTACGTTGAGAAAGACCACCCCATGGCTGAACACCTGCTCCGCCGCGACGTGGAATACGTCGTGAGGTTCTTCCGAAGGAGGTTTCGCGTCACACTCGATATCGAGAAGGCTATCAAGTTCGTCAAGGGCGAGGTCGAGACACTTTGGTAAAGGGGCTCCAGTATTAGCCTCGGGTGGTGGGAAAATCGTGTAATCCTTAATGCGGAACTCAGTAAGCGTTATTATACGGTAAAGCAACTGTCGAACATGTAAGCGAGAACGAAGAGGTAAGTCGAACCATGGCTACAGTCGCGGGAGAATTGGAGGCCCGAAGAAAGCCTGGCATCTACGAGGAGAGGGATACACTCGTAGTAGTAGGCGACGAGTACATACTAAGAGTGGCTAACGCGCTATCGAGCCCTACGAGACTGAAGATACTCAAGCTACTCTTGCGCACAGAAGCCGATGTGGGAGAGATAGCTGAACTGCTTGGTCAAAGCAAGGCGAATGCAAGCGCGCAGATAAGAAGGCTGGAGGAGGCAGGGCTCGTACAGACCGAGTATAAGCCTGGCTCTCGCGGCGTACGCAAGATATGCAAAGCGCCGTACAGAAGGATACTGCTAGTGCTGGAGCCCGGCGAGGAGTAAAGCGGCGTGAAAATGTAACTCGCTATCCCTGTCCCTCGACACACCCCCATCTTTTGAGGATACGCGAAGAATATCATAACAAGTAACTATTGATATCCTCGCTCAGGGCTTAGAGTATCGTCTCGCTCTCCTCGCTACCAAGAATCTCCTTGCGGCGTCGCGCCTCAGCCTCCAGTATCCTCTCAACAACACTGCGTGGCAACGCGTAATCCTCCTTGCGGTAGGGGGTTGGCTGCTTCACTCTCATACCGACGCCATCAACAATTTCGATCTCGTGCATGCGTAGATCGTGTTGTGTCTGACGCATCTTCTCTATTATGACGTAACGGCGTAGAACCCCACCTACTACGGCCTTACGGAAACGTATGATTCCGTCCGCCACGTGCTCTACGCCGAAACCGAAACCCAGGCTTGTCGTTACAGCGTATTGCGCCACAAGAAGTGCCGTGAAATCCCAACGGTATAACACGCGCTTCACATAATAGCTGTACTTGCGCGCCATAGCCGGCTTGTCGAGCCAGAATGCACTCATAGAGTCAACCACTAGTCTCGCTCTGCCGCGCCCCAAGCTCTTCTTAGCCTCTATAACTTTCTCTACGAGCGCCTCAGGTGTGAGATCCCTTAAGCTCCAGGGATCGTCTCTGCCTCCCATGAGCGCATCTATGATTATGAGGCGGTTCTCCTCAATAGCTCTCTCGAAATCAAAGCCGAACTGTGCAGCTTGCTTGATAATAGACTCTCTAGACTCCTCTGTGGTCACATAGATGTTCTTGTCGCCCTCGCGTATACCCTGAGCTATAAAGTGTATACAGAATATCGTTTTGCCCGTGCCAGGCTCGCCTACGACAGCCACGAAGAAGCCTCTCGGAATACCACCCTGTATCATCTCGTCTATGCCACGTACACCAGTTGATAGTCGCTCTATCTTTACACGGTGCAAGACCACACCTATCATGTGTGTACGGCTGGCACCCGCATTTACGCTACCTTCTTGCCTCTTGGGGGTCTTGAGGCCGTACACACATTGATAAGGAGGTAAAGAGGGATGTGCACAAGGGTGAGGTAAGCATGAGAGTAACAGTGACGCTGTTGATAACGTTATTGCTCGTACTGTCCTTGTCGCAGCATGCGGCCGCTGATAGAGGCGTATACATCATAGTTACTTTCCCTAGCCTAGCTCAGGAAGTTGAGCAACTGTTGTGCAAAGGCGATAGGGTTGATAGTATAGTCCCGCCCTCTGTGGACCCCCACGAGTATCAATTGTCGCCTAATGACATAGTCAAGCTCGAAAGTGCGGACCTGATCATATCCACCGGGCACGCGCCATTCGAAAAGCGTATCGAAGAGCTTGTAGAGAAGGGGGATATCAGTGCAAAGCTCGTTGTTATATGGCGTGTACCTGGGGTAAGACTCGTCGAGAACCCGGTGACTGGCAGGCCAAACCTCCATATGCCCATCTATGACCCTCGTAACTACATCGCGTTTGTCAAGGTATTGGCTACGGAGCTTGAGAGGCTAAGACCGGAGTGCGCAAGCGTGTATCGAGAGAAAGCTGCGATGATAATCTCTAGTGTCGAGGCGCTTCTAGAGAACGCTCCTAGGCTCGATGTGGACGCTGTGGCTGATACACCTGTGGTACAGTATGCAGTTGAATGGCTAGGTGTGCGTGTGAGGATAGTTCTCGTGCCCGAGCCGGGTATGCCCACACAACCCGTGCTGTACGACAAGAGTGTTGAAGTGTTAGAGGATGGTGGTGTAGCCGTCGTAACCAAGCCTGTAAAATCGCCTGCTTCTCAAGAGCTTGTGCGGTTGGCTGAGAGTCGTGGTGCACCAGTTATCCTCGTCCCATCGCCATCAGAGTTGGGTACTATACCCGAAAAGCTAGCCTTTATTGTCAATCAGATTCGGGATATTCAGAAACGCGGATGGGTGGCAGCGAGTGCCAACCTGGTCCCCGAGGTTGTAAAGTGGTTCCTGGTTGTGGGCGGTGCTTCGCTAGCCTTTGGTGTGCTGAGCGTTGTAGTCGCGGCGCGAAGATTGTACTTCCTTGCGGCGGGGCTCCCGCACTCTAGTTTACTCGCAGCTACGTTAGCGATACCAATCTCCATGGTAGTTGGTGGCCCAGAGTACCTCTGGGCAGCGTTGATAGCTGTTGGGATGGTTCATGCTTTTAGCGTGCTAGTGGAGAAGGGTATAGATCCTGATGTAGCTGCTTCCGTCTACGTCTCTGCTACCGCGTCAGCCTCCGTAGCTGTGATGTACTACGTGCTTACGAGATTCCCGTTGCAGGCTGGGCTTTGGGCGTACATCCTGGGCGACCCGCTACTAGTAGGCATGGAGGATGTGCTGGTGGCGCTAGTAGTAGCCGCACTGGTCGGGTCGGTGGTTATACTCACTTACCGAGAGCAGGTGTGTATAGGGTTAGACCCGAGTAGTGTGCGACTCGCGGGTCTACGCGTGAAGCTCTACGACGTGTTGTTTATCTCGGTGTTAGCGGCGGCATCCGTTCTGCTGTTACGCACGGTGGGCTTCGTTGTGGAGCATGTAATGATATTATTGCCAGGCGCAATAGCGTCGACGATCGCGCGGGGCATGTGGAAAACGCTAGTGCTCGGTGTGCTCGTGTCCTTAACTGCGGGTATAGCTGGGTTAGCGTTAGCGATAACAGCGGGTGTTGCACCGGCTGCCGCAATAGGGGGGTTGCTAGTAGGGTTCTATGTGGCCGCTTTAGCCGCGAGAAGGTGAAGCGTGTTGGCCTCGCAACAGGCTAGGAGAAGGCGTTTCGGAGTATCAATACCAGCTGATTTGGCGGCAAGCCTTGATACTCTAGCAAAGCTGCTCGGAAAGGATCGCTCTAGCTTGATAACTGAGGCGCTACGGACATTCATACACGACTATGTGCATCTTGCAAAGCCTCATTATTGTCGTGGCGTGATAATAGTCTGGTCGAAAGAGGGTGAAACGAGTAAGCTTCGTGAGATCGTAGAAGAATATATGGATGTTGTGCGTGGGCATATGCATACACATCTAGACGAGTATTGCATTGACTTGCTTGTGGTTGCTGGCGAGTCTGATAGGATAACGAGCCTCGCTAGGAGCATTCTCTCGTTGCCGGGTTGCACAGCGAGGTACATACCCCTCAGCGTCTTGCAGTTGAGCGGGGAGCGTGAAGCATACCGTGGCGGGGAGCGAGAGGCTCCTCGTAGTTAAGAATCTCAAGGTGTACTTCCCGTTACGTAGGAGTCTAACGGAGATAGTCAAGAGGAGGCCTCCGCGCGTTGTACATGCGGTTGACGGTGTTAGCTTCGTGATACATCGCTCGGAGTTCTACTGCCTCGTTGGAGAGAGTGGTTGTGGTAAAACCACAACGGGTAGAGCCATACTACGCCTAGTGCCGATCACTAGTGGCGACATTTACTTCAGGCCGAGGGACGAGATTATAGACGCTCTTCGAAAGTTACTAGGTGGAAAGAATGGCGCTGTGTTCAGCGACGGGTTTGTCGATATAGTCAGGATACCGGAAAAGGCTATGAGGATCGTTAGGCGCGACATGCAGCTAGTGCACCAGGATCCTTACGGTAGCCTCAACCCGAGGTACAGGATACGCCAGATACTAGAGGAGCCGCTCATCGTGCATGGTGTAAAGGATCCAGGTAAGCGTCGTAAAATCGTAATTGAGGCTCTTGAGGCGGTAAAATTGACCCCGCCGGAGGAGTACATGAGCCGCTATCCGCATCAGCTGAGCGGAGGACAGAGGCAAAGAGTTGCAATAGCAAGAGCGCTTGTGTTGCATCCTAGGTTCATAGTGGCGGATGAGCCGGTATCAATGCTCGATGTTAGCATACGTGCAGAGATACTCGAGTTGTTGAAGAGCTTGCAGCGCGACATGGGTATATCATTCCTCTTCATAACGCATGATCTCGCTACTGCAAGATACGTCTGTGATAGGATAGCCGTGATGTACCTCGGACGCATTGTGGAGGAGGGACCAGCTGACGAGGTGATAGGGAACCCGCGTCATCCGTACACGCGTGCCCTCCTAGCAGCCGTGCCGGAACCCGATCCGAGCAACCGACTGAAGTATCGTGAGGTGCCGATCAAGGGCGAGGTGCCGAACCCGATAAACCTCCCGAGGGGTTGTAGATTTGCACCGAGATGCGTCGCGCTAGACGAGCATCCAGAGGTGCGTACAGCCTGTGAGACTAGAGAGCCTCCGCTAGTAGAGGTGGGAGCAGGGCATAGGACAGCCTGCTGGCTGGTGTCTAACCGTGCTGGTGGGTCCTAAGCGACTCTATGGTCTTATCGGTCACCCCGTGGCTCAAAGCCTCAGCCCAGTTATACACGAGAGTGTCTATCGTAAAGTGGGTGTCGAGGCAGTTTACCTCCTCTGGGACGTAGAGGGGCGCGAGGTGCATTTTGTTGTCGAGGGTTTGAGAAACCTAGCTAACGGTTTCAACGTAACCATTCCACACAAGGAACGCGTCCGGGCGCACTGTGATAGCGAGTCCAGCGAGGTAAGCATCCTCGGCGCGGTAAACACGGTAAAGGTTGAGGGTGCAAAACTCCACTGCTTCAACACAGACGTGTATGGTGTAGAGAGGTGTTTGAGGGGTCTAGCGTCGGACGGGTTTACGATGCTAGTACTAGGGGCGGGTGGCGCAGCCAAAGCGGCGGTGCTAGCCGCGCAGCATCTTGGGGCATCTACAGTCATAATCTCTAATCGTACCAGGAGCAGGGCTGTCCAGCTTGCGGGTATCGCGGAGGCCCTAGGACTACGTGCACGTGTCGTAGCGTGGCCTCCGCCCCGAGAGGCCATAGAGGAGGCGGATGTGTTGTTCAACGCGACACCTCTTGGCATGGAGGGGGTCGGGGGTGCGCCACCAGTAGACACGGATGCGATAAGCCCTAAGCATGTCGTGTTTGACGCTATCTATAAGCCGTTAGAAACGCCTCTAATCCGTGCAGCTAGGGAAAGAAATGCACGGACTGTAGACGGGCTGTGCATGCTTGTCTGGCAGGCGCTTGAGGCAGACCGTATATGGCTCGGAATAGATCCTAGCGAGAAGCTATACCAGGCAGCTAGAAAAGCGGCATTAGAGGCTCTTCAACGTGCAGTTTCGCGGCGTGCCCGTAGCACCTCGTAGGCCTCGACAAGAGCCTCGGCTACACTCCTTGCGGCGTCAACAACAGCGTGTTTAAATGCACTCTCGAGAGCCTCCCAGAACTGGCGGGTTAAGGCAGCACCCCTCTTATACACCCAGAGCTTCACGGGTTGCGGTAACGCTACTGCTAGGTGATCCTCTACGCCGGGGATGACAACGTCGCCAGGCCCCCCTACACGCTTGTCAAGAACTCTCCTAAACTCCTCAAGTACCACTCTAAGCCTGGGTGCAAGCATCGCACGGAACCCACCCGAGTCCCACTTGTAATCACCGAGGAACACGCAGTGGCCAAGTGTCATGTTCACCAGGCGAAATGCACGGTGCAACCCGTCATAGTCTTCGCGTTCAAGCGCGAGACGCGCCTCCTCGGACAGCATGTATACACCGCGGCGGTACTCTAGAGGAGCCTCGTGAGCGATACTCTCCAAGACGCGAATGTAGCCCCTGTAGTCGAGCGCCTTTGGCCCCAGCCTCCCGGCCTCCAGGGCTACTCGGCCAGCAAGCCTCCCAGCCTCGATAATGGCGACTTCATCGGGTACACTTGGGGTATCCGCATCGGTATGATACCACTCAACGTAATCCTCAACGTTGTATAGCGTTGCCGAGGGGACGCCCAGCTTCGCAAACTGGTAACCGTCAGAATAGCACGTCTCGAACTCCTCAACGTCAAACTCTAGCGTGTTGCTAGCTAGGCGCTCCACTAGGCCGCGAACCTCGGGAGTAGCGGCCAGCTTTAACCGCCTCAATACAGGAAGATCGAGGTTCAACGCAAGTACAACCTGGTCTAGCAGCTCGGTATCAGAGAGCATCTTAGCATACCATCTAGAGCCGTACGACCAATACCATGCTGGTAGCATCGGGTCTCCAAACTCCTCAGCGTCGAGGAGTAACGCGCGCAGTGTGAAACCCTTCACACCCTCTCCTCGGATAACTCTAAGCGCCTCGAGGAGTGACACAACACCAGCAAGGTTATCACCAGCGCCACTCAGCCAATGATCGTAATGCGCCATGATAATTATCTCGCGCTCTTCACCCTCATTCAGCAACAGCTCCAGTGTTCTACCCTGACCCTCCCTAATCGAAGCGCTGGCCTCCACGCGCACCCTCATACCCGTGCACAGCTTTACAAGCTTTGAGCCATCCTCGGCTCGCATGTGCACAGCTGGCATGGGGGCTGGTGACGGAAGCCACGCGTAATCCCAGCGCCCGCTGACAACGATACGCCTGAACCTACCGGGCCACCGATCATAAACTATCAGGGCTGAGGCGCCAGCCTCCAACGCGTGTACATAGAGGGTAGTCACGTCATCCGGATCCTCTGGCAGTCGTGCAACAACCACGTCACCGGGAGAAACATGCTGGAAGCAGCGTGGCGTGGTACAGTGCACTTCTACCAGCCTACCAGCCTCTATGCCACCTAGAGTCTGGGGTAGAACACGAGCCTCGAGACGCAACCCACCACACTCAACTATGGCGCCTTCGTCTCTCCACGTGGCCACCGGGAACCTAACAACGCGGGGTGCTGTACCGGTAACCTCCTCTACGAGGCGTGCAAGCTCCTCGGATAATGCTCTCGCCTCCTCAGAGCCCGCAACAGCCTCCCCGAAGCCCGCTAGCCTCTCAAGGACTTGGCGCACGTTAAGTTGCAACTATGGCCACCCCCAAGGAAGCGCCTCGCGCTACACAAGCCGCGATACTATATATAAGCCCTAGTAGAGCCTTGCGAGGTAGGGGAGCATAATGTCCGAGGTAGTAAACATCTACGAGCACGAGAAATACAAGGGCGTGTATATTGTCGAGCTCGAGGACGGCTCTACCAGGCTCGCCACCAAGAACCTCGTGCCGGGCCAGAGGGTCTATGGCGAGAGGCTCTTCAAGTGGAAGGATGCTGAGTATCGCGAGTGGAACCCGTACCGTAGCAAGCTCGCGGCAGCACTCCTAAAGGGCCTCGAGGAGCTGCCGGTGAAGGAGGGTGACCGCGTCCTATACCTTGGTGCTGCGACTGGTACAACACCCAGCCACGTGTCCGACATTGTCGGCGAGAAGGGTAAGGTGTTTGCAGTAGAGTTTGCCCCCCGTGTCATGAGAGAGTTGGTCGTTGTTGCAGAGTCTAGGCCAAACCTCTACCCGATTCTAGGCGATGCGCGCAAGCCACACGAGTATCGCTACATAGTGGAGATGGTGGACGGCATCTATGCGGACGTTGCACAGCCGGAGCAGGCAGCCCTAGTGGCTGACAATGCCGACTTCTTCCTGCGTGATGGCGGCTGGCTACTACTAGCAATCAAGGCAAGAAGCATCGACGTCACCAAGGAGCCCAGCGAGGTGTTCAAGCGCGAGATCGAGGTACTGAAACAGAGAGGTTTCGAGATCGTAGATATGGTCCATCTAGAGCCATTCGACAAGGACCATGCAATGGTTTACGCGCGCTTCCGCAGAAAGAAGTCAGAGCAGTAAGATTTCGATTTATTCTAGCAACAAGCGAGAATAAAATTAACAAAATTATCTCACCGTTTTTTCAAAGAGAAGTAACGGGTCAAGAATAATGGTAGACAAGCGCGGTGTAGTGCTCCTCCTGCTAGTTGCGCTGGCCGCGAGCAACGCTGTTTGGGCAACACTCTATACTCAACAAGTGAACAAGTACAACAAACTCCTCGAAGCTTACAGCAGCCTTAACGAGACGTTTACGCTACTCGCTAAACGTGCCGCAAAACTAGAGGATAACAATACAGCCCTGCTACTTCAGATAAAGACGCTGCGCGAGCGATTAAGGAGGCTCGCAGAGCTGGTAACAACAGCTAATGAGACTCTCAAAGAGGCGCTCGTCGTCACGAGGATACTAGAGAACCTCAATGCGAGTATAACAGAGTTGTTCAAGCTAACATATCCCCGGGCATACTACACGCAGGATGTTAGACAGTACGTGACCCCAGGTAGGGTTGCAGATATAGTAATGGAGGTCGTTGGAGTCCCCCTATTCAACCCCAAAAAGGCGCTGAAACACATGGAGATGCTCTATAACTACACGGTCAGGGAGGTGAAGACGAGCCCCGACCACCCATTTGTAGTAATAAGTGACGTGAAGTACGTAGACATGAATGGAAAGAAATATGTATATGCATTCAAGATAAAGAAGACCGATAACTATATACAAACACCGCTTGAGACTTTGATACGCAAGGCTGGCGACTGCGAGGACAAGGCTATCCTCCTAACAAGCCTCTATCTAGAGTATCTCGGTAGCTTTGGAGACGCCTGGGTCATGTGCTTCTTTGGTAAAGAAGGATACAACCATTGTGTGAGCATAGCATATGTCAAGCCTCTAAAGACATTCGTCATCGCAGACCCTACGCTAGAGTTCTTCGAGACGAGCAACAGCGTCAAGAATGGCATTGACAAACTATTCGCCTATATCGGTCTAAGGTGGAGCGACATTGACACTGTTCTAGTATTCAACAACAAGGTATACCAGCGTGGCGACATATACACCGTGATGGACTACCTTGAGAACATTGCGAGGTGATAGCCGTGGAGGCTAGGCGCAGCGTCCATCCTATAGTAGCGGTCTCGGCAATCCTGTTGATACTGATACCCCTGGTGTACATGACGAGCTTCGCTAACAGCCGCGAAATAACAATCCACATACTACATGCGCGCATGGGCCCAGTATACCAGAGATTGACGGATAACACTACAATCGAGGTATACGCAGACATATACTATCCTGACACTCTATACCTGCGGCCTCCCAACATACTAGGAGTTGTCAACGTTACTGTACATGTCAACTGGACTGGCCCCTGGGACGGAATAATCACAATACAAGTGGTAGACCCAGGATATCGGATAGACCCAACACTCTTCAAACCAGTAGAGTCTATGTGGGAGTGGGGCGAGGGCGGAGCAGTAATAGGATCCGGGGCCTTACATGCTGCTATAAGGCCTGTGTACGAGAACACGGTTACACGCCAAATATCGATAATAGCCCATGAGCGATACTTCAACGCGACTCCTGGTGTACACGAGGCTCAGTACTTCTTCAAGATACGGCTAGCGCTTTTCGACAACGAGACTGGCCAGAAGATACCAGGAGGTGACATCAACATATACACGACGTCCGACACGGCACCCACAGTAAACATAGTTGTCGTTAGGGAGGAAGGTAGAGATAATAATACAATGTTAACATCAATGCTGCTCAACGTCGCATTGGCTGTTGGTGCAGCGCTAGCCATCTACACGGTAGCCGACTATATCTATTCTCGTAGGAAAAAGTGATTTTTCCAACCTTGTGTTTTTATGTTGAAGCGTGTATGCTTGTCTACCTATTCGTGATTGCGTGATAATAATACACGTTGAAGCCGCGATCATGTTTTGTACATGACGTAATCGCGAACACCCCTCTCTAACCTTAACAGAAATTAACGATTTGAAATTAACGTGTGTTTTTGTGAATAGATTGCTCGCGTAAAGTTTTGTTTAAATAGTCGCATATTGTGAACAATCAAAGACATGGAAAAGTGACGGCGGGTGTCTGGGGTATGAGACGCGTAGCACTAGCCACCCTATCCCTATTCATTGCCCTACTACTAGCCAGCGGCATCGCTACTGCAATGACCTTCGAGTGGGGCGACTACATCAACCTGGCGGGCGTGAAGCTGACGAAAGAGTCGCAGGACTGTGTCGAGTGTCACCTGCGTGCAACACCATTCATCGTCTACGACTGGTATAAGAGCAAGCACCGCATAGTGGGTGTAGGCTGCTACGAGTGTCACGCAGCCCAGCCCGGTACCAGGCCAGACGTCTTCGAGCACTATGGCTACTACATAACGCTCGTAGTGACTCCCAAGCAGTGCGGCCGCTGCCACCCATCAATTGCTGAGGAGTTCCAGAAGAGCGTCCACGCCTTCGCAGGCCTACACGCTTACGCGCTATCCGAGTTCCCAGCATACTGGACCATCGTTGCGGCACAGTTCGGCTGGACTGAGGACTTCAAGCTACCCAAGGAGTACATAGTGACCGAGTGGGTGCCAGAGATCGTCCGCGAGTTCACCGGCGACAACGAGTACGGTAAGGAGGTACTCTATGGCGATCCAACCAACGCGATCATACCCTACAACCCGCTAGGCCTAGACATCGACAACTACAGGGTTACCAAGGCGCTATACATCTGGGGTATCAGGGGCTGTCTAGGCTGCCACGGTGTAAGGCTAGACGTCAAGGATGCATTCGCCTACCCGAGCCTAGACGAGCTAATGAAGTACATGAAGGAGGGTAAGGCGCCAGACAAGGTGATCTTCGACCCAGCATTCGTCACCAACCACGGCATTGGTCGCGTCAACCCGGACGGCAGCCTAGGCAGCTGTGAGGCGTGCCACCCATACCACAGCTTCAGCGTCAAGATCGCTAGGAAGGGCGCCTACCAGGCCTGTGGCCGCTGCCACACTGGCCCAGACCACCCGAACGACGAACAGTGGAGCAAGAGCGTCCACGGCGCTATCTTCTGGGGCGAGGCTGAGGACTGGGACTGGGACAAGCCAGTCAACAACTGGGTGCCAGGTCGCGACTTCAGGGCGCCAACCTGTGTAACCTGCCACATGGCTGCGGTGTACAACGAGAGAGGTGAGGTCAAGTACGCGAGCAGCCACGATGTTGCGATCATCAGCAAGTTCAAGCTAGGTCGCTGGCTAGTCACACTACCAAGGCTGCCAGGCCTACCAGACCCAGCCTTCCCAGGCGCCACTGCCACACAGCCAGCAGTCTTCAAGAGCCCGACAACCGGCGAGGAGATCAAGCTAGTCTATCCGGAGCCCGACTGGAAGGCTAGGAGGCAGCGCGCTATCGACATGTGTGCCCAGTGCCACACGAAGAGGTATGCTGCCAGCTGGCTAAAGACCTACGACTGGATGATCATACTAGTCGACTACATGAGAGACAAGTACGTGCTAGACATAGTAACGAAGCTGCAGGAGAAGGGCCTCTTCACGCCAATGGACAAGTGGATAGTGAGGAACCTCGGTGCCATGGCTAACAGGCCGACCAAGATGTCTGCAGCCCACTTCGGCCCAGACTTCGTCTGGTGGGAGGGCATAATGCACTTCGCCGAGAAGATCGAGGAGTGGCTAATCGACCTATACGAGAGGCCAGCGATCCGCAAGAAGGCCCCAGAGATAATCGAGGAGATCGAGCACATACTGCCATGGCTCAAGGAGCAGTTCGAGGGTGAGACTGGCGCAACTGGCGCGACTGCCACCATGAGCAAGGTCGAGAAGGAGCTGGTGGTTAGCGAGATTGAGAAGACAGTCAACACCCTAATAACTCAGCTACCAGAGGTCAAGGAGTACGTCAAGAAGATTGAGGGTAGCGAGGCTAAGGAGGCGATTGTGAAGCCGCTAGTAACCGACGTCCCAGTCAAGACCGACGGCGCGGTTAAGGTGCTAAAGGTCGACGTTGGCGAGGAGGGCGGCAGCACCAACGCTCTTGCCTCCCTACTAGCGCTAGCATTCGGTATGGTCGCGTTCGCGGTCAGGAGGGTAGCCTAAACAAGCGGCATTGTGGTTAACCCCATCCCCACTTCTTTTTTACATACGCGTTACGTTTTTCTCACAAAACATTCTACATGATAGAAATACTTTTATGTACTATTTTCATAATTTTTAATGGCTGAAGTGTATGGATGTCGCTTTCACGTTGGCGCTACTCGCCATAACCCTTGAGTTGATTATCGTCTACCACGTTGTACGAGGAAGAAGAGTGCCTAGTGCAGTATTAGTTGTAAGCCCCGTAGTATTGGCAATCCTCGTCGTTATGCTTGTGGCTGGTCCATTGTCTCAAGTGACACCGCTTCACGTAACGCTCTTCCTGCTAGGTATCCTCGTAGCATCCCGTTTAGGTGGAAGCTACATGCCAGGAAGTATAGCGGCGATCTCCGCTGGCATAGCATGGCTCCTTGGAGGCGGGCTGGTAGAATATGATGCTCGTGGCGCAGGCATTCTTGACATCATAGTGCCTCTCGTGTATCTAGTTGCTGGTTTTGCAGCTGGTAGTCTTGTAGCCCGGAACGACAAGATTAAATACACTGTGATCCTATCCTCGGGAGTGGCATCTGCTTGTATACTAGGAGTGTTATCAACGTGGATGATTCTTACCACGCGCATCCATGTACCGCTGGTAGGTGAGCCGCTAGTAGCATTGATGTTGGTTGTAGCCTCCCTATGTGTTGTCGGTGGTTGCGCGAGCAGAGCCAATGTCGGTCGGGGGGTCGCTCTTGCATCAATGGGTGTGCTCTCCTCACTAGCTCTAGCCGGCTACACTCCGTACATGAGGGTCTACGGGTCTGGCATCGAGGCGGTGCCCGGCATTGTCGGTGTCGCTGTGGGCGCTTGGACTATACTACCAGTTTTAGTGCGTAGGGAGGCGCGTGTAACGCCCAGCGACTTACAGCTAATCGGTTTGGGTGTAGCCACGCCCATAGAAGCGGTAGCTCCAGTGCCTCTAGTAGCCAGGGCTGGTGCACTGCTAGTTACGGTCATGGGTATAAGCCTGGCGGGTGTAGCAGCCAGCATAATGAGCACTAGGAGAACTAGACTAGCAGATATCCTGCCTAAGGTCGGCATCTGTGTGGGTGTTCTAGCTCTCCTAGCCCTCCTGGCAGCCCCACGTGTGCCTATAGCCGTAGAATGTAGCGTCAAGCCCGTTTCGCTAGGCGAGACCGGGCCAGCGCCGATACCAGACACTAGTATAGTCCACTACTTCTATCCGTTATACTGGGGCGTGATAAACCAGACAATAGTCTACTCTTGGCTTGCGGGCAGCGTTGGAAAGGAGGCTGCGTTGGAATTCGCGCGGTTTACGCACGTGTTGCGTCTTGCGGCTGAGGCAAAGGGTATCAACGTATCTGCACTGAATATATCCTCTAAGCATCCTTCGAGCATACCGCAAATGATAGTAGAGATAGACTGTCTAGGGACTAGCTTAGTACTCCCGCCGGCGGTTGCAGCCTGTCCGTCGAGCATCACGCCGAATGGAACGTATGTGCGTCTAGACCTGTGGAGCTTAGAGTGGCTAGACAGCATCGAGCTCAGCAAGAACGAGTCATGTAAGCTAGCAAGGGACTATCTCATCATGCTCTCTGACCCGAAGTTAACAGGTAACGATGCGCTACGTTACGCTCTCTATACAGCCATGGTTGTCAGCTGGGGTGAGAGAGGCGACCTGACGGGCACTGCAAAACTACTGTTGAACTACGCGTTCTCGAAGAACGCTAGCATAGAGTATGTGAATGCCGTAGTAACCGTGTATCGCGTGCCTCTCGCAGGCCTTCTTCATGCAGTTGGTATAGCGGGTATTATCGCTGCCCCTATTCTAGAGGGTGTTGCGATTAATCGCAAAGAACGCAGTTAAAGCTACTTACTTAAAGAACGATGGAAAAATTTGAGTATAAGCATTATTTTCTGAGACAAACTGGAGTAAAGTAGTTCTAAGGGTGTGGATGCTATGACGGCAAGCGTTGCTACGAAACTTGTGAAAACAATCTTGATAATAGCTGTGTTTGTAGTGGCTATGTGGGGGTACTGGAAGGCTACAATACCAGGGTACTTTGAGAGCGTGTCGCTCTGCAGCGAAGGCTGCCACGACACGAAGGTTCTCGATCCTAAGAACATAACCGGGCCGTTCTGGTGTATCGGGTGCCACGGCTTCGGCGTAAAGAGCGAGATACTTCCAGGCATACCCTTCTATCGCGACGTCAAGTTAGAGCACCTTGTTGAGGAGCATGGAGAGTGTCTAATGTGTCACCGTGTTCCTGGAGAGTTCCACTGGAAACACCTAGAGGCTAGTGAGGAGGAACTAGCGAAGATGGGACTCGCGCGCCCGGTCCAATGCGTGGATTGTCATGTTAATGCGTACCATGGTCACCACACGGATAAGCCACGCAATAAGGTCTGTTTGAAGTGTCACGATGCGGCTGAGATACACGGTGATATGGTCAAGACCATACGCGCAGCCTGTACCGCGTGTCACTCTGAGAGCCCCGTGGTGCCTGCTGCGCAACTAGCGCCAAACGCCACCAGCTATGGAGGCGTCAACATGGCTGTAGGAATGCTGATGGAGAAGCTGGGCTTCACATATAGACCTGTGAACCCATGCCTCGCCTGCCACACAGAACCTCTAAACGATGGGCACCAGAAGCACTACGGTAAGGAGTATGAGCATAGGACAATAGTGTGCATCGACTGCCATCTATCCGACATGCCTCACGGCTGGAAACCTGGTATCGACATTTGTGTCGAGTGCCACGACCCCCGTAAGACTAAGCTACACGACAAGTATGAGGAGTTACAGGATTGTAGTAAGTGCCATAGAGGCTTCGTGGCACCGAATGTTACATTGGTTGCTCTCCGCGGTTGTAAGGGTTGTCATGGTGACACCATACGTGAAGCAGTGAGCGTGGGGTTACACCTTGTACATGCAGCGGCTTATAGTTACAACTGTAGCGTATGCCACGAGCCCAATCCAATCAACCATACTGTCTTTGTAAAATCGGCAGCGGATGTAGAGCTATGCGGCAAGTGCCACGACGAGTATGGTGGACTCAAGAGTGACGCTCTGCGTGGACTAGCTATGCACGCAGCACTTGTAAGCGGCTATGGTATCATGCACGAGATGATGGTCAAGAAGGCTGATGGTAATTGTTTCGAGTGCCACTATGAATGGCATCTCGTCCAGACTCCACGAGTTGTTTACGTGTATGAAGGGGGTGAGAGGTGATGAGTGGGGTGGAGGCTCGGGCTCGTTCCGAGTATAGTTGGGTCTCCGAGCACGTAATGCCAAGGATAGTGGCGTTGTTTGATTTAGTGCTAAACCTTAGGGTCTTGTTGAAGAGGAGGGATGTTGGCGAGTGGCTAGTAACCTGGCTGTTATACCTAGGCATAGTCGCTGCAGCATTAACGGCGATAATAGTTGGTGCTACTAGGGGAGTGATCTACGCTGCTAATACCGTCCTGCGTCCACACGCGTTGCCCATAATCTCGCCAGAGCTAGAGAAGTTCTTCATAAGCTGGCCTCAGCTAGCCATAGGAATGGGCTACCACGCTCACATAATAACCGGGCTCTACTTCGCGGCGCCAGCCTACACGGCTGCCGTGGTGGGCGCCTATCTACTGCGCAGTAAATGGCTAGAGCGAGTCCTGTTTCCAAGAGGATACACGGGTAGAGACATACTAGACCACCTGCTGTTCATAGCGACGTTGTTAACAGCATGGGCGGTGGCAATCATAGGCCCGTACCTAGCATCAATGAATGCGCTAGCTCCGGGGCTTCAGGCGCTAGCCCCACACATAGCCGTGGGCTCTATCTGGCTGATATACTCGTTAGTGTTTAGAGGTCTAGCCTACCGCACCATAGGAACAGCGCTAGCGCTGATCTCAAAGATACTAGTCAACCGTATACCAAAGACACTCGCCGATCTAACAGAGGATCCATGGGCGAGCCTATTACTGAAATAAGCCCTTGCCTCATATGACACGTTTTTCTATGCCGGTAGTTATTCTCCTCATCCTCTTAATTTGCTTGGTGGTAAAGGGTGAGCAAAGCATACGATGGTATACAATGGAAACTAGCGCCTTTTACACGGAGTATATCGCTTGCAGCAGATATGTTTTGAAGTCGATACTAGGCCGGTAGCTAGACGCGCCTCTGAAGAGAGATCCAGAGCAGTTGGGTCACATACTGCCGGGCCTTAGTATGGCGTTGCTCCAGCCGCGTAGCCCCTGTATCAACCCCTTACGGTAGAAATCGTGTATCAGTTGAGCAAGCTTCTCCTGCTTCTCCCACTGACCATAAAGGCCGCCAAAGCCTATTAGCCTGTGTATCTCCCGGCGCAGCCACTGTGGTATCCTACCGCCCGGTGCTGATTCCAACGGTGTCCCTGGTAACGGCATGAAGGTGTGTGCGTGTACACGGCCACCAAGCTTGACAATCTGTTTCATCAGGTTGAGGCTCGCCTCTATGTCTTCTCTAGTCTCGCCGGGCAGACCGAAAATGAAGTCCACCTCGGGGCGGAAGCCGTGCCTCACTAGCACATGCACGGCGTTTAGCACGTCCTCTGGCGTGTGTCCCCTATTCAGCAATTTTAGTATCCTCTCGCTGCCAGACTGGGCGCCTATAATCACGCGCTTGTTTGCGACATAGCGTTTTAACAGCCTAGCCGCCTCGTCGTCAACGTACTCTGGTCGGACCTCGCTAGGGAAGCTACCGAAGAATATGCGTGCGCCCTCGCGGCTACCGACTCTGTGGATAGTCTCAAGCAGGTCGCCGACAAGATCTAGGCATCTCTCTCCCCTTACACGCTCCCCATAGCCAAGCGCGTTCGGTGTGATAAACCGTATATCTCGTAATCCATGCTTCAGCATTATCCTCACGTGCTCCAGTATACTCTCTATACTCCTGTGTCTCTCCCTACCACCATGTATGAACCAGGTTTCGCAGTACCTGCAGCCCCAGTGGCAACCCCTGGTTATCTCGATGGGTGAGAAGCGGCGTCTCCACCACGGGAAGGACCAGTACTCGTCAAGGTTGATCCTGGGCCGGTGGCCAGTATACACGAGTCTATCCTCTTCGAGGAATGCGACGCCCTTAACGCGAGTGACGCCGTCCCAGCCTTCCTCGAACCACGCCTCTACGAGCAGGGGTAGTGTAACCTCGCCCTCACCGACAACAACGGCATCAAAACCAGTCCGTAGCGTGCCGAGAGGGTCGCCAGTAGCGTGGGGCCCGCCTGCAACCAGAAGGAGCTTCTCTCCTGCCACCCGCCTAGCCTTTGACACAAACTCGCGTATAGCGCTAAACTCTGTGACGAAATGCTCGGTCATGAGAGAAACGCCGACAACTATACGCTCATAGCGTTCGACGATCCCGGTCAGAGTGCTAAGCGCCTCGCTAAGCCACCTAGATACCATGACATCTGCTACGCGGGCAGCGTCAAGCGACGCCACAAGAGCGTTAATGCTATACTTGGTGTCACGATGCTCAACAAGTATAACTGCGCCTCTAGGCACGTTGGTACACCCTCAACGTTACCCTGGTAGAGTGTAGTGGCGAACTCCCGTATCCGTATTGTTAGGCGCGGGGTGCCCGAGCAGGACCCGGCTTCATCCCGGGCTCGGCATAGCGGCCGGTGTCAGCCGGGCGTCGGCCGAGGGGCGCAAGCCCCCGGCAGAGACGTGTTGTGCACCCTGCTCTGTTTAACGTTTGGCTGTAGCCTCTTGCATCTTGGGAGCGGTTGGGCTTTGACCGTGGACAGGCCTGAAGTGCGTGTTTTTGACGAGTACTGGGCTAGATACGATGAATGGTATGAGCGTAACCGCGTGCTATACGAGAGCGAGGTGAGGGCGGTTGCAAAGGCGTTGGAGGGTAGCGAGACGTTACGTGCTGTCGAGGTTGGGGTAGGGACAGGGCGTTTCGCCGCTAGGCTAGGCGTACTGCTAGGCATCGACCCATCTTTGTCCATGTTGGGCCTTGCTAAGAGGAGGGGCGTTGACGTTGTACAGGGTGTGGGCGAGACGCTGCCACTGCGAGGCAATAGCCTGGATGTAGTGCTACTGGTTGTCACGCTGTGTTTCGTGCGTGAACCTCAACGAGTGTTGACAGAGGCTGCTAGAGTGGCACGGAAAGTCGTAGCGTGCATAGTACCTAGAGACTCGCCGTGGGGAGTGATGTACAAGACGCGTTTGTCTCGAAATCCGTTCTACAAGTATGCGCGCTTCTACACGGTAGGCGAGGTAGCAGCGATAATGAAAGGAGCAGGGTTAAGCGTGGAACGTTGCGTATCAACGCTATACACGAATCCCCCGGGGCCACGTGATGTTGAAGAGCCTCGCCTCGAATGTAGTGAGAGGGCAGGGTTTGTGTGCATAGTGGGTACTCATAGGTGAGAACGTTGAGCCATAACTCCCTTTAGTCACCTACTGGTATTACAACATGGTATAGAGGTGTAGCCCAGTGGCTATAACATCAGAGACGGGAGCCTTAGGAAACGATAAACACAATGCGCTGCGTGAGGGTCTCGCGGCGCTGCGCAGAGGAGCGCTATACAACATAATCTCCTTCGTGCTTATAGTGGCTGGCGGGGTGTTCATGATAGCGAGTTCCTTAGCTGCGATGGGCGGCATTGCTGTGCCTGCAGAAGCGCCAATGGGGCCAGAGCATGCAACCCGGATAATCGGTAGGGTCCTCCTGGCTACAATCCCGTATTTCGCCGCAATAGCCCTTGGGCTTGTACTCGCCATCCTGGCATGGATTGTATGGCGTCGTGCTGCAACACACCTTTCACTGTACGACCCTAGCTACGGGATAGGCGCCACCGGAGCACTCCTCGTGCTAATCGGGTACGTGATAATACTATTGTCAATAGTGGTTGCCATAGCTCTGGTCAGTAGCGGCGTAGTCGGGCTTGCACTTGCCGCCTTTGGTGGGATGTTCCTCGGCGCATTGATAAGCTTCATAGGTGGAGTAATGTTCGCGATAATGCTCCTACGCCTTGATAAGATCGAAGGAGGGTTGAAGATAGCAGGTATCTTGCTGCTCGTAGGCATGGTGCTGTCCATCTTCAACATGTCGGTTGGTGCTGCACTACTCCTGGTCACATCCATACTAGTCTACTATTACTCTGGTATAGCTCTCTCGAAGCTGGAAAGCGGTCAAACTGGTGTTGTATCGAGCGGGGCAACCAGCGGGTGAAGCGAGCCAAGGCTCGTTGTATGAACCCAAGCTTGTTTTTAGGCAGGCGTGTTTTACCGCTAGTCAAGAACACGGGATGAGGAGGTCCTCCCGGGCGGGAATCCTGAGGACATGCCTATGCTGAACCCTGGCTTTACCGACCGGCACGAGCCCCAGAATGGGTGAGAGTTTTGAAGCTTGGCGTGGCGTTTGATTTCGATGGTGTACTCTACGATACCTATTGGTTCATGCCTAGTCTACTAGCCGAGTTGGCAACAGCGTTACGCCTGCCGCCGGAGATTCTCCAGCATCTCGAGGATATAGCGGAGTACCTTGGTGCGTGGGATAGGAGGAGAGCCTACAGTGTGTTCAACTTACCGCCGTTAATCCATGACGTCATATGGGTGTCGAGGGTAGCCCTGGGGAGGCCCACTGGTGTTGTCGACTTGTTGTGGAAGTTGCGAGGTCTCGGCGTTAAGCTGTACATCGTGTGTGGCGCGGATGCGACACGCGACGAGAAGATGAGAAGAGTGGAGGCATACGGGGTCAACATGTTGGTTGATAGGGTTGTAGTGTATGAGCCCGGGGGGCTAAGGGACGCGCTGAAGAACCTAGTGGAGGACGAGCATCTAGATAAACTCATCTACGTGGATGATAAGCCGGGCAACACGTGTATAGCTTCTAGCGTGGAGCGTGTCGAGTCTATACGCTTCGCGTACCGCCCTCCATATCCGCGTGGATACGCCTGGAGTGGATATAGTTGTGGTGAGAGGGTGGCGACGCCGGAGGAGCTTTTACAAGCCATACTCGACTTGATAGCGCGGCGCTAAGGGCGGGGCTCGCGACCCGGCAACCCCTCATCACGGGTCAGCTCAACGAGGTGTCGTCACGGCCCAGGATTCGAATCTCGTGTTCTCGCGGCCCTAAACACTGTCGTGCATTAGCGGGTCGGTGTCTACAGCCTGTCGTCCGTACCGCTTACCGGGGGCCGAGGCTAGCCTGTAGGCTTGGCTAGAAGTAAGGGGAGGGGTAGTGAGCAACGCTGGCAAGCAAGAGAACGTGAGGTTCCCGTATGATAGGTTCCGCCGAGGGCAGCGCGAGGTAGCCGAGGTTGTAAAGAGGGTTGTTGAGAGGGGCGAGGTTCTACTGCTGAGGGCGCCGACGGGCTTCGGCAAGACGGCTGCAGTGATATACGGGCTGCTCCTGGCTGGGGTAGAGCGCGTGTTGTATCTTGTGAGGACGCGTAACGAGATAGAGCCGGTGCTTCGCGAGTTAAGCCGCTTCGGTGTCGACTACGTCTTCCTCTATAGTGCTAGGAGGATGTGCCCTCTGCTGCGCGGGGAGCGTGGCGAGGCGCCGCCTCCCGACGAGTTCTGGGAGAATTGCCGCTTGGCCCGCTTGAAGGGCGTCTGCCCCTACTACGAGAACCTAGTCCAGATGGGTGATGTGAAAGGCCCTGTAATCAACGCGGTTAGGAGGGTCGCTCCTAGCCCGTATGCCGCTGTACGGGAGTTAGAGAAGCTGGGACTATGTCCATTCTTCGCGCTCAAGATGCTAGTGGATGATGTGAAATTCATAGTAGCGACGTACCCTTATGTCTTCAAGCGTGACATCTTCGAGTCTGTGTTCGAGCCGCACGAGTACAGCGACTATGTCATCGTCGTGGATGAGGCGCATGCATTGATGGACGTTAGCTCGATACTGGAGGAGAGGCTGCGGAGGCGCGACGTGGAGGCATTCGCCGCCGAGGTTGAGAGGTATGCACCGGACTCCGAGTGGGGAAGGACGGTCGCTGCCAGACTCCGCAGTATACTAGCTAAGCTGAAACCGCCCCCCGAGGGCCGCCTACGCCGCATAAACAAGACCATCGTTCTCCGTGCCGTTGAGGATCCTGGTGCATTAGCAGACCTAGCTGCCGAGATTCGACTCGAGAAGTTCAGGGAAGCACTTGGCGGGGGTGCGTCGAGTGCAGCACGCATACGTGTCGCGGCGACGAGGGTTGCCGTCTTCGCGTCTCTAGTGTCTCTCGAGGGTGTAGAGGTGTTCGTCACTAGGGGTAAGAGTGGCGAGGCAGAACTAGTAGCGCTGCCCGTAGACCACTGTGTTGTGACCAGAGAACCGTTGATGAACGCAAAGGCTGTGATACTGATGAGCGGGACGCTGCCACCCGAGAGGTTCATCAGGGACGTTCTTTGCGTCGAGAGGCGTAGCGTAAGTATAGACACCGAGCTGCTCTACGGATCCAACATATCCGGCAAGTACTACACGATTGTGACGCTCGAGTTGACGTCACGCTACGGGGAACGCAGCGGCGAGATGTACAATATGTACGCCTCGTACGTGAAGACGCTGGCGGAGGAACTGAGGGGCGCCATACTAGTAGTCTATCCGAGCTACGAGTTCATGAAAGAGATTGTATCGAGGCTCTCTAGTAACGTGGTGATGGTTAGCGAAGAGAGGGATACAAACATTGATGCTTTGAGAAAGGAGGTGGAGAAACTCCTAGAGAAGCATAGAGTGGTGGTAGTGAATGCTGTGGCTGGAGGGAAACTCGTGGAAGGAGTAGAGTTGACCCGTGACGGTAGGAGTTTGATAAGCGCTGTTATGCTGGCTGGCGTCCCGTACCCGCAACCCGATGACTACACAAAGGCTGTTATAGAGAAGCTTGCAGAGAAGGTTGGTCCGGTTCAGGCCAGTTACTACGTATACACTGTCACGGCTTACGTGAAGGCCAGGCAGGCGCTGGGTAGAGCAATACGTAGCGACGAGGATCGCGCAATATACATTCTCGGGGACCGTAGGTACCTCAATCCTCGTATCCGCGAGCTACTCAGGTTGAAATACCACAGGGTTGTCAAAAGCATAGAAGAGTTACGTGAAGCTCTGCGCGTGGCCGTTAGGAGATTGTGGGATACGAGTGTGCACATCCAGTAACGCTGTTATACAAGTTACAGAGCCCCTCCGATATGGATGAAAGTATGTCTGGTCATCGTAGAGTACTAGCTGCTATTATTACGCTCGTAGTGTTGCTCGCAGTAACGCCGATATTAGCTGCAGCCTCGAGCCCCGCGGAGACCCTAGCGTCGCTTGGCGTAGCAATGCCGAACCCCGTGGTCCCGCGCGACTCGACCCTTCTGTACGAGAAGACTATCTACATAGGACTCAATGTCGATGAAGATGGTAACTGGAGTAAGCTAGAGCTACACGCGAGCACAGGCAAGGTAGTGTATGTCGGGTTGCCTGGAGGCCCGAGACTCCCAGCGATACACATGGTGTTCGAGTTACCACTGGACACGCGCCCGGTAGTAGTCGTCGAGCCGTTATCAATCCAAGAGCTTAAGCTGGTTAAGCCCGTCGAGCCTATGCCTTCTCCCCTGCGCCTCGATACGGACAAGCCTCTGGTACGTGGCACTGTAGAGAGCTTCTATGAGCGAGTGACACCAGGAGTCTACTACACGTACTTCGCATTGAAACTCAACGGCAAGAAGGTACTACACATCTACATATACCCGGTTCAACATCACGATGGTAAGGTAGTATACACGTCGATGCTGCGCGTCAAGGTGTACGCCGAGAAGGTAGAGATGCAGAGTGAGAGTAGTACTTCGCCAGTCCTGCTCGTAATCGCCCCTACCATGGAAATTGCGAAGCTGGTAGCCGAGCTGGAGAAGAGCGTCCATCCAAACGTTAAGGTGGTGGCTGCAAGCCTCGAGAACGTGACAAAGGCGCCACCTCTATTCCCGCAGATACCGCTACCCGGCATACTAATGCCAGTGTACCCGCCGCCACCAGAGATCATGCAATACTATAATTTCACTCTGGCTGCCCAGGTAAGGGGCTTCATCGCGCTTGCGAAGCAGGCATACGGAGTAACCCATGTGCTCATAGTGGGCTCCGCGTCCGAAATACCGCCGAGCTACTACTACCTCAGCATCATAGAATACTTCTTCGTAGACCCGTACAACGGGTGGATACCAACCGACTACCTCTATGCTGATCTCGACCTCGACTTCAACCCAGATGTCTACGTCGGGAGGCTGCCGTTTAGCAACCCATACCTAATCCAGATGTACTTCGAGAAGGTAAAGCTGTACGAGGAGTACCAGCGGAGCCCCACCATACTCGTCATAGGAGGATACCCGTTCGCTATGGCGCCACCCGTAGGAGAGGCTGGCATCTCGACATACAGCGTAAAGCTAGGCATCTTCAGAAACCTAGAGCCTCAGTTCATGACTAGGGTTCTCGGCAACTACACTAGAGAGAACTTCCGTAGCCTCTTCCTCGAGAAGGAGCAGCCAGCATGGATAACAGTGATTGCGCATGGCAGTGGCAACTCATGGGCAGACCTAGTGTACAATGAGACTGTGAATATGATAACTTGGGAGGAGTTAGTGAACGCAACCGACCTGCTAGAGAAGAGCGCTAAGAGGACAAAGATAGGTGTGGTAACGAGCGTTGCCTGTATGAATGGCGCATGGGACTTCGACCTAGTCCCGTCGCCATGGTTTAGCCCGCCGAGTGTAGGGTGGGCTATCGCAGCTGGATGGGGTGGAGTAGCATACGTTGGTCACGCAAGGTCCGCCTTCGAGTGGTTCAAGATCCCAATATTCGCCGTAAAGAATGGTCTGGTGAGTGCAAACATAGGTGGCGCTATACTCCTCCACGGTTACCTGGCTAAGGCGTGGGCCTCGGGAGCTAGGACGCTAGGCGAGGCTGTCTGGAAGGGAACAGTCCTCTACCTCAATGATACGCTATCGCAGCTATATCCGGAGCTCAGTATGGGTGGTATGACAGTGACCCTTGGTCATACAACAGTGCTCCAGTTGACGCTTCTGGGCGACCCGCTACTATCACTGCCAGCGCCGCTACCAGAGCCCAAGCCGGCGCCAAATGTTACGCTGTCAAGGTTCTTCAAGTTATTTGACGCCTCCGTGCTATACATGCCACTTTACGTCGAGGGCAAGATGCCGATTTACAAGCCTGGTTACACAGAGAGCCTTGTCGTCGCGGGCGACGGTGTCAAGCTTGCATCTGTGGCTGTCGAGCGTAACTTCGGCATCCAGCTTACGGCTCTGAAGCCAATTACGATAGCGAAGCCAGGCGAGCAAGTAAAACTTGGAGGCAAGCTGACCGGCAACATGCTGGTAGGTGTTGTGCACAAGTCCGGCTATGTGCTCATGACGGCATCCGCTCTAGGCCTATATGCCCACCACGAGGATGGCAGGCTGAATGTTAAGGTATGGGCTGCCCAGCTACTTACTATGCCAGCGACACCCGTCGAGGTGTACATAGATGGCGACCTGGTTGTAACCTCGTTGAACGATAGTATAGAGTTCAGTGTGAGCTATGACAAGCCGGGCGTCCATGTAGTATACGTGATGCCCAGGCTGCCGTCGCCGATAGTAATGTACTACCCGAGCCTCGCAAACAACTATCTCGAGCTAATCCAGGAGCTATTCACGGAGAGGATCGCAGTTAGACTAGCTAAGCCGTTGAAGATAAGCATTGGCGCTGTTCTCGTCAACGCTAAGGATACTGTAGTTGTCCCGGTGCAAGTCTCGCTAGATGATAAGCCGGTTGATGCAGAACTAGACGTGAGCGTCGAAGGACCGGTCAAGCCTACTGTGCATGTAGAGCGTCTAGGGAAAGGAGCGTACCTAGTCAAACTCGCTGGTGTAGAACCCGGGACATACACCATTACCGTGAGGGCAGTGTATAAAGGCGAGTATGTGGCTGGCGAGGGCATCACTATACAAAGCGTCACTGTTGACAAGCTAGCTGCGAGTGTCGCAACGGAGCTTGAAAACAAGCTGAACAACAAGCTGAGCGAGATAGAGACTCGTGTAGAGCAGAAACTAGAGGCGGTGGCAAACGAGATATCTGGAAGGATTGCAGAGAGCCAGGATGCGATCATCACCGCGCTGAACGAGGTACAGGCGAAACTCGCCAGTAGTATAAGCAGTGTCAGCGAGACTGTCAAGAAGGTAGGAGAGAAGCTAGCAAGCGAGATAGAAACGGCACGAGCACACATTGAGAAGTATGTAGAGGATAGCATCGGCAAAGCTGTGGCGGATGTCAAGGGTAGTATATCGGCTATGGAGGAGCGAGTCACCGGCAAAATAGACCAGGTTATAGACAAGACGTCAAAGATCGAAGCCGATGTAAACTACTTGAAGAGTGAGGTGACAAACGTGAAGGGCAGACTCAGTAAAGTAGAGGACACATTGACTACACAAACGTCGATGCTCCAAGCTATAATAGGCGTAACTGGCGCGACTCTGGCCGCGTCCGTAGCGTTACACCTACGCCGTCATCAATCATGACGCCTAGAATGCTAATTGTATGTAGGCATGATAGATATCCGCCGTTAATCGCACATTTTTTTTTTTTGAATAAATTGATGCGTTCGTGGCGTGCTCCATGGCGTGGATGTCCTCATTTTACCCCTATATGCTCTATACGATCCATGGATAGACTTTTACGTCCCTCTATTGACGTTTAGAGCGCCTCCTAAGAGGAACGTGTATCTACATTACGTGCATTATGAGGATTGTGAAGATCTATGCTGTTCTTGAGCATCTTCTTCACTATCGGATCGGATAACTCGCTTTCCTCGAGTACTATGAGGTCTAGGTTTAGCCCTCTAGGCTTGAGTCTCCTCAGCTCCTCTATTAGCGTGAGCTTATCGTGTACCCTGGGTAGCACGACCACGAGATCAAAATCGCTGTAGGGTAGTTGGGTGCCTCGTGCACGAGAGCCTATAAGTATCACCCTTGCGTGAGGGTAGTTGTCAAGGATTCTCTTCACGTACTCCATTAGAAGCTTATCCTGTCTCCTTAGTCTCTCCGCCATCGCTTTGAGCAGCTTGGCTCTCAACCCACTCGATGAGTATTCTTGCATATCTAACGCACCTCTTGGCGAGCCCCTTGTTATACGTTACCGGCTTTCTACCCGGGTATCTAGCCAGTGTATAGTGGGGTGTAAGTGCATCTGCATATACGTATAGCTCTTCGGGCACGTTGAAACCGAGGTCACGTAGAGCCTCGAGAAGCTCAACAAGGTCGTGTGTGAATGGATGGACACCCGCAACAGCAGTTATCAACGCCTTAAGGTACAACTCGGCAGCTTGTTGAGCCTCAAAGCATGCAAGCCAATAGTGACCCGCCTCTATATGCCTCTCAGCATCCTCAACGAAAACCCTAGCCTTCTCAACCCACTCTTCAGGAAGCTTATATCGCGGCATAAGAGCACTCCCGGTAACCATGGAGGCGCCTAGCGGATCAAGCCACTTACGGTAAGCTTACACCCAGTAGCTTAGGAGACTGGGCTCTTTAGCTCCCGCTGATAGGGGGTGGGCAACTCGGGCGAGAAGACATAATCTACTGGTATGCTTTCAAGGTGTGTATAGCATGTAGACTCTCTGGTGGCCTCAATGGTCACTGTAAGAGCTAAGAGCCGCAAATCTATGATAATCTCGCTAGGCGTTATAGGGTCTTAACCATTGTAAGTGTCCTCCCGCGAAGAGAACCAGAGTGGGAATAATGATTTAATCGCTAGCTTTATACGACTTCTATTGCCGGAGGTAATGGTTAGCATCTGTCAGCATCAACAGTTCTAGGTTTGCTTGTTTATGACTAGCGTCACTTTATGCGCGCCAAGTGCTGCAATCTAGGCGTGACGTTATATCCGCGTCTTATAGCGTGACCTGCTAGTAGTGGCAATAGCCTGGTCTGCTCCTCGATAGACGTTGACAGGGGCATTAGCCATACATCCTGGGGATTGATACCATGCCTGTCTACAAACTCGTCAACCTCGATGAGATCGTCTCTGGAGCCAATTACGAACTTCCAGTATACCGGTAGGAACTTCTCATGGTATAAGCGTAACCATTCCTGTGCAACGCGTGTCGATAAGGGTTTGTTTGTGCCTCCATAGTTGCTGTTGCTCAGTTTTGGCGAGATAACTGCATGGTCTAGCATATAGGCTAGCGGGCCCGGCGGTATAGTCCCATTAGTCTCGATGCTAGCCTCTATATGTACACCCCTGGAGCCCAGCTCCTCGAGGAGAGTGACTAGACACTCGCGTTGTAAAAGTGGCTCGCCGCCCGTGAACACCAGGAGACGTACGCCGGTCGTATTAACAATCTTCTCGACGTGGTGTACGAGTTCGTCAACAGATGTTTGTCTACCCGCGCTCCATGCATACTTCGTGTCGCACCAGGGGCATCTTAGGTTGCAACCAGCGAGACGCACGAACAAAGCTGGCGTGCCTATCCGCGGCCCCTCACCCTGCAGGCTAACGAAAACCTCGGAGATGACACACTTGATGCTACCCACCCCAGCGGCCAAGAGACTAGAAACAGTGTCTATGCTTTACCGGACGAAGCGCTGCACCATGTGTTACTATGAGTATCTCTGGAACGCTGTAGCGCGGTGAGTGTTGGGTGACACTGGGGGGATACGGCGCCGAGGGGATTCCTCCCGCCCTCAACCCAATATGAGTGCATGGTGCGTGCGCGTGGCGGAGGTTCTACGCGATCTCGCTACGGAGTATAGGCTCGCCATCCGCTATGCGATGGAGGTGCTCTCGGAGATAGAGGCCGTACTCCTAGCAGAGGATAGGCCCGCCCTCCGCGCCCTAGTGACTAGTATGCGTGGGGAGCTGGACGCTCACATGGCATTATCCTATCTAATCGAGGAGGCGGCTCAGGGAGAGACATCTGAGGCGAGGGCCGCGCTACCCGAGCCCCCCGAGGAGCCCATACTCGAGCCTGCATGACCTAGTCTCCTTATTTTAATAAGAGGTTCCTGTGCCTCTTGTAAACGGGGCTATGAGGCTCGGGGGGTGGATGCAGAAGAGGAAAGGCTGAGGCCCCTTAACCTATGGGGGCCGGTGCTGCGAGCCCTGCGGGCCCGGAGCCCCATACTCGCCTCATCTATACTGCTGCTCAACAATGGAAAGGTGCTTCTCGTTAAACGTGCATCCGAGCCGTATCGTGGCTACTGGAGCTTACCAGGCGGCCGCGTGGAACACGGGGAGGACACTCTATCCGCAGCTCTCCGCGAGCTCCGCGAGGAAACCGGTATAGCCGACGTTAAGGTTGACGGTATCGCTGGCATAGCAGAGGTGATGTGCACAAACTACCACTTCCTGATTATAGTATTCTGGGGTAGAAGCTCAAGTCAGCCTCGCGCCTCGAGCGATGCAGAAGATGCACGCTGGTTTGGGTGGGGCGAGCTCACAAGGCTAAAGCTTACACCCTCAACAAGAACGTTTCTGGAAGCCTGGGAGCCAGGCATAAAGCTGAGAATAATCTGTAGGTGTGGTGAATGCATACTTGAAAAGATATAAAAAAATATAAAACGAGACATAGCTGAGCAGAGGTCTAACTACTAGGTCTTGAGCGCCCTTAGTATCTTAACACGGATGGTCAGTGGCTTGTCTGGTGCATATTCGTCAACAGTTACATTTACACGAGCGTTCGGATCCTTCTTGCGCAGATAAGCGCGTATGATTGCGGCTACCAGCAACGCTTCTGGGCTGAGAGTATACTTGACGCCAAGCTTGGCAAGAAACTTTGGTATCTCGCGAAACACGCTATCGTAAACCTTGATGATGTACTCCTCGCCTACACTCTGTGTCTCGGGTTTTACCACTTCAACGTGTTTCGCTATACCTAGCTCGCGAAGAGCATTTGATATTGCATCCGCGGGATCCGTCTCAGCTGTAATGCTCACCCCAGTCTCTTCAAGCATATGGACAAGCTCGTCGCCGAGATTGGTTATGAGTAGTTGTGTCATCGCACCCGAGCTGCTGCCAAGCGTCTTGTGTAGAGCGTATTGATATGCAGCAATAATCACATTAACTAGGCGCAGTTGTACAGTTTCCTTTCCGCTTATACCGCTCATTGCTTCGCCCAATCCCAACCCCTTAGGCCCGTGCATATCCTGGCCGGACCCCATCCCGTTAAAACCAGTACCATTGGTATTGAGCTCATAAACCTACAACAAATATACCATTGATACTCATACAACATGTGTAATCGTATACGAATGGTTAAAATGCTATACGTATCTCTATGTATAGCGTGCAAACAAACATCATGTGCATAATGATTATATTCGCGTTGAAAACCAGATTGACGTGCATCATGTACTGTAAAAGTATGGGTAGAGTATGTGAAAACGAATTCGAAGATTATGAGCAATTTGTGAATAAAGGGTGGGATGCATATCGGAATATATCAGTTTATAGTTGTATAGTTCAATATGCATAGTATGTGCCTTAGCATATGTTATACTTGGTCTCGCCGGTGTTATGTAGCGATAACGACGTGTTATTGAGATAGAATTGAACTGTGGTGGTATAGGTTGGGGTGTGTAGCTTAGTTGAGGTAGGTTTAGCTCAAGATAGTTAACCCTGGCGAAACATCGCATACCAGCTGGGTGATGAGAAACTCCGGTTACCTAAGCCCAAACTATGGGCGATGTGGACTTCAGCGGCGGCTGACCATCATATTGTAAACTGGTGCTGAATCCTAGCCAGGCTGACGAGTGATGAGGGAATCCGCGCTGAGACTAAGGATAGAGGAAGTCGACCGTAGGCTTTTGGTTGAGGATGAGGGGCTCCTCGAGTCTATCTATGCTGTTCTTGCTGTTGCGCACTACAGGAACTCTCCCAACGACCTACAGCTTATCATTGAGGCGCCTGGTCACCGTCTGCTAGTAGCTTTTGTCGATGATGCTGTCGGTGGCGCGTTGGACGCGGTTCTCGAGCCTAGAGAGGGGAGCAGAGGGCGCGGAGTCATACCCGATGTGTTTGTGAGGATGGGTTGGGGCGACCCTGGCCCCGGCTACCGTGTTGTTAGGATCGCGGTGGCGCCTTGTATACAGAGGCGTGGTGTCGGCAGTGCTATGCTCCGAGAGCTAGAGCGTATCGCGGCCAGCGAGGGTGTTGAGTGGGTTGGCGCCAGTTTCGGGCATTATGAGCCCTTAGCCTTCTGGCTAAGGAATGGGTACATCCCGGTTCACGTCTCGCCCAGGTTCAACCCGGCAACCGGCGAGAAGAACATCGTCGTGATCAAGCCGCTTGGCGAGAAAGCCGCTAGGCTGGTTGGCGTAGCATCTTGTAGTCTCTTGCGTCGCTTGGTGTACAGTGGTTCTAGCGTGTTTCGGGATATGCCGGCTGAGATAGTGGCGCTTCTCTTGAAGGGTATCCCGAGTGGCTGCGAGGCTCCAAACTTGTCTAGCGAGCAGCTAGGGAGGCTCCAGTTGTTCCTGCATGGTAAACTAGCCTACGAGAGTGTGCATGATGTGCTGCTCCTCGGGCTGCACATACTGCACTCGATGGGCGCCTATCACGAGCTTAGCGAGAAAGAGATTGTGCTGCTGGTGTTGCTAGTGGTGCAGGGTAAGCCCATCTACGAGGCCGAGAGGCTGTTAGGCCTGGCACGCGGCGAGGCCGAGGATATACTGAGGCGTGTCTACAGCCTGTTGGCTCAGCCTTCGGGAGATCGCCTCAACCCCGTCTAGGGTCGGCGAATCCTGGCCCACATCACCGCCGTTACGTTTCAATAGGATAGGCGGGTATTAGACACCCTGGTTGCAACCTTCCCATTTTCTCGGGCGGGGTGTAACAGTTGACCGGTGAGCAGCGTTTCAAAGATGCCCACTCCGCGATGCCCCTCCTAAGGCTCTATGAGAGGGTGCCCCTCGACCGTATCGGAGTGCTGATCGGCGAGTGTGGTAAGGTTAAGGAGGAGGTGATGAAGAGGACGCGGACGAGGATAACGGTCGATAGCAAGAATGGTACCGTGATTATTGAGCCGGAGTCGCCGGATGTCCCGCCATACATGGTGATGAAAGCACGCGAGTTTGTCCGCGCCGTAGCTTACGGCTTTAGCCCGGAGCGCGCAATGAGGGTGCTGGACGAGGACCAGGTGCTGATAGTCATTGACTTAAAGCAGTATGTTGGTGACGCGCCGAACCACCTGCAGAGGATAAAGGGGCGCATCATAGGCGAGCAGGGCAGGGCGAGGCGCACAATAGAGGAGATGACCGGCACCTACATATCGGTATATGACAGCTACGTGGCTATAATAGGCGACTATGAGTCGGCTCAGGCTGCCCGCGAGGCAATAGAGATGCTCATTGAGGGACGCCAACATAGCACGGTATACAGGTTCCTTGAGCGTGAGATGTGGAAGCTTAAGCGCAGCAGGATGACGCAACTATGGTACAAGGAGCCTATCTAGTCTAGGGGCGACTGGGATTGACCACACCTATTGTCCTATCTCGTTCACTCCTAGATCGCATCCTACGGGAGGCCGAGAAGCACGGTGTCACTCCCGACGAGTATCTAGCTGAACTCCTAGTCTCGAGCCAAGATCCGGATGAAAGGGCCCGCGAGTACATTGAGGCTGCCTATCTGCTTCTCCAGGAGGCCCGAGAGGAAGCTGAAAAGGGTAACGTGAGGCAAGCTGCCGAGAAGATATGGGGTGCTGCTGCGCTCGCAATCAAAGCTTATGCGTGGCATAGAGAGAGGAAAAGGTTGAGTAGTCATGGTGAGCTATGGGAGTATGCAAGGAGGTTAAAGAGGGAGTTTGGAAGCTGGGTGTACAATGCCTGGATGAGTGCTAACGGTACGTACATCTGCTTCTATGAGGGATGGTGCAACGCCGAGGATGTGAAAGAGGCGCTGGTGCAGGTAGAGAAGCTCGTAGAGAGGGTGCGGGCGCTCATCGAAGGTAAAGGGTAGGGTTGTCCCCTCCCAGGCTAGGGTGGAGCACGGGGGATGGGGAGTACACTAGAGGCTGAGGCGGGTGCTGAGAGTCCGGCGCACCGACCCCTCCTGGTAAGCCTCTGGGGGAAGGGCGGGGTCGGAAAGTCGACCCTCGCGGCCGCCCTTGCCATCTCGCTTCGTAAGCGCGGCTTGAATGTCGGGCTGATATCCACGGACATCTTCCCAAGCATAATCGATGTGCTGGGCACTGGCAAGCCTGGTGAGTGGTTCGAGGCTTGCGGGGTGCAGGTGCTAGCCGTATCTAAGGAACTCGCGTCTCGCATGTGGAGAGAGCGGTTCGGCGACGAGATATACAAGGTCTTTAGTCTACTCTTCGATGTCGACAAGGAGACGCTCCTGTCCTACCTGGAGGAGGCTCCCTGGATACTAGAACAAGTGTACCTCATGATGGTCGTTGAGGGGTTGAAGAGGTTTGACGCAGTAGTATGGGATACACCAGGTGCTGGCGGAGGCCTCCTCATGCTAGAGCTCGAGGAGAAACTGTATCGCCACCTGCGCCTCGCGCCAAGGATATACTCGAAACTGCGGATCGGCGGGCACGAACCCATAGACAAGATAATCAAGTCGTGGAGAAAACTCGCAGAGGAAATCCTACAAACGATACACTCTGAGACTCACGTGCCGATAGTGGTTGTCGATGCGTTTGGAGGTGAGTGGCAGGTACGTGAGATTCTCCATGCACTCGAATCCTATAATCTAAAACCAAAAGCGATAATCGTCAACAGGGTAGTCACAGGTGAGGTATGCCAGTCTTGCAAACCATTCAGCATCTTAGCAGGTATAGCTAGTGGGACACTTCAAGTGACAAAGGAGATCGCGATAAGTAGGGGTATGGAGATAAGTACTGTACCCCTGGTAGTGCCTCCTCCCAAAGGCTGTAAAATGCTGGATAAATTATCATCGTTGTTTGGCAATATTAACGTTTTAAGATAAAGTTAGTATACCCCACCATAATTCATCAAGTAGTATTCGTAGCAGGCAATATAACAGATAGTGTTTAATAGTCGAAGTCTAATACAGTCCTTAACAAGGATTGGGTGAAGGTGGCGTGTTCCGCAGTTATAAGGCAATAAGCCCTGTAATCGCAACAATAATCATCATAGCAGTGACTATCGCCATCAGTGTTGCAGTTGCTGGCTGGCTAATGGGCCTATGGACCGGTTACACTGCAAAACCAGCACTAAGAATAATTGACGCTACTCTGTATACAAATGGGACGCTACTTGCAACAGTAATAAACGAGGGTACGGGCGATGCTAACGTCGAGAGTATCACGATAGGTGATGTGAAATGTACATACAGTGACGCTGGTCTTACATCACCTGATCTCGTGAAACCCGGCGAAAGAGCAACACTAAAGTGGACGTGTACAGCGTGGTCCACAGCCGGATTCCAGCCGGGTGGTAGCTACGTCATAACCATCATGACGACTGATGGGTTTAAGTTCACGGGTAACGTGTACGTCAAGCAGGCATAAGAGGGTACATACAATATGGAAGGAGTCTATATAGGCTATGTCCCCAACTTTTTTTATATAACATCTTACCCTCCTATGTTAACCTTTTGCCGCGAGTATCATTTCCCTCTTTTTCTTAGTTTTACGAGACTCTATTCTCATGGTGTTGTGTTAACCTCTTGATGAGGATGTATTTATAACATTGTTTAAATGGTGCGAGATGTTATCATGCTATTCTCATAGTGTAGCCGCTCTTAGTTAACTTATGTTAATTTACTGCTTGTGGAGTCTTGCGAGAAGACTAGTGAAAATAGACTAGTGTCTATAGTGGGTAACGTTGGTGGGCAGACTAGTGTCCTTGGGTTTTTATCCCACTGGTGCAAGTAGAAAGGATGAGGTCTTGTTGCGTGGTGGGGCTGTGGAGCCGTGGCTGAATTGAAGGGCGTTGGCGTCATAGGCTGGGGTGCCTATATCCCGAGGTTTAGGATCCGTGCCGAGGATATCGCTAAGGTCTGGGGTTGGGATCCTTCCGTCCCTAAAGGCTTGGGGTTGAGCGAGAAGAGCGTGGCTTATATCGATGAGGATAGTGTTTCTATGGGTGTTGAGGCGGCTCTTAACGCTGTTCGTAGGGCTGGTGTCGAGCCTTCGAGGATAGGTGCTGTGTTTGTTGGTAGCGAGTCTAAGCCTTATGCGGTGAAGCCGTCTGCGACTATCATTGCTGAGGCGGTGGGTGCGACGCCGCACACCATGGCTTCTGATTTGGAGTTTGCTTGTCGCGCTGCTAGCGAGGGTTTGCGTGCTGCTCTTGGCCTCGTGTCGAGCGGGCAGGTGGAGTATGCGCTTGTGGTTGCGAGTGACACGGCACAGGCTAATCCCGGTGATGTGTTAGAGTTTAGTGCTTCGAGTGGTGCGGCTGCTTTTGTCGTTGGCTCTGCTAGTGATGCCGTGGCGGTGGTCGAGGGGGTCTACACTTATGTGAGTGATACGCCGGACTTCTGGAGGAGGGATGGAAGCAAGTACCCGAGGCATGGGGAGGGGTTCACCGGGGAGCCAGCGTACTTCGCGCATATTGAGGGTGCGGTTAAGGGGCTCATGGAGGAGCTCGGCCTCAAGCCGAGCGACTTTGACTATGTGGTGTTCCACCAGCCTAATGGTAAGTTCCCATTAAAGATAGCTAAGAGGCTCGGCTTCCCACCTGAGAAGGTGAAGACCGGTCTTGTCACACCTCTCATCGGCAACACGTATAACGCGTCTGCGTTGCTCGGTTTTGCTCGTGTGCTTGACCACGCGGAACCCGGTGCGCGTGTATTGGTTGCCCCGTTCGGTAGTGGCGCTGGTAGCGATGCTTACAGCTTCATAGTGACGGAGAGGGTTGTCGAGGCTCGTGAGCGTGCACCGGGAGTCGACGATTATATCGCGTCAAAAGCCTACGTTGATTACGCGCTATACGCGAAGTATAGGGGTCTTATACACAGGATCTGAGGCGAATAGCGCCCGGCGTAACAGTGCGGTGGCGTGCCATGAGGCGTGTTTTCATAGCATCTGTTGGCTTACTAAGGCCGGGTAGGCACTACGACCTTGATTATGTCGAGCTGGTGGACAAAGCTCTTCTTGACGCCGAGAAGCGAGGCGGGCTTTGCACGGAGCCGGAGGCCATAGTGGTTGCTAGCGCGTTCTCCGGTGTGCTTGGCGACCAGTTGGTTCTGGGTGACCATCTGGCGACCTGGTTAGGGTTGACGCCTAGACCTGCTTTCCGTGTAGAGGCTGGCCTAGGGTCTGGTGGTGCGGCTCTAGCACTGGCATATGGTCTTGTGGCGTCTGGTGCGTATCGTAGCGTGTTGCTCGTTGGTGTTGAGAAGCTGGCTGACCACCCGACGTGGGTCCATGGGTGGGTGGATACGCTGGAGATGGATTCGAGAAACGAGGGATACTATGGTATGGGTGTTGCGGCGGCCTATGCGCTGATGGCCAGGTACTATATGGAGACGTATGGAGTGACGCGGCGGCAGCTCAGCCTATGGCCGGTTAGGATGCATGAAAATGCGCGTGGAAACCCGTACGCAGCCCTGAGGAACCCGCTGACGCCGGAGGCTGTCGAGAGGAGCCCGTTGCTAGCAGAGCCTCTACACCAGTTCGATGCTGGGCCGGTCTCCGATGGTGCTGCTGTGGTGCTCCTAGTGGGGGAGGGTGTGGAGGGTTGTGAGAAGCACGTGGAGGTTAAGGGTGTCGAGGCTGCGACGGACTACCAGAGCCTTGGACTCCGCCCGGCTATTGACGAGCTACGCGCGGTGAGGATAGTCGCCGAGAGGCTATACAAGAGGTTCAACCTAACGCCAATAAACATAGACGTTATAGAGTTGCGTGACGTGTACAGCATAACAGGGTTGCTGGCGCTTGAGTCTCTAGGCCTGGTGGAGAAAGGGCACGCTGCACGCGCGCTCGAGGAGGGAAGGTTTGGGGCCAACGATAGGCCGGTAGTGAACCCGAGTGGTGGCACCAAGGCTAGGGGCGAGGTTGGCGGCGCGACAGGTGTCTATCAGATTGTAGAGGCCTACCTACAGCTCATAGGTGAGGGCGTAGGTGTTAACGTGGATAACGCAAGACGTGCACTAGTGGTTGACATCGGAGGCCCCGCGTCTAACGCTACCGCGACACTCCTCGAGAGAGTCTAAGTCGGGGTGTCAGTCTGGAAGCCATTCTATGCGAGAGGCACGTAACGATAGCTAAGTCTCTCGTAATCTTTGTATGTTTTCGTTGTAGCTGATATGTCGGCTGGTAACCGGTGGTCGATTTCCGCGAGTGGCTCGAAAAAGCCTACGTTTTTCTCGAGGAGGCTAAGGATGATATATCACGTGAGAGATACTGGTTAGCGTGTTTCCATGCGCAGCAGTTCGCCGAACTAGCTCTTAAAGCCGTGCTGGTAAAGCTAGTTGGTAGCTTCCCTTTCACCCACAGTCTTGTAGAGCTTCTGGAGGCTATCGAGTCGCTGGGTTATAGGGTAGAGGAGGAGCTTTACTCTACAGCCGAGGCGCTGGAGAAACACTACACAATGGCTAGATATCCGGGTGCTCGGCTTGTGGTTTACAACCGGAGAACTGCTATAAGGTGTATCGAGTATGCCGAGAGAATCAGGAGATTTGTTGAAAAAATACTTGAGGGCGAGGAAAGAGGCGTTAGAGAAGAGACCAAGGATGTTTAGAGAGTTTATGGAGAGGCTCACTAAGAAACTGGAAGGGAAAGCAACGATAATAGTATTTGGCGGCAGAGCCAGGGTGGGTGTAGAGAATAGAGAACCTAGAGACTATGATGTAATGATAGTTGTGAGTGATGAGTTAGAAATAGAGGATGTTGAGGAGGAAGTCTATAGATTGAAACCCAAAAGGTTACCCGCAGACATAATAATAGTAACCAAGCAGATGTTAGAAGATAACATAGTTAAACAGATGTTAAAGGATAGTATAATAGTTTACGACTCTTTAGGGATTTCTACAAGAGTGTCGTTAAGATCGCAAAGACGGGATTAGTATGTCAATTACTCCCTCGTTTCCTTTTGATTTAGGTGTAGCTATCGCTGGTATGCCGGAGAAGTACACCAGAAGCTCAACGTTAAGCTCCTTTCCCAACGCTTTACTATTTCGTCTTGCTGTCAAGTAGTGGTTTCCACCCTTCTTTTCCAGGGATTTTAAAATTCATTAGTTTTGGTCTTATAAGCCGGTAGGATATGGCGCTAGTACTCATGCTATAGCTTCATTGTCTGGTGCACTCGGCTTGCAGCAGCTCTACTCTCTCGAGGCTAACCTTGCCTTCTCTCACATCCGCTTCCATATGCTCACGTTTCCTCTCGCAAGGGTTCCCGTAACCACCTCCACCTGGCGTCTCGATTACCAGCAGGTCGCCAGGCTCTAGTTTTGCGACGGCCAGCGGAGGGAGAAGCTCAACACGGCCATCCTTGCGTATTATCTTGTATTCTGCGCGTGCGCCTGGCTCTCCGCCTTCTAGCCCCCATGGTTTGGTCCAGACGCGGCTCCCTGCAATAGAGACTGTCGTCTTGCGTAGTGCGCGGTATACTCTCCTTATCCCGAGGCCTCCTCGCCACTTACCAAGGCCACACGAGTCGTTGCGCAGCTCGTAAGCCTCTATGCGAATGGGGTATTGGTTTTCGAGTATCTCGATTGGAGTGTTTAGAGTGTTAGTCATGTTAACGTGCACGCCGTCCACGCCGTCGCTGTCGGGTCTGGCGCCGGAGCCGCAGCCGATGGTCTCGTAGAAAGCCCAGCCCTCGCCACCCATGGCTATGCTAGTCATTGAGCCTCCAGAGGCGGCTGGCACGCGGCCAGGCGCAAGCTCCGCCAGAGCGCCTTGCACGAGATCAACGACGCGTTGTACAGTCTCCGTGTAGGCTGAGACCGGGGCAGGCGGCACCGCATTGAATACGCTACCCTCCTCGGCGTTCACACTCAGCTTTTCATACAGTCCATAGTTGACCGGCATATCTGGGTCGAGTACCGCCTTAAGCGTGTACGCGACAGCAGCAACAGTAGACGGAAGCGTAGCGTTCACAGCCTTCGGTAACTGACGCGGCCCACGAAGATACACACGGACGTGTCCCTTGTACACTTCCAGTACAGTCTCGACGCGCTTGGCACCCTCATCGTCCTCAAGCCAATCGCTAAACTCGGCCCTACCCTCCAGCCCGCCAAATACTCGTCCAGCATACCTCTTGACATACTCTAGACTCCAACGCATGGCATCGAGCAAGGCATCGGCCCCATACCTTTCTGCGAGTCCCGCGAGGAGCGACTCACCCCACTTCAACGCAGCGAGTTGCGCATGGAGATCCATTTTAAGCGCGTCTGGTGTTCGAGAGGCCGTAATGAGACTAGATAAACGCTCGAAGCGTTGTACTCCCCTCTCAACCAGCCTCTCAAGGTGTATGAGTACACCCTCCTCATCAATCCTAGAAGCGCCGCCTATACTGCCTGGTGCCCTCCCGCCAACATCAACATGGTGTGCCTTGACAGCAAGCCATGCTATGAGCCTACCCGAGTAGAAGACAGGCTTGACTAGGGTCACGTCGTTCAAATGCGTGCCCAGCATGTATGGGTCATTAGAGACGAACACATCACCCTCTTCGAACCCGTGGGAGTGTATCTCCTCCACTAGCCTCGGGCCACTATAGGCAAGCACACCAAGATGGACAGGGATGTGCTCGGCTTGCGCTACTAACCTCCCCTCAGGGTCCAGAATCGCGCAGGAGAAGTCAAGACGATCGCGTATATTGGGGCTTACCGCTGTACGGCGCAACACCGAGCCCATCTCCTCAGCAGCATACACGAGACCCTTCCAGATACTCTCAAGCCTCACCTGGTTATCCCCGCCCTAGACACGAGAGTGCTGCCTCAAAGCTCCTCCTTAGAGCGGCCACAGGGTAGCCCGGGTCTACGAGCTTCTCCCAGGGTAGCTCTTCTCCAGGCTCAAATCCCTCCAGAACCTTCCTCCCCCATGTTGTCTTCCTAAGGGCGCGTAGTACGGTACCCAGCCTAGGAGCTTCCCTAGAAGCATCTATGACCGCTAAACCAGCTTCTACACCCCCACGCGCTATAACAGCTTGTGCGTACGCCCACCTGTAGCTAAGAATATCAACGTTCCGTGCGGCACGGCGTAATAGTCTGGCTCTCGCCTCGTACCTCTTCTCGTCTATGAAGGGATGCCACTGTAGAGGCGTCCACGGCTTAGGCACGAGAGGATTAACAGTTACGCGCATGGAGCCGCCGGATAACCTCCAGAGCCTAGATAGTATCTCAGCAGCGTGCTTGACATCCTCGTCTTGCTCGCCCGGCAACCCCAGCATAAGGTATAGTTTAGGGTGGAGTCCCAACCTACGGGCTTCTAGTACAAGCTCCTCTACAGTACTGCGGCCTATCACCTTGTTAATCGCGCAACTCAGCCGTGGCGAGAAGGTTTCGGGGGCTATTGTTACCGTTCTCTGTCCAAGTCTGGCGAGCATCTCCAGCCTATCTCGGTTAAGGGTGTCCGCACGCAAGCTACCAATGCTAACCTCTAGTTTATTCTCGGCGAGGTATTCGAGCAGCCTATCGGCATCCGGGTGGTCGAAGAAACTCAAAGAGTAGAAAGCAACTTTAGAAACCTTGTTAACCTCAACACCCTCCTCTATAATCTCGCGTATCTTGGTGAAGCTCCTAATTCTCCAGGGTAGTGTGAAGAAAGCCTCCATGCAGAACCTGCACATCCACCTGCAACCTCTCGAGATTTCCACGAGGAGAGCCTCTCCCCACGGCTCGCCGCTACCAGGTATACGGAACTGCAGTATCGGGTGGAAAGTCGAGTCCAGATCCTCAACGTACACCCTACGGCTCTTCTCGCCAGCCTCTACGGTGTATCTGGTCAAGAAACCCTCGGAAGCCTTAAGCGCGTCTACGCCATCAGTGTAGAGCGTCTCAACGAGCAATGGTAGTGTAGGCTCGGCTTCACCAATCACAATCACGTCAGCAAGTGGATAGAACGGTGCAGGATTCATTGATGGTACCGGTCCACCCACGACTATTACTGGGTGTCTTCTCTTCTCAGCGTAAGGCTCTACGCCGGACACGTGAAGCGCGTGAACAGCGTACATCAAGTCAAGCTCATACGACACAGGTATAATGATAACATCGAAATGCTTGAGAAGAGCACCAGTCTCAAGACTACGGAGAGGAGTGCTTAACTCGTCCAAACTAGGTAGCACAAAACGCTCTGCTACAACATGTTCCATACTATTTAGCATATAGTATATCAGCTGGTATGCTAGGCTGGCCACAGCTACTTGGTAAATAGACGGGTACAGTAGTGCTACACGAAGACAATCACGGCACTTCTTTACTATCACGCCGTGCTCGCGCGGTATGGGAGCAAACACCCTCTTGGAGTTGAAGTGCCGCAGCTGTCACATAAACTCTCCAACTAGCACATACGCCTCGAGACATCGATGATACTATGCCTTTCCGGCCGTGCTACAGGTATCTCAAACAGTTTGGCCGCCTCTAGGAGCAGTGGTTCATCATCGGTCACAAGCATTAACTTATCAATCTTGTTAGCGCTCGACTGTTGAACATTGATCTTCCAATATAAGATGGTTAGCAATCGGAACATGTTAAGAGGGTCATTACGAGGTGCAATGAGGATGCCAAGGTTACAATTGCCCTGTGCAATGATATCATAGCAAACCAGTATGTTATTGGTCATATTGCTGTATCCTATTTTGGGCTTAAAGCCAGCTTCTTGCAGTGCATCGATAACAAGTGAGAGGTAGTCAAAGTATCGCTTTCGCACATTGGTGTTAGGATGAAGCATGTGATGTAATAAGTGTAGTGTAGCATGCAGTATGTGAGCACGAGGTGTAGCTATGTATGTGGTGCGCTCGCCGACGCGGCGCACTATAGCGGCTCCCATACTCTCAAGCCACGATACATACTTCTGGAATGACAATGGGTTGAGGTTTGCACGATTGGCGAGCTTAGTTTTGCTTACTTCGCCCTCCTCGATCAAGACGCATAAGAGGGCGTCTAGGATACGAATGAGGTCCCTCTTTGATTTGCCGCTAATAACATTGTCGTGAAACTCAAGATTGTTGTTACGGTTATCTCTTATAGTGAGATTCACACTATAGCACCAGTATCGTAACACTCGCGACTCTACATAAACCCTATGATAAATAGTTGACGTAAGAAATAGATATAAGCAAGATTAGTTGAGACATAACATACGCGACATAACGTATATACATCATGTAGTGTTAAGCGATAGCAAGCATATGTATTGTTTGCAATCTTATAAGTCATCGTAGAATATGTGCTATGAGTCTTGTTTATAAGTTACTCGGATATAGGGCCTGGTGGCCAGAGACGTGCCTCCTTTAGTCTTCTCTCAACATGAGGGTATAGTATGAGTGTCTCCAGTTCGAGATTGGCTGTCTCCCAAGGTCCTACTTCACTTGCAAGTCTAGTCGCTAACTGTAGTAGGGACTCGCGGCTACAGAATGTTGCCATTACAGCAGGGTGATGGGGGACGTTGTAGTCGCTAAGGTTCTTTAACGCTTGTATTTGTAGTTTGAATGCTGATGGTTTTGCCCCCGTTAAACGATGGAACTGTTTCTCATTGCAGCCTTTCAGCGAGACACGTACATGAAGTATCGTAAATTTTGCTAGTTCCCGAGCCTTAGAGCGGTCGGCCCCTATGAGTATCCCGTTAGTCTCAAGTATGAATATGAAGCGGCCGTCCTGCTCAAATAATTCGAGTAGACGAATGAGATGCTGCCATCCAATTGTTGGCTCGTTACCACTAACCCTCACGTAACGAAAGTGATGCTTCTCGGCGGTGCGCGCAAGAGCTTCGTATACCTCCTCGGGCTCGTAGAACCTCCCTACCTCGTTTGGTTTGTCGCGAGGCACGCCGCTCCAACAGAATGCGCAACGCAAGTTACACCCTACACAGTCGGCGGCAGCACTTCCACCATAGAACCTGGTGGCTCTCGCGACGCGATAGTACTTCCTGGCCAGGCCGCGGACGACGATATGCTCTATGTCCTTGGCTAGTTTGACTGGATCGTAACCAGGCTCCGACAATATGGCCACCTAGTGTAGACGAGTCGGAGACGCGCTACTATACCACAATCGTATACTAACCAGTAGAGACGTACGTGTAAAATTGTTGGATTCCAGATGCGTGTTAGGCTGGTTTTAACGGCGGATATAGTAGGCCAAGGGTCTCGTCAAACCCCATCATTATATTGAAGCTCTGGACGGCTTGTCCCGCCGCGCCACGCACAAGGTTGTCTATAGCTGCGAATCCTGCCATCCTCCCTATCCTCTTCTCAACGGCGAACCCAACATCGACAAAGTTGGTTCCTATAACGTACTTCGGGTCCGGGTAGCGCAGCAAGCCAGTCCTAACTATCCTGACGAAAGGCTCCTTGCCGTACATCGCGGCATACGCTCTCCATACCTTCATCTCATCAGCGCCATCCGCTAGCCACGCGTGCAGTGTGGCCAGTGCACCCCTAATCGCTGAGACCGCATGAGGCACGAAAGCTACTCTAACATCACGGCCTGCTAGCATGCCAAGCTCCTGTTCGACCTCGGCGACGTGACGGTGGCCCTCCGCACTATAGGGTCTGATTGCATTCTCCCTCTCGGGGTGGTGGTCGCCAGGGCTGGGTTTGGAGCCAGCCTCGCTACTCCCGACCTTAACGTCTATCACAAGATGATCCAGGTCGACTAGCTTCTCTTTGACCACGGGGGCCGCGGCGAAAATCGCAGCAGTGGCGTTACACCCGGGTACCGCGACCAACCTGGCATTGCGTATCTCGTCACGGTGTAGCTCTGGTAGACCGTAGACAGCCTTCTCTAGTAGATCCGGGTAGGGATGCTCTCTGCCATACCATCTCTTGTACTCCTCTGGGTTCTTCAGGCGGAAGTCAGCGCTCAAATCGAGTATCTTTAGTCCAGTCTCGTACAGCTTGGGTACGAGTTCGAGACTGGCACCATGCGGGACTGCTAGGAAAACTGCTTCGCACTTATCCGTGATCTCGTCTATATTGAGGGGTGAGAAGCGCAAACCCTTGTAGAAGCCCCGGAGGTTAAAGTGTACGTAACCGATGGGCTTCCCGGCGTACTCTCTTGACGTCGCTATTACAACCTCTGCGTTGGGGTGCATGGCTAGAAGGCGAAGCAACTCGCCACCAGTGTAACCAGAGGCGCCGATGATACACACTGGGATAGCGCCACTCACGGCTCTACCCGTGCCGCGGTCACAAACGCCCAGCACTTAAACAAGTCTAACGTTAAAAGACGCGAATTGTATGTAACGGAGAACAATTTTCCACACTTGACACTGATACCTTAATTAGTGTTTAAAAGCTCTCGGTCTTCTTGACAATGGCAACTTGATTTTTGCCCTAAGGAGTAGCAAAAGGGCTTCTAGCCTTCTGCCTTTACTCTTCCTTCGACAGCTCTTACCAATTTTTCTATCTTCTCACGCGCGTCCTCTATGTGCTCCCTGCTACACCACCCCTCATAGAAACAAACGTGCATGGCATTTGCATGGGCCCACGCATCACTAATCCATGTGCCTAGCTCCCTCCTGAGAACCCTGGTATACTCCCATAACTCTCCGTGACTTGTCAGTCTCTTGCCACTTCTCCAGGAGGCGTACGCCTTAATTGCTAGTGCTGCGGCACCCCAAAGCTTCTCAGCAGCTTGCCGCATGTTACCTTTCCGTAGCTCCTCCTCAGCTTCTTCTAGAAAACTCTTAGCCGCTTCGATATACTCTCGGGCTCTCTCCGGAGGATCCAAGTCATTGAGGATAAGCTCGATGATGTATTCCTCAGGAGTTAAACCTGCTTTTCTAGACTCTTTTTCTAGCCTCTCGAGAATTCCGCGGGGGATACGGAGAAGTACAACATCGTGCATAATAGCCGCCTCCACGCTGTACCAAAGCTTGGCATCAATAAAATGCGTATTTGTACACCTCTCGGTGCCTATACGTCTCATGGTTAAAAACCGAGTAAAACTGGGAGGATGTGTGTCAAAGTTGCTATATCGGGATGAACTTGGTTGACGACATGCTTCACGATGTGACGCCCATGTACTTGCTTGCTCAGAACGAGGAATGAAGCTGGAAACGCGTGCCACGAGGAGATAATGCTAGATTGTTGTTCTTGTTGCGGCTCATGCCTTTACCAGAGACTTGACGTACTCGGCTAGCTTTCTAGCAACGTTTACTCCAGTTGCTCTCATGAAGCCCTTGAACTCTGGTATCCCGTTGACCTCGTTTACAACGTAGCCTTTCTCCGGGTGCTCGAACACATCTATTGAGACGAAGTCGCCTTCGACAACGGCTGCTGCCCTTAGCACGAGATTCTCTAGATCCGGTGTCACGTCTACAACCTCTGTGTGGCCGCCTAGAGCCACATTACTTCTCCACTCGCCCTCGCGCGCTATCCTATAGATGCATCCTAGGAGCTCTCCGCCAAGCACAAGACAACGAATGTCCTTATTGCCGGTCTCGACGTACTCTTGCATAACGTGTATCCTCATCTGTCGGTTGCATAGAGCCTCTCTATGCTCCACAACAGTCACTAGGTTAAAGTCGTCGTATATCAGGGATACTAGTCTGCCCCAGCTTCCTATCGGCGGTTTATCTACCAATGGGTAGCCCAGCAGCTTAGCCGCCTCGAAGACGGCGCGGCTTCCGAGAGCAATGTAGGTGTCAGGTGTTGGTATCTTGGCCCTCGCTAGGAGCGAGTATGTCAGTGCCTTGTCGCCGCTGTAGAGTATGGTTCTAGACTGGTTTATGCTCCGAATGCCCATAGACTCGTAGGCTGCGGCGGTATACAACCCGTTGAACATACTGGTAGTCCTGACCACTACTAGGTCGATGTCAGGCTCGCCGCCTATATGGAATGGCTTCTCCGTCACTGGTAGCATTTTGACCTCTAGGCCCACCTCTCTAAGAGCCTCTATGACGAGCTTCTCCTCCTGCCTCAGATAGTCGTAGGCTAGAGCTACGCGCGTCACCTGCGCTCACCCCAGTACTCCTTTAGCTCACGTACCTCGAGGATGCCGCCACGCGTATGCCAGAGTATGGACTCTGCAAGCTTCTCGGCAAGTCTGGCATCGAGCACCAGGGGTATATTGAGGTCGGCAGCTAGCCTCCTTATCCTATAATCCTTGTGGGGCGCGTAACCAGTCGTCATGACCAGGCCTATTCTACCAGAGGTCTCTAGCTGCTCTACTCTCTCGGCTGGCAGCGCTTCAAAGCCGTCAACCTCCATACCCTCGACAGTGAATACTGTGAACCCGGCGTCCTCGACCAGCTCGGCTGCTCGTCTCAACCTAACCTTCTCCCTGCCCGTCGGGTCGTACACCAGAACAGCCTCGTTGTTCCTTGGTAGCCGGTTGCCGTGGACAGCCAACCAGCTCTTCAGTAGAGCCTCTTCGAAGCTCCAACCGAGTGCGGCTACCTCTCCGGTGCTCCTCATCTCTGGGCCTAGGTGTGGATAGGCGCCTCTCAGCCTGGCCCATGAGAACTGTGGCGACTTTACACCCCAGGCTTTCGGCCTAAGCACAGTAAGCTCGCTGTCAATGCCGAGCTTGCCGTCCAGGACTGCTTGAGCGGCAAGCTCCATGTAGTTAACGCCAGTGACCTTGCTCACGAAGGGCATTGAGCGGGATGTACGGAGGTTCAACTCTATCACGTACACGTTGTTGTCGTGGACTAGGAACTGTATGTTGAAGGGTCCGCGTATCTCTAGCTCCTGAGCTAGCTGGTAAGCTATCTCAGCCATCCTGTCAATAACGCGCTCTGGAAGCGAGAATGGCGGTATGCTCATTGTCGAATCGCCGCTGTGCACGCCAGCAGGCTCCACATGCTCTATGGGCGTTAGCACTATGCGTTTGCCGTCGCTAACAGCGTCTACCTCAGCCTCTAGAGCGCCACTGTAGAACTTGGAGACGACAACGGGGTACTCTGGCGATATTCTAGTAGCTCTCTCGATGTATTCTATCAGCTCCTCCTTACTCCACGCTACCTTCATCGCAGAGCCGCTTAGCACGTAACTCGGGCGAACGAGTACAGGGTAACCAATCTGCTCGGCGAAGCGGATCGCCTCCTGCAGGTTTGAGGCTGAAACCCACGGGGGCTGCTTTATACCCAACTTGTCGAGAAGCTTACTGAACTTCTCCCTGTTCTCGGCCCTATCTACACTCTCTCCGCGTGTGCCTAGCAGCTTCACGCCTCTAGCTTCTAGCTTGAAAGCTAGTTTGTTCGCAATCTGGCCGCCGGCGAACGCTACGAAGCCCATCGGCTTCTCCTTGTCGTTTATGTCTAGTAGCCTCTCGAGCGTCAACTCCTCGAAGTACAGCTTCTCGTTCATATCCCAGTCTGTTGAGACGGTCTCCGGGTTGTAGTTGACCACAATCACCTCGTAACCTCTTCTTCGCGTGGCGAGCGCGAAGTTGACAACCGCCCAGTCAAACTCTACGCTGACTCCTATGCGGAATACGCCAGCGCCTATCACAACTATCTTGGGCTTCTTTGATTTAAAACTGATGTCGTCTTCCGTCCCCCAGTAGGTCATGTAAAGGTAGTTCGTCTCGGCTGGCCACTCGGCTGCAAGCGTATCAATCTGCTTCACAACGGGAGTCACGTCTATCTCCTTTCTCGCCTTGCGGACATCATCCTCAGTTACGCCGGCGAGCCTCGCTATCTGCTCGTCACTAAAGCCGAGAAGCTTGGCCTCCTCAAGTATCGTCTTATTCTCGAGTACCTTTCTACCCATCTTCTCTATCTCGAGTGTAAGCTCGACCACGTCTCTTATCGGGTAGAGGAAGTATGGGTCGATTCCTGTGAGCTCATAGACCTGCTCTACGCTAGCACCGAGGCGGAATGCTTTCGCAACCCATAGTGGCCAGTAAGGTTCCCTCCTCTTGAGCTTCTCGAGAACCTCTTCAAGTGTGTGCTCTTCTCTCCAGAATGGCCCTCCCGTTAATCCAGGCTCACCAATGTCGAGCATCCTTATCGCCTTCTGGAGCGCCTCAATGTAGCTCCTGCCTATGGCCATGACTTCGCCGATGCTCTTCATCTCGCTGCCAATACTCTTCTCGACGCCCTCAAACTTCTCAAGATCCCATCTGGGAACTTTTACCACGACATAATCGAGGCTCGGTTCGAAGCAGGCACAAGTTCTCATAGTAACCTTGTTGAGTATCTCGTGGAGCTTGTATCCAAGCGCCAGCTTAGCAGCGATATACGCTAGAGGGTAGCCTGTCGCCTTGCTTGCGAGCGCGCTGCTCCTCGACATTCTTGGGTTTGTCTCGATTATGTAGTACTCCTCGCCCTTCGGGTTTAGGGCTAGCTGGACGTTACCCTCGCCTATAAGGCTGATAGACTCTGCAACGCGTATTGATGCTACGCGTAGCAGCTGGTACTCGCGGTCGGTCAGCGTCTGGCATGGTGCGACGACGATGGACTCTCCAGTGTGAACGCCCATCGGGTCAATATTCTCCATACATGCTATCGCAGCTGCGTTGCCATAGGCGTCTCTCACAACCTCAAACTCGACCTCCTTCCAGTGGTGGAGATACTTCTCCACTAGAACCTCGCCAATCTCGCTCTGGGCAAAGGCCCTCCTGAGCCATAGCTCAAGCTCCTCTCTCCTCCATGCCACGAAACTGCCGCCACCGCCAAGGTTGAAACTAACGCGGACTATCACAGGGTAGCCGATAGCCTCTGCTATTTCGAGCGCCTCCTCAACACTACGGGCTGCGTTGCTCGGCGGAACTGGAAGCCCAGCTTCTATCATCGTTTTGCGGAACTTGCTCCTCGATAACGCGCGTTCTATCCCCTCTACGGGCGTCCCAAGAACCTTCACGCCATACTTGCGTAGCACACCTCTCTTGTAGAGCGTCACGCCGAGGCTAAGAGCAGTCTGGCCGCCGAAACCGAGGAGTATACCATCCGGAGTCTCCCTCTCGATAACCTTCTCGACGAACTCCGGCTTCAAGGGGATAAGGTACACTTTGTCGGCCATCTCGTAGCTAGTCTGTATCGTTGCAACATTCGGGTTGACCAGTATAGTCTCGATGCCCTCCTCTCTTAGCGCTTTGAGCGCTTGGCTACCGCTGTAGTCAAACTCGGCTGCCTCGGCTATTTTGATACTACCCGAGCCTATCACAAGCACCTTCCTAACATCAATCCTCCTGGGCAACACGATTCACCCCCTACTGTTCTCTATAACTTTCGAGTATAGCTCGAAAACCCACGTGGTATCCCATGGGCCTGGGCTGGCCTCGGGGTGGAACTGGGTTGACACGATTGGGAGCTTCTCGTGGCGTAAGCCTTCGACCGTCTTGTCATCCGGGTTTATGAACCACACGTGTAGGCCTGTACCCTCCAAGCTCTTGGCGTCAATGGCGTAGCCGTGGTTCTGCGTTGTTATGTAGCAATGGCCCGTTGTAACGTCAACTACGGGCTTGTTAGGACCGCGATGGCCATACTTCAGCTTGAATATCTTGGCTCCATGTGCTAGAGCCAACAGCTGGTTACCCAGACATATCGCAAGGATAGGTACGCGATACTCAAGGAGGCCACGTACTATCTCTATCTGCTTCTCTAGTAACGCGGGGTTTCCTGGCCCATTGCTCAGCACGACGCCATCATACCCATCAACTAGCTTCTCTGGTGGCGTGTTGCACGGGTATCTTGTTACCTGGAAGCCTCTCGAGAGCAGGTTCCTCAGTATGCCATATTTGACTCCACAGTCAAGCATCGCGACGTGATACTTCGCCTCTATACCCTCGGGTTTGTGCGTGATAGGCTCGGTAGGTGACACAAGCTCTGCATACCTAATATCGTCGTAACGTGGGCTCTTCTCCAACACCTCTCTTAGCTCCTCCCAATCTGGCTCTTCTCCCTCCTCGTATACGGCTAGAACGCCCATCATTACACCCTTCTCACGTAGCCTCTTGACTAGAGCTCTGGTGTCGACCCTGCTCATACCCGGTACGTTGCTCTCACGGAGCCACTCGTGTAGTGTCTTCACAGAAGCCCAGTGGTGCGGCACAGTCTCCTCAGTTACGATGAACCCCTCCACCTGTATACGGTCAGATTCGTAGTGCGCAGGTATACCATGCACCTTTATCCTCGGGTCTGGCACGCCATAGTTGCCCACCATAGGATGCGTATAGACCAGTATCTGGCCACGGAAGCTTGGATCCGTGAGAGCCTCTGGATAACCAACCATATTGGTGGTGAACACTACCTCGCCCACACGTACACCAGTAGCGCCGAACCCACAGCCCTCGATGCGCGTCCCGTCTTCCAGAAGTAGCCTAGCCCTAAGCCTCCGCTTGCAACGTGGCGGCTTCACTACCGGCATAGCTCCTTCACCCTAGACTCTATCCATGCATCAAGCTCGTCGAGGAGGCGTACAAGGCGGGTGCATGCAGATGCTCTCTGGTTAAGGAGGTTTTGCGATTCTCTCAGCGCCTCTTGTAAACCTTCTCCAGCCGCTCCCAACGACACCCTTAGCTTGTACAGCTCTTGCGGCTCAAGGGGTTTAAGGCTTCCCTCGCTGCGACGCACCATGTCCGCAACCATCATGTAGGCGTCGCGGAACGGCGTGCCACTGTTCACTGCGAGCCTCTCAGCCTCCTCAAGGCTAGTGAGGACTGCGCCACCCTCAATCATCCTCCTGACAGCGTTGCCATCAACCTCCAAACCCTCCACGAGATCCCTGAACACCCTCAAGGTCTCAAGAGTCTCGGTCAGAGCCTGGTACAACACCGGGTTCTCCTCCTGAAGATCAAGGTTATACCCGTGAGGCAGGCCGTGATTAACACCGAGAGCAGCGGCCAGTAGACCAGCGACCCTAGCAGCTCTAGCCCGCGCTATCTCGGCACTAACGGGATTCCTCTTGTGTGGCATCGCGCTACTAGTTGAGACGTGGTGCTCCGGAGGCACGAGCACCCTTATCGACGGATGACTTAGGAGCACTACGTCAGCGGCTAGTCTTGAAAGCTCGATCATAAGCACGGCTACGGCTGCTATAGCGGCGTTCGCGAAGAGTCTCGAGCCTGTCGCGTATAGCGTGTTAAGTACGGGTGGTTGAGGATAGCGGCGCCTGTCAATAGGGAGTGTGGTGCCAGCGCCTGGACCCGAGCCTAGCGGGGACTTCCAGGCGATGTTAAACACGGTCTCGATAAGGCTGAGTGCGTCTAGGATTGGCTCTAGGTAGGAGTGTATCCAGTGTCCAGCTGTGCCCACCTGGGCAGGCTGGAAATGAGTGTGAATCGGGAAGAGGGTGTCAAGCCACTCTTCAGCCTTCTTCAATATAGTCTTTGCCAGCTCTACACCCTCACAGTGTATCTGTGTGAGCATCCTCGCGGTCCATAGGCGGAGTGCTGCCGCAACATGATCGTTCCTGCTTCGGCCGAGCGGGAAGCTCCTAGCAGCCTCTCTACCAGCCTTGTCCTCCAATACGGCCTCGAGAGCTTCGTGTATATCCTCGTATCCCTTCATGGCCTCTAATAGTTGCTCTGGCTTCTTCAAGAGGCCTTGGAGTGCATTGGCGAGTTTGCATGCGTTGCTCTTGTCCAGCAGGTTGTGCTCGGCTAGTATCGCCACGTGTATAAGAGCAACCTTGACGACATCGTGTGCGATCATATGATCGTGTGGAGTGCTGCTGATATAGTCTTGTACAAGCTTTGATACTTTCATACCCTCCCGGTAGACAGTCCTCACGCTCAATGCGACATCCTCCTCGCGTGCCATGCGGTGAGCGAGTGGAGGCCCCACAGGCGTATGAAGCCGCGAGCTTCCTCGTCGCTCGGGTACCATCCCTTGTTGTAATCGACTAGCTCCTCGCTGTAAGCCGCGTAGGGGCTCCACCTACCAACTACCCAGAGGCTACCCTTGTACACCTTGAGCTTGACAGAGCCCGTCACCCAGCGGTTGACCTCATCTATGAACCTCTGTAGCTCCTCACGTAGAGGCTCTATCCAGAGACCCTGATAGACGAGATCGGTCCAAGTATCGTCTGCGAGCCTCTTGAAGCGCAGCTCGCGCGGAGTCAGTACAAGCTTCTCTAGGTCGCGGTGAGCCTCTATCAATGCTAGTGCAGCGGGTGCCTCGTAAACCTCCCTAGACTTGAAGCCAACCACGCGGCTCTCAATATGGTCTATCCTACCATAGCCGTGCGAGCCCAGCATTACATTGAGCGTCTGGACTAGTTTCACAGGGTCCATTTTCTCGCCGTTCACTCTAATCGGGATACCCTTCTCGAACTCGATCTCTACGTAGAGAGGCTCGTTCGGCGCCTTCCTAGGATCGACGGTCCACGCGAACGCCTCTTCCGGCGGCTCGACGCGGGGGTCGTCAAGCTCGCTGCCTTCAATGCTCCTACTCCAGAGGTTCTCGTCAATACTGTACTTCTTGTGAGCCTTCGGGGGCTCGACCCCCGCATCCCGTAGCAACTGGAGGGCCTTCTCTCTAGTGAGGCTCTTCTCGCGTACCGGTGCGATTATCTTGATGTCTGGTGCGTAAGCCTGAAGGCTGAGATCGAAACGCACCTGGTCATTACCCTTGGAGGTGCACCCGTGGGCAACAGCGTCCGCTCCTTCACGCTTAGCTATCTCGGCGACAATCTTGGCAATTAGGGGGCGTGCAAGTGCAGTGCCCAGAGGGTACTTACCCTCATACAACGCGTTAGCCTTAACCGCAGGCCATGCATAGTTCTCGACGAACTCTCTCTTGGCGTCTATAGTATAGTGCTTGGTTGCTCCAAGCTTGTAGGCCCTCTCTTCGACTCCTTTCAACTCCTCCTCTTGGCCAACATCGACTGTGACCGTTATCACCTCGTGCCCTTCTCGTGCAAGCATTGCGACTATCGCGGATGTATCCAAACCCCCAGAGTACGCGACGACGACCCTCACAGAGCGGAACCCCGAAGTTGCGACTAGCCGTAGTGCAGGCTATATAGCAGTCTCTCGTTCCAAATGTAACGGTGTAGTTGCGTGGCAAGCGATGGTGTCGAGGGGCTCCTGCAAGTGATAGATCCCTGTGTGGCACGGTGCGTGTTGCAAGGTGTGGTGAACTACTCGGCCGCTGCGAGGCTGGTTGCCAGCATAGCTGGTAGGATGGGCGTCCGCGTCCCGAGCGACTCGGCGGTAAAGATGAGATTGATACGCTGGAGGAACTCTAGCAGCGATATATGCTATGGCTTGACTTGTGAGCAGCTACTTAGGGTTCTTGCAGGAACGAGGGCAGAGCTACGCGAAGGCGTAGTGGTGTTCACGATACCAAAGTCTGCGTTTACGCGTATAGAGCCGCTAATCTCGCGGTTGCTAGTTGAGGCTAGACTCTTCCATGTGCTGCAAGGTGTGGCATCCTTCACCATAATAGTCGATGAGGAGCATGCTGGGGATATACGCGGTGCTGCAAGCGAGATACTGGAGGAGCTGAGTGGACAAACTGCTATAGTGCTTGTAAGCCCGCCCGAGATACTCACCACACCCGGGTTCATAGCCTACATAGCGACCCTGCTAGCGGTAAACGGGGTCAACATAACGCAAGTCGTCTCGTGCTACACGGATACACTGCTAATACTCCCGTCGCACGTTGCACCCCAAGCGTATCAGTTGATACATCGTGCGATAGAGGTGGCGCGGAAACTAGCAGAAGAGAACAAGGCTGTATAACGAAACACGTTAGGATCCAGGTGCGGCCAGTAAGCTTCCTTATACTGGGTTCGTTTGGCTTGACGTTGGGAGTAATCATTGCCGGTCACATTATCGCCTGGTGAGCGGGAGCTACTCGAGACTCTAGTGTCTAAAGGGCTCGTGAGCGGCTGGAGGATGACCACAGCGGAGCTCGCCGAGCGAATAGGCATGGATAGGAGCCGCGTCGAGGCCCTCTCTAGACTCCTTGTGGAGAAGGGTGTGTTCAAGCTTGTTGAGGAGGAGTTCCTCGAGTGTAGGCTTACAGACGAGGGTCGGGAGAGCCTCGATAAGGGACTGCCCGAAGAGAGGCTCGTAAAGCTCCTTGAGGAGAGAGGAGGAGAAGCGGCTATAGAAGAGGTTAGGCGTGAACTAGGCTCGCTCTATGGCCCCGCGATAGGTAATGCCGCTAGGAGAGGATGGGTGCGTATCGAAGCTGGCCGTGTCAAGCTCCTGGCGAGAGGCGAGGCTGTTGATGAGCGAAGGGTGCTCGAGGAGGTTGCTAGGAGCGGCAGGATACCACCAGGCTTGGAGAGTGTAGCGAAAGAGTTGGCTAGGAGAAAACAGATTGTATGTGAGAAGAAGAGAGTCGCGATACTAGAGCCTACTAGGCCCCTCGACGAGGTTCTCCGCGAGGCTGTGGTGGAGGTTGGTGCCCTTACACGCGAGCTTATCGAGAGCGGTGCTTGGAGGAAGGTGCGTCTACGCCGTTACAACTTGAAGGCCGAGCCTCCTCGCCGCTACCCGGGCCGTCTACACTTCTATGTAGAGTTCCTCGAGATGCTCAGGGATGTTATGAGAGAGATGGGCTTCGTCGAGTACGAGGGGCCTCTAGTAGAGCTAGAATTCTGGAACTTCGATGCACTCTATCAGGCGCAGGACCACCCGGCGCGCGAGATCCACGATACATTCCGTGTTGAGAAGCCGGCTGCTGGCGACCTGCCGCACGAGCAGCTCGTAGAAGCGGTGCGTAGAATGCATGAGAAAGGATGGGGGTACAAGTGGAGTAGGGATATTGCTTCGCGTCTTGTGCTTCGCAGCCATACGACTGCGGTATCGGCTAGACTCTTGGCGTTACGCCCCAAGCCGCCATTCCGTGCCTTTGTGTTGAGTCGCGTATATCGCCCAGATGTCGTGGATGCTCGTCACCTTCCAGAGTTCCACCAGCTAGATGGCATAGCTGTTGAGGAGGGGATGAGCTTCCGCGGGCTACTCGGGCTGCTCAAGGAGATATTCGAGAGGATAGGGATACGTGATGTGAAGTTTAAGCCAGCATACTTCCCCTTCACAGAACCCTCGGCTGAGGTGTATGTCAGGATAGGTGGACAATGGATAGAGGTAGCGGGCTCTGGCATGATACGCCCCGAGATACTAGAGGCGTTTGGTGTGGATGCGCCAGTAGCGGCATGGGGAATGGGTGTTGAGAGGCTTGCAATGGCCCTACTGGGTATCAACGATATACGACTCCTATACGCGAGAGACGTCGACTATCTCAGGCGGTTCCCGGTAAATTGGAGACTGTACACTAGGTAGAATAACTCCCGAGGCGGTTAGTGTGTGTCTGCAAGTAGTTTGTAGTAGCTCTTGTCGCCGCGTGCTAGCCCTGCAAGTATCCTTGAGAGCCTCTTCTCGTGTACGCGAAATGCTCTTGCCACAGGCTGAGGATACGTGTTAAGTATGCTACCGCATACGTAACGTTCGTCGAGGCTCCTTGCGTATTCGCACAGCTCTTCTATGCTAGGCCAGCGGCCTCGCTCTTGGTGGAAGAGCCTAGCCTCGTGCAAGGTTGGGCGCAATGCAGCCCAAGGGAACACGAGGCTAGCGTCGCAACAGTCTCCAGGTATGCTGTGCATGGTGAACCCCTCTTTGCATGTACTATATGTTGCTCCGAGGCCGTCGGCTACACCCGAGAGTCGTGTGTGGATACCTTGTCTCCACCCTAGAGGTGGATGCCGAAGCCCCGTACGACCGGGTACATGGTGTAGCTCGTAAGGCTCCCAGCCCTCAGTGGTTATCCCGAGGAGGTTCTCGAGTATCGCGGCCTCACGGGGTGATAGGCGAATAGACTCGCCTATCGCCATACGCGCGCCTCTGGAGAGAGCCTCGACGAGTATGTGCTCATGGTGCCTCTCCAGCCCTGGTATCAATGGCTGTACACGTATAGCCGTTGGTACACCGTGTCTTGTAAGCTCTCGTATAGCCTCTAGTCTTTGGTTCGGGTCTTCGGCATTGGGTTCAAGCAGCCTAGCCTGCTCGTCGGGTAGCGCGGCACTAACCTGGACGAGTATAAGGCTACGGTCTGCCATCTCGCCTATCAAGCTAAGCCAAGGGTCGCGGAGTAGTCTTGATGGTAACTTCGTGTTGAGGATTATGGGTACATCGTGTCTCAGGGCTGTTGAGAGTATACGGTAAGAGAGTAGCATGTCGCTCTCCTGCTGCTGGAGGGGTTCTGTGAGTGTCGCTAGGCGGAAGAAGGGCAGCAGCAGCTTCGATCTTGACAGTCTCTTAGCAATTTTGGTGAATAGTCTGAGTATAGCTGGCTGCGGCTTGGGTTTACCATGGGGGCCGCGATACCATGTAGCATAGCAGTACACGCAGCCTACGCTGCAAGTGCTCCAAGGCTCAAGGCGAAGGATGGAATAGCAAAGGCCGGAAATGTAAACACTAGGTTTGATCCCAATTAGCTCCCAAGGCTTTAGCATAAAAGCACCCATGGGGCGAGGGTCTTACTTCTTCTCCTTGATGAACTCGGTGTGGCCGCACTTGCCACAGTGCCATCTAGGTACAGGCCACTTGTGATAGGCCATGAAGCTGCCGCAACGCGGGCACTTCTTGTTCTTTGGTTTGATGAAGGGCCTCTCTCCCTTCTCGAACTTCTCGTAGCTGTACTCGTAGAGCTTGTGGATGTAGAGCTTGAGCTCCTTCCCCGCCACGACTGCTCACCCCACCGCTTACTCTAGCTCGCCCCTCTTCTGCATCTCCTCTAGCTCCTCTGGCGTGGCGTTCCTAATCCTGATGTGCTTCGGCTCGAAACTCCTAGCCCTCTCCGGATCGTCGTAGATGTGCACCTCGGCGTGTGTCACGCCCCAACCGTACTCGGTCTGAATACTCCTGACGTACACGCGCTTGAGGTCAACGTTGAGGGCGTTGGCTACGGCCTGGCGCAGCTGGAGACGCGAGGGTGTAGGCTTTCCAATGTGTTTTATGAGCAGGTCTAGCTCCCTCCTACGAATCAGCTTGTTATACCAGTCGCACTCAACTTCAACCTCGTAGCCCTCGCCTAGGTTAAGGTCGAGTTTCTTACCCCTCGTCTCCTCACAGTACTTGTCGCGCATGGTCTGCAAGACTATGCGCCACCCGTCAACGCGCCTAGACTAACGCCCCTTTTAAGCAAGCCCCGCTACTCCCGTCGTCCACAAGCATGTAACACTCCAAGCGCATAGCTGAGAATAAGTCTGCGTGCATCCCGAGAGGGTCTCGCGGTTAAGAGTAGGGCCTCGGGCCTCCACCCCCTCACAACGCCATAGCGATAGGCGAGGATCACTCTGCCGAGTCTAGCTAGCGGGGCGCCGCCCCACCACCTACCGCCCCTTACGGGCGCGACCACCTCGTCTACACATAGGCGTGGGTTGTCAGCCAGGGGAGCTGCTAGAGGGTGTGTCGGCAGCATAGGCTCGGCTACACCGCATGACTCTCCCAGAGGCTCTAGATCGAGGCTAGAGGGTTTCGCGGCCACACCACCCTCCTCAAGCACCCTATCCACGCTCGCGTCGACCAGCGTGACACCAGTCAAGTCCGAGAGCATGCCGAGAACGTTAACGTCGCCGGTTGCGGGGCACTCGTCCCCCTCTATCACCACGCCCCTAGCCCATGCTGGAACGGCAAGCTCGACGTGCCTCAGTGGCGGTTTGCACTCGGGAGGGCAGAGTATACTACCAGAGCCTACGGCTACGGGGATACGCTCTCCAGACTCCTCAACTATTGTTGTGAAAGGCTCGTCAACGAGAATGCACCTACACTCGACACTCCAGGAGAGCCTCTCTATGCTGCTTCTCATCAACTCCTCTATGGGCACTAGGAGCCAGCCGGCATCAACCTTGGGCAACTATTTCGCCCAGTGTTTGTTAACGCGGCCGGGTAAACCCGGTTTATGCGGCCCGCCTATACACGAGCCACACGAGTCAGGTACGGGTGAAGGCGAGCCTCATAACCCGTTCACGGGGAGGGCCGCCGGGGCTAGCGATTTGGAGGCTAGCATCGTCTGTCCTTACTGTGGTGTAGGGTGCAAACTGAAACTCGTTGATAGCAACGCGGTGGGAGCGAATGGAGTATCTGGTGGGATGCTATGCGCACGCGGGCGCTCCATAGCAAGTGGCTACCTGGAGAGCAAGAGGCGGCTGCGAAGGCCGCTTGTCAGGGTAGGCTCCGAGCTACGTGAGGCATCGTGGAGCGAGGCGCTAGAAAAAGCCGCGAAGCTGTTACGCGACGTTGTAGCCGCTCATGGCGGGTGGGATGCGGTAGGCTTCATAGGCGGGTCTAAACTGTTCAACGAGGAGGCTTTCGCGCTCCAAAAGCTTGCACGGATGCTAGGCAGTCCCCACGTAGATACATGCTCTCGGCTCTGCCACTTCCCCACCCTGTCGGTACTCGTAGAGACACTCGGGTTTGGTGGTCTCACGGCGCCGCTCTCAGAGATGCTGGATAGCCAGGCTATCCTAGTAGTCGGTTGGAACGGGGCGGTAACCGCTCCGGTCCTCTTCGCACGCTATGTCCTAGGCGCGGTTAGGAGAGGGGCGAAGCTTGTAGCGGTTGACGTGTGGAGGAGTGAAACAGCGAGAGCAGCGCACGTATGGCTACGTGTCTACCCGCGTGGTGACTCGTTACTGCTCGCCGCGCTTGCAAGAGTGCTTGCGGATCGGGGTATCGCGCCGGAAGCGAAGGAGAACATAGAGAACTTGGATGAGGTGCTAGCGTCGCTAGCCGAGATAGACCCCGAGGCCACGGCCAGGGCTGCTGGGAGCGACCCGGCTCTCGTAGAGGAAGCTGCCAGGCTTCTTGACGTCGAGAGGGGCAGTGTGCTCTGGGGTATGGGGCTAACGCAACACGTAGAGCCTCGCCCAGCTATCAGCTGGGCTGTCACGATAGCAGCGTTACGAGGCTGGCTTTGGAGAAGAGGGTGTGTGGTCGGAGGGGTGCGCGGCCAAGCTAACGTCCAGGGCGTTAACGACATGGGTGTGTTGCCAGAGTTCCTCCCTGGCTACCAACGTGTGGATGACCCAGAGGTGCGCAAGATATTCGAAGAAGCTTGGGGTGTGAAGCTCCCCGAGTCCAGCGGCCTACCCGAGACAATGATGCTCGAGGAGGCTGGGCGCCGCGTTAGAGCAATGGTCATATTCGCCGAGAATAGTGGTGCTTCGCACCCGAGTGGCGTGGAGCAGCTATCAAAGCTAGACGCGCTCATCGTGGTTGATGTGGTTCGTAGCGAGACTGCAGAGTTGGCGGATGTTGTGTTGCCAGCGGCAGCGTGGGGTGAGAAGGAGGGCTCTGCGACCAACACGGAAGGTCGTGTACAGTGGAGTAGCGCGGTTAGAGAGCCGCCCGCCGAGTCTAAACCCGACCTAGTGATAATCAAGAGTCTGGCTGAGCGCCTGGGTGTAGGCGAGAAGATACCGTGGAGTAATCCGCGAGAGGTTCACCCGGAGATAGAGAGGCTCGTCCCACGCTACCGTGGCTTCTCCAAGGCGGTTGCGGAGAGAGGCGAGTACCTCCTGCCCAGGCGTGTCTCGAGGATACGCGTCCGTCTATACCCGCCGGTCGAGCCGGTCGTGCCCGATGGTGATAGGAAGGTGCTCGTGACTGCAAGAGACCCGGTGAGCTACTGTACAAACGCGATGCTAGATGTGAGCGGCGAGCTATACGCACGAGTCAACCCTAAGGAGGCTGGCGCCGGTCACGCTAGGCTCGAGACGGAGAGAGGGGCCATACGCCTCCGGCTGATACCCGACGAGAATGTGCCGGAGGGCATCATTGTGGCGCCTTGGCACTATGGGCTTAACGCTGTGCTACCCAGAAGGATAGATTGCGCTACAAGGATAATGGAGTTGAAGAGTGTGTGGGTGAAGCTGGCCGAGTAGACAGCTGGATTATAGCCTGGGATAGCGAGGCCAGACGTGTGGTGAACCTCTCTTGAAGCTGGGTGTCGTGAAGGGCCCTGTGCTCAAGTACGGCGATGACATCGACACCGACGTGATTATCCCTGCCCGCTACCTGGTATATACTGAGCCGGAGAAGCTTGCCGAGCATGCTATGGAGCCTCTGGATCCGGAGTTCCCCAAGAAGGCGTCCAAGGGTGTAGTGCTGGTCGCGGGTAGGAACTTTGGTATGGGTAGTAGCAGGGAGCAAGCCGCGATAGCTCTCAAGGCTGCAGGCGTCAAGGCCATCATAGCGAAGAGCTTCTCGAGAATATTCTACCGTAACGCGATTAACAACGGGCTCCCCGTTATAGTGCTCCCAGAGCTCGTGGAGGCGGCCGAGGAGGGCGACGAGATAGAGATAAACCTTGACGAGGGTGTAGCGAAGCTCATCAAGAAGGATGGTAGGGTGTTGACGTACCGTTTCCCGCCCTTCCGGGGTGTTGTAGCTGAAATTCTGGCAACGGGCGGCCTCCTCGAATACATGAGGAGGCGCCTTGCCGCGTAACCCTACACTCCTGCTGGATTTAGGTGGCGTCATTTACCTCACAAATGAGTGGTACGAGGAGACTCTCTACGAGACTGCTGCCAGACATCTACGTGCCCTAGGGGCCGACGCGACGCCGGATAGCGTGAGGCGTGTAATGGACACGTGGAGGCTGGATGTCTCCGTGCAACAAAGTATAGTGTATGCGGCTGCCGTGCTCCTCGCAGAACACGGCTTGACGCCGACCCCCTCAAGGGCAGAGGCATTAGCAAGGGTATTGCAATCAGCTGTGCTGTCTGGCGTATACGTAGCACCGGGTACATACGAGCTGCTAAGATGGGCCAAGAGAAACGGGATACTGGTCGGCATAGTCTCGAACAACTGGTGCTACGAATGCGTACGTCTACTTCTAGAGCGTGACGATCTAGCCCACCTCGTGGATACGGTGGTTACGAGCGATATTGTCGGCTTTTGCAAGCCACACACAAAGATATACGAGGCGGCGATGCAACTCCTTCGCGCGGACCCAGCGAAAACAGCATTCATAGATGATTATGAGCCCAACGTGGAAGGCGCGAGGAGAGCAGGAATAGGCCTCGCGATACACCATGACGGGAAGCCTCTAGACCACTACATACCGGTCCTCGAGAGGTTCTACTCCTCTAGGTAGATCAGCCTGGTTAGCCTGCTAAGCGCGGGATGTGCACGATATCCCGGCTCCTCAATGCCGCGACTGAAGGCGGTCTCTGCAGCACTGGAGATGGCCAGCGTAGCGTGGAGAATAGCTGTAGACCAAGGGTCGTTCAACACGGGTACAGTGGTGACCTCAAACCCGGCCTCCCGGAAGGCCGAGAGATACTCCTCTAGCGTGCTCCTCTCACAACGAGGATCGGGATACACGACGAGTATATTGCTTCTCGTGCCATAGACAGGTGCGTGTGCGAACTGCTCTAGATGCCACCAGGTGGCGCAGTCTGCGAGCAACTCGCAGATCTTCAACACCATGAACAGGGCAGAGGCTACACCAACGCCCACACCCGCGTACACAGCCTGAGGGTCGAAAGGCAGGGGCTCCTCAACAAGCTTCTCGGGTATACGAGGTCTAGCGTTGAACAATGCGGAGAGCGCTGCAAGCATAGCGACATGGCGTGCGGCGCCCATGCCACAGGCGAGGTCAGAATAGACGAGCTTCACGGTAACGTGTGCTGTGCGTGCGAGAGGACTCCTCTCGTTACCCGTGACCGCTATGATACGAAAGCCACGTGAAGACAGGAAACGAGCCGCGTCAACAACTCGTTTTGAGCGCCCACCAACGCTTAGGAGTATAGCGTCGCCAGGCCCATCAACGCCAGCCACTAGCACATCAAGAGGATCGCGTGCGACGCCTATGCCGGCATGCTCGGCTACAAGTGCGGCCGCGAAAGAATCACCGCTGCCAATGAACACAAGTCGTTGCTCGCCAAGACCCTCCGGCACTATCGTCTCCTCGATCTGCTTCTCGACGATCTCGGGTATCATCTCGAGGTCGTTTCTCAGCTCGCGCCAGCAACGTGTCAAGGGACACTCGCCTCACGCGAGTAGAAAGTAAGGCAGAGGCTAAAACGGGCAACACACTGCGAACTCTACTCCATCCCCTGGAGCCGCTTATAGAGGCGGAATGCAGCCTCTGCGAGCTCCAGACACTCGTCCGCCTTGGGCTCCTCCTTCACCTGCTCTGCTCTCAAGCTCAGAGCCTCAGCTAGTAGTACATCACCGGGTTCAATCCCACGCCCAGACTCCTGTGCAACCCTAGGCCCCTCGCGGAGCACAACGTCAACCAGCCTTAATGCCGCTTCACATGCGCGGCGAGCGTCACCCTCTATAGCGCCACGCCTAGCCTCATCCAGAAGCACCTCTACCCTATCCATTCCATTCACCTCTTCGCGACCGACACTGCATACTCGACGATAGCCCTAGCCATGTTAAACCCGGTCACCCTCTCAGTGTTCTTGAAGTCCGAGTTCGCGTTAATCTCGTTCACGAGGAGGCCTCTCTCCGGGTCTTCAAACACATCTATACCAAGCACACCGCCACCCACAGCCTTGGCCGCGCGAAGCGCTAACTCACGTAACTCGGGGGTCACTGGCGCAGGCTCGGCCTTGGCGCCTAGTGCCGTGTTAGTCTTCCAATGACGCTCGTTAACCCTGTATATCGCCACGGGAACCTCATCACCAATCACGAATACGCGTATGTCACGTAGAGGCTTGCGCACATACTCTTGCACATAATGAACCTTGTAGTAAGCCGGGCCGAGAACCTCTCTATGCTCTATCACAGCCTCTAGACTCTCCCTGGAATCAGCCCTAGCCACAAGCCTACCCCAACTACCAATGACGGGCTTGACAACAACGGGGTATCCAAGCTCCTCTGCAGCCCGCACAGCAGTGTCACGCGAAAAAGCAGCGTATGCACGCGGTGTTGGCACACCATGCTTAGCAAGCAAGATCGTTGTCAATAGTTTGTCGCCGCAGTTAAGCTGCACTAAACTATTGTTGATGACAGTGTAGCCGGCAGCCTCGAGTATCCTTGTAGACTCGAGAGCCTTGAAGTAACTCACCGCCCTCTGAAGTACTACATCAACATCGCCTAGAATGCGCTCCAGGCTATCAAGGCGAAAGAGCAACGAGTCAATATTAAAGAGGACAGGTTCGTGACCAAGCTTCCTCGCTTCCTCAGCTAACCTCTTCTCCTCAACACGCGGATGGTCATAAACGATTGCTATGCGCATAGCCTCTACTCTCCCCAGTCCTCCTCAACGCGCTCCAACTGCTCTAGAACAACATTGCCATCCCGGATCCTCACGACTAGCATTGCCCCACAGTCGTGCTCCACGATCTCGCCATCCATTACGTTATCGGGTAGTTCAACATCGCCACCGCATATTGGGCAGACAGCCTTCTTGGCCACGCGGGGTCACCGGCAACGCTTCCTCCAGGTCCCCCAATTTATACGGGGCGTGTGACAATTAGAACATGATAGTGACAAACGGAGTAATGTTGGAATGTGGGTCTCGGCTTAGGCTATTAAAAACTGGCTAGGCGCGAGAGACACGGGAAGCAAGCTCGTCTCGAGATTCTAAGAGTGTTGTTAGTCGTGCTCCTTGTGGTGCTCCTCATGATGTTCCTTGTGATGCTCTATATGGTTGAGGGCGTGGTCGAGAGCATCCTCTAGGCGATCTACTAGCCTATGAGCAGCCGCTAACAGCTTCTTAGCCTCAACGGCCTTACCCTCCTCGATAAGCCTCTGGGCGTCGCCGAGCATAGATTCCGCCTTGGATAGCATTCTTTCAAGCATCTTGGCAACACGCTCGGGCACCTCGTCTATAACCTGCTCCAGCTTAGCACGTATATCCTGAAGCTTAGCCTGTAGCTCCTCAAGCTCTTTGCGCAGCTCGTCCAGCTCCTCACTAATCCTCTCTACCTTCTCAAGAAGCTTCTCAGCGAGCTTCAACGCCTCTCTCGCCCTGCCTATAAGCTCGGCAGCGGCAAGTACGGCACCTCGCTCTAGCTCATCCTCAGCTTTCATTAGGAGATGCTCGGCATGATCGAGTAGTTGTTGTATCCTAGCGCGGTACCTCTCCGGAGCATCGGTTGCGTTCAGCTTTGCTCGAAGCTCCTCAATCTTTGCTCGAAGCTCGCTAATCTCCTCTCTAAGCTCGTCTATCCGGTCAAGCGTCCTCTCCAGCAGCTTCACCTTAACCTTGATCTCTCTGAGCTCGGCTAGTGTTGCAGCAGTCACACCCTTCTCTAACACGCTCTTCTCGAGCCTATCCAGCCTCTCAAGTAGCCTATCTATGGCTGTCACATTCGGGTACCTATCCTTAAGCTCGTGAAGCTCGTCGCGCAGCTCGCCTATCTCCTCTAGTATTCTCTCAGCGAGTCTAGTCTCGTTGAGCGCCCCGCCAGTCGCATTGATAGTTACATTGGCGAGAGCCTCCTTAGCCTTGATGAGGTGTTGTAGAGCGGTACGAACAGCCTCGATCGCCTCAGGTGACGCGCCACGCTCCTCTAACAGCTTATACACTCTCTCGAGCACCGCAACAGCCTTGCTAACGACACGGTACGTTGCTCTCAGCGCCTTCTCCTCTACACGAGTGCCCTCAAGCACCTCTACAGTCGCATTAAGCGCGTGTTCGGCAGCAGCCTCCAGTATCTCTTCATGAGCCTCGGTTGTAGCCTCGAAAAGCTCCTCTAGGCTACTCGCCTTGACGATCCTAGCCTTCACGTCGTCTGGTATTCTAATGCCCAGCCTCTCTGAGATCATCTCGAGCCTCTCCAGTACAACAGTCTTCAACCTCTCGAGGACGACGCCCGCCTCTTCGCCAGTAGTGTTGAGCAACTGGCGTACCTCTGTGAACACCCTATGCGCTTCTGAGACAATCCACTCCAGCGTAGTGGTGTTAGCCTCTGACACGTTAACGGCAAGTATAGCATCTATCTTATCTCGCAGCTCGTCAGGTAGCTTCACCGACTCGGACAGCCTCTCTAGCAGTAGCTGGGCAGCCCTAGCCTTCGCTTCGAGCTTCGCTCTCTCGTCAACGCTACTCGCCTCCAGCATAGGTGCAGCGACAGTCACGAGTAGGGCAGCCAGGAGCGCAGCCGCAACAAGCACAGCCCTAGTCGATACCATATCCTCCACCTCCACTGTTACCCCCGGGTCTCCTCCCCGTTTGAGGGACCCCCGTTCCACCCCGTTCCACGGCCGTGAAACGAGCGTCACCTCTTCACCCGGAGAACCACAAGGTTGCGGCCATGCGGGTCCTTACGCACCTCTACAATCCCCATTTTACGTAGTCGCTGTACCCGCCTCCAAAGCGTCGACTTCGGCAGACCGAGGGCTCTCTGAAGCTCAGATTGAAGCATCGAGCCACCAGCTTCCCTCAACTTCTCAACTATCATACGATCAACATCGTCCAAGCCCTCGACGAGCACTGGTTGCTGCTCGGGAGTAGCCTCTCGGCGTCTACGCGTCAAGGAGTAAACGCCCACACCAACCAAGACGGCGACAAGCACCACTATAACCCAGGGTGTGACTCCAGTCAACCCTATCACTCCTGGAGAGGAAGACGTGGAGATAGAAGACGTGGTGGTAGTGCCGACCTGCTGGCGGGTAATCCCGGCCTCCATGTTCGAGGTGCTGTGCGTCTCCAGCGTCGTACCAGCTACACTCGAGCCTGCAACCCTATACTCGATAACAGTATCGTTGACGACGAACATGACAAGCTTGCTATCAGAGATTTTGACATCAGCCGCGTCGGGCAACGTCAACAGAACTATGCCAGGCTCAACGACTAGAAGCGCTGGGGCTCGGAGACGGAAAGAAAGGCCCGCTAGTGACTCAGTGACGTTAGCCACATAGCTTATCACGGCATCGCCGTCGCTACTCGAAAATACGTAAAGTGTTCCATTCGTGTAGACGGGTGGCACGAGCCGCCCACTCATATTCACGATTATAGTCTCGGGTATGGGCTCCACCGGGAGAGCAACCTCGGTGACCCCAGCCTCCACGTGCACGCGAAGCGTAACCTCAACAACGCCATCGCTATGTATCACCACGGTAGGCGGCTGGACAGCCGCAGAGACAGCGTGCACTGCCAACCCGAGAAGCAATAGGACAGCGATAACCGCTCCTCCGCGCAGCATCCCGAGCAGCATTCTATTGCAAACCCCAGAGGATACGCGGGTAACAAGCCAAGCCGCTTAAAGGAGACGTCCACCCGGACAACCAGAACAACAGCGAGCGGAAATAACAACCGGGGCGGAAGGACACATCACTTCTTCATACCACGCTCGGCGTGCTTGGGCCTAAGGTTCTTGCTTTTACACCTGCGGCACTTGGTCGCGCCCGGCGGGTTAAGAGCACCACACTTCCTGCACACAAGCTTCTCCAAGACACGCTTACGGACTATCGCAACCTTCACGGGGTCCGTGACCGGCATCTCTATCCCCACCATCCGGCTCAGCAGCAGGGGCTTTATATGAGGCCTCCGCCAGCAGCCGGTGCTCATCACTAAATCTTCAGCGAAGGCGTAGCTCGTCAACGGCCCCATTCTGTGAGATATGGGGTTAATGAGAACTTGTGGAATATAAAACGCGAATGATAAGTCATGTGTTGCAGGGGTGTTTATTCGAAAAAGTTAGTGAGTAGGGCAAGAGGTCAAGAAATAGTCGAATAGTACGATATGGGGTGTCACATGGTGTAATCGATGTTTATCGCGATAAGAGGGATGGCTGAGGAATAGATGTGAAGATGATGAAAAGACAAGGTAGTGTCAAAGAGTATTGAAAAAAGTTCTTCTGCAGTCATAGCTCTTTTTAGTTGCGCCATCTCAGTACACTGACCATGGATCTTCGATGCCGTCGTTGTCCAGTGCCTGTATTACACCGCGGGTTGCAACAGAGATCCCAAGTAGTATTGCAAGAGTTGCCAGCTTGGTAGCTAGCGGGTTAGCTAACAGACGTAGTAGTTTAGCCACCATGCGCATATCTCTCACCCCGTGCGTGGTCGTTAGAGTATGAGGAGGTTGGTGACAGACTGATGTTGCTGGCTGGAGGCGTTCAACTAGAGCAATTAGCTGGTATGTTGAGGCTATCCTGGTTGTTATCATGTTATGATTTTCGTTCTGAACTCAATAAGCTTAGCAGGAAGTATGGCGCACATGAACGTGCTGTAAGGAGGAACTTGCAACGCATAAGGGAAGCTAGGCTACCTGCAGGTCACATAAAGAGCGTTGAGTGGCTAGGTTTAAAGATGGTAACTCTCTTCTTCAACAAACACGTAGAAGTAAGTATTGATAGAACGTGGTACACGAATCGCATTCCTTATGGCGAATTTGTTACAAATGTAAAGAATTTACTACAGGACATAGGAGGCGTAATCAGGGGTGTTATCAACCTACTGGTTCCGGAAAGAATTGTCGACGAAGTGATGAGTAGAGAAGTAACACTACCTGGGTTAGTTAGAAAAGAGGTGTGTGATGTTGTCCCGATTTATTCATGTCCCTTTGTCGAAGGTGAGATGCCGCAATATCCCCATAAACTCAGTAATAATGAGATAAGGAAACTCGTTGATGAATGGAGTGGTAGTGGTTGGAAGAAAGCCTACAGCATAGGCCGCGGTGGTATGTTGATACCGCCGCGAACACCGGACACCATAGCCTTAGCATTGATGACAGCTATTGACAGAGAGCCGTGGTTATATCGAGCTGATGTGACTAACCCTAATCAATTGAAGCTTGCCCTGCCAGAGGATACACCTCGCGAATTTATTGACGCTATAAAAAGGGCGTCAAAGAAACTGGGTAACATCTACGATTCTCTCTCCAAAGGATTTATACTTGGAAGGCACAATGTATGGGGGTTATACGATGTTGCACCTATAATGGTTGTTGTTAGTAAGGAACAAGCACCGCTTCTGCATCTATTTGCATCAGCTTATGCACTCAGCAATGGAGTAGTGGTGTGCGAGTCAATCGCTTATACCGTGTTGCCAGGCTCTTGGCAAGCTGTTCGTATATTAAGGCGCATACATGAGCAAGGAGGCATGTTCTCTTGTGTTTGAGGGTGCGAGGTTCCCTCTGCCATTGAAGTATTGGGATGTGAGGAGGAACCGTTGGTACGTGGAGGTGACACGGTGATGCTATGCTGCTCAAAGCTTAAGCTGGTTGGGTCTTTTTTGGTCGTGTATTGGGAGTGAAGAGGCACCTCCACGCACCCCGGCTCTGAGCCCCTGTTGGCTGTGAAGATGGGGCAAGGTGCTGACCCTACTGTCTTCGGCAGGCCTCTAAGAGCCTCTCTATGCATTCCATGATGTCGTTCTTGGGCTCGGCGAAGATAGTATCTAGGATTTCTCTGGCTTTTTGTAGTGCAGTGTCCGCGTCGAGGCCTTTGAGTGTGTCTAGTAGCTCGTCTAGCTGTGGGTCGGCGAAGAACTCTCCCCAGAGCTCAAGTTCAGCTATCTTGCAGTCGTGTAGGACGATTTTGCCGGCGACAAGCTTGCCTTCTGGGCGTTTCACTCTACACTCTCTTACCTCCTCGTGAGCCACTCTCTGCTGCAATACCTCCACCTCACGGCCTCCGTAAGCTCGTAGACGTGGCGAGGTAAACTATCATGTATCTCGACACGGGCGTGCAGCATCCTGCTGAAGTACCCTGGGGCGGACTCCAGCAGCGCCTCTACAACCTCGTCGCGTGTCACTTTGCGCCCAGCGGTTAACGATAGTGTTGTTACCCTCACGCGTATGTCTCTACCCTTCCCGCGAGGTACGCGAAGAACCCTAGCCAGCACCTCCAGATCAGTATCATACATTACCGTGCCGTGTTGCAGCACAGCACCATAGCGCCTTGCCTGGGCGCTCCCAGACACCTTCCTACCGTTAACGAGGATATCGTTGAGCCCAGAGAAGGTGGGGTTGAATCCGAGCCTCTCTAGTGCCTCGACGAGCCACCCTGCCAGCAACTTGAAGCTCTCGGCCACATCGACGCCCCTAAGCCACTCCTCCGGCACGGCTATAGAGTACGTCACCTCGCCTTTAGGGTCATGGTAGACGCTCCCCCCGCCACTCAACCTCCTAACAACGTTGACGCCCAGCCTCTTGGCCTCCTCGAGGTCCACTGCCTCCTCTAGACGCTGGAAGTAGCCGAGCGTCACAGAGGGCGGGTCGAACCAGTAGAGCCTCGCGAGCCCCTCGCCAGTAAACCCAGCGTATATCGCCATAGCCTCGTCTATAGCCATCTGTGTGCACGCATCGCCAGCACCGTACACCACAAGGCGTATAACGCGGCTCAAGACCCTCTTGCTCCCCGTACTGCACCCACGGCGCTGGGAGGTATTCCGGGTGTCGGCTGCCAACCGGTACAGCCGAGCTAGCACCTAGAGCCAAGGTTATACACAATCAGCTGAGCGTTACCAAGGGGGCGTTAGCGTTTGGCTAGCGACTATCGCGAGCCCGGCGCCTATACCACAGAGACGCGTGACCAAGTGCTACGCAGGATAGTCGAGTTGTACCGTACCAACCCCATCGCTAAGGACATAGTGGCGAAGATACACAGACTAGCAGAGAAGCTGAGGGCTAGGCTCGGCGACGAGCCGGTAAAGATAATGGACTTTTGCGGTACACACGAGTGGACAATAACTCACTTCGGCCTACGTAGCCTCATGCCCAGCAACGTCGAGCTCGTAGCGGGACCTGGGTGCCCCGTGTGCATCACACCAGCGTACTACATTGACGTGGCTATCAAGCTCGCCCTTGATGGAATAACCGTGTACACCTATGGCGACGCCTACAAGCTACCAGGTTCGGCTCACCGAGGCTCCGGTAAGCCACGGAGCCTAGCCGAGGCTAGGGCAGCTGGCGGCAGCATAGAGGTGGTCTATAGTGTCGTGGATGCGGTTAAACGTGCGCGAGAGACTGGCAAGGAGAGTGTCTTCCTGGCCGTGGGTTTCGAGACAACAGCGCCAGCTACAGCATCGGCTGTCGCCCGGAGGATGGCCCCAAGGAACCTCACGTTTATCAACGTGCATAGGTTGACGCCCCCGATAATGAGGCATGTTTTCGAGGTACACAAGAAGCGTATACCCATCCGTGGCGTCATAGCGCCGGGCCACGTCTCGACAATAACTGGGGCGAAAGCCTGGAAGTTTGTGCCCGAAGAGTACGGCATACCGACGGTAGTCGCGGGGTTCGAACCGATCGACGTCCTCCTGGCTATACTCGAGATACTCCGGCAGCTTGTAGCTGGCGAGGCGAAGCTGGTCAACGAGTACACGAGGGCAGTCACATGGGAGGGGAACACGGCGGCACAGAGAGCGATAAACGAGTGCTGCGAGGTTGTTGATGCAGCCTGGAGGGGTCTAGGGTTCGTCCCGAAGAGCGGCCTAGCCTTCCGCGACAAATACGCGGAGTACGATGCGCTTAGGCAATATGGTATCCCAGAGCTGACCCCCGAGCGCTTCAGTTACGACCTGCCACCAGGCTGTAGGTGCGCAGAGGTTACACTTGGGCTGGCCAAGCCGACGGATTGTCCACACTTCCTGCGCGGATGCACGCCCGCCAACCCCTACGGCCCCTGCATGGTCAGCAGCGAGGGCACCTGCGCAGTCTGGGCAAGGTACGGTGGGGGAGGGTTAGCGCTCGAGGTTGCCAAGGAGATAGGCTTGTTGTGACCTCGAGTCTTACGCCGTATTTCGTCTAACCGCGTGTACAGGTTAAGCGAGTAATTAATCAGTTAAAATTGAACGAGCAGTTTATAGGTGGGGGAGTAGCGGCCCCCCATAGACGCAGTGGGTTAGGGGTGGGAGAAAATGTACAGGGCCCTCTCCAAGGGCGCTCTTGTAGGCCTCGTCATAATAATAATCGTCATTGCTGCCGCAGCCCTCCTAATGGCCAACCAGGGTGGTCAACAGGCAACCACTACCGTGACGACACCGGTTGAGACCAGCACACCAACCGCCACGGCCACAGCCGCTCCCGAGGTCTACAAGGATACGGCAGTGTTGATAGTCGCATTCGAGAGCGACGGTACCAACATCATACAGCATGCTGCACAGACACCCATACTGAGCAAGGTGAGATGGTTCAGCAGCGAGAGCATCCGCAGCGAGGCCCTCACCGCGAAGGCCCCAGAGGTGGTACGCAACTTCCTCAACAAGGTGAAGCTCACTGGCACCTTCCCCTACATGCCAAAGACGAAGTACCTTGAGGAGCTAAAGGGCAAGCTGGAGGAGAAGGGTATCACCGTTGAGGGCTTCGTGCCATACGCTTACGACGCTGCAATGCTCGGCATGCTAGCGATAATAAAGGCTGGCACTACCGACGCCGACGCCGTCAAGCAGGCACTACTCGAGGTATCCAAGGAGTATTGTGGCATGAGCGGCTGGAAGGCGCTAGACCCGAAGACCGGTGACCTAGAGTACCAGGACTACAGCATCTGGACCTATGAGTGCAGCGGTGGCGAGTGCAAGTTCGTCGACAAGTACATCTATGTCGCAGCCGAGGACAAGATAGTGCCCATCGACCAGTACAAGCCAAGCCTCGACATGTGCAAGATAACTCCTGACAACATCAAGGAGTACATCGCCGAGTGGATCAAGAACACTAACCTCAAGGGCGAGATTGTGATTGGTATCCTACTACCACAGAGCGGCGGTCTAGCAGTAGAAGGCCAGAACATGATCAAGGCCGCACTCTACGCCATTGAGCAGGTCAACGAGATCCTCAAGGAGCTAGGCGCTCCATTCACCTTCAAGCCTGTCGTCCAGGACACCGGCACCAAGCCACAGCAGGCCCTACAGGGCGCTAGGGTACTAGTCGAGCAGTACGGCGCTAAGCTCATCATCGGTACTGCGAGCAGCGCCGCCCTCAGCGGCATCATCGACTATGTCAACGAGCATAAGGTGATAACGATCAGCCCGAGCAGCACCAGCCCAGCACTAGCCAAGGACGACTACGTGTTCAGAGTGGTTGGCAACGACCGCGGCCAGGGTAAGGCACTAGCCAAGCTGGTCAATGAGGAGGGTGTCAAGAAGGTTGTCGTGATATACCGTAAGGACCCATACGGTGAGGGCATCGCACTAGCATTCAAGGAGAACTTCGAGGCGCTTGGCGGCACTGTCAAGCTGCTAGGCTACACGCCAGACAAGCCAGACTACGGCCCCGAGGTGAAGCAGCTAGCAAACATGATCGAGGAGCTGGTAAAGGGTTAACGTAGCCAGCTTCTATTTCTAACACAATTATTCACACCCGAAGGTTTTTCCCGCAGCTCATCCTCGCACCAATCGCCACGGGACAAGTGCTTATGGTGGCATTGGTTGACTTGATGGGTTCCGTGATAGACGCGCTAATATTTGGCACTGCCCTAGCCCTAATGGCAGCGGGATTGTCGATAACATACTCTGTCAGCAGGGTCGCTAACTTCGCGCACGGCGATTTTGCTGTCGCAGGAATAGTGGCATACCTCCTGCTCACGCTACTAGCGTACGGGAGGGTAGCTCCCGAGACTCTACAGCCTAGCCTGAGCGGATTCGATGGATTGATGACGCTAGCCAGGCTGGCGTTCGCGTTTATTTTTGCAGGGCTAGTGGCTGTAGCAGCTCTAATGCTCGTGTTCCGTCCTCTAAGGATGCGTGGTGCCAACCCTCTCCAGTTGATGGTCGCGAGCATTGGTGTAGAGCTGGTTCTGCGCCACGCGTTCTACATATGGTATGTGTTGAGCATTGGCACAGGAATTATTGTTGCGGGTGTAGGTCCTACGATCGTGAATATCGGTGGTGTTGCACTATCGCTTAATGACGTGTTGCCGTGGATAGTTGGTGGCGTGGTCATATCACTACTGGTGCTGTTCTTCATGTACACGATGATTGGTGTATCACTGCGTGCCGTGGCAGACAACCCGGATCTAGCCGAGGCTAGTGGCATCAACACTACACTCGTCGAGTTGATAGCTTGGTTCCTAGGCGGTGGTTTGGCTGGACTAGGCGGCGTGCTATGGTACACCTGGACTGCACCGGCAACACACCCCATGGAGTCTGGCTGGTTGTTGCTAGCGTTCGTCTTCGCATCCGTGACTCTAGGTGGTCTCGGTAGCGTGTTCAGCGCGATGATAGCAGCGTACATAATATCTCTGGCGTACTACCCGGTTAGCGAGATACTCATCCCGACATTGAAGAGCCTGGGGTTGCCAGTCGACGTTGGCCTTGGATACATGGTGCCACTAGTTGTCGTTATAGTGTCGCTAATGGTGATGCCGGAGGGTCTCTCGCCGCACCTGCAGAGGTTGTGGTTTAGGCTAGAAGAGGCTTGGAAGAGGTGGCGCTATGAGCGTGCAGGCTTATAATGCTAGTTTTGACGGTGGGTGGAGGGCGGGCCGGTAATGCTGGAAGTGTTGTGGCAGGTGTTGTCGATATTCACTAGCGTCGCCTTCTGGATCGAGGTAGCAGTTTTCACTATCATAGTGTTGTCGCTGAACCTAGAGTATGGCTGGACTGGCATACCAAACTTCGGTAAAGTGGCGTTCGTCTCTATGGGGGGTCTCGCAGCAGCCCTCGTCCTAAACTATATCATCGTGCCGATGCTGGCTGGTCTCGCAAACCAGCCTGGTGTCCCGCCCGAGGCGGCGGAGCACGCCAAGGCGATAGAGGAGATACTGAGGCAGGGTCGTGCACCCGGCGACTACTATTACGTATTGATGATCACGCAGCATGTCGTTCCACTATTCCAGATGTACCCGCAGTACTACTTCCTGTTGCTTGGACTCTCGTTGCTAGCGGCTGTAGCCCTTGGTGCCATATTCGCGCTGATAGTATCCTACCCAATAGTCCGTCTGCGTGAAGACTACCTCGCAATAGTACTGTTGATGACTAGCTTCCTGCTATGGATGTTATACACGTACTTCCCACTGCTAATGGGTGGCACCTTCGGCATACTGATACAAACCGGTGCCTTCACAACTATCTTCGGCGACTATGCTGGCTACGCCAGGCTCGCAGTAGTAGGTGTAGCTGCGCTACTATCCATACTCCTGGCTGAAAGGCTGCTAAACACGCCGTTCGGGCGTATGCTCCGCGCGATACGCGACGATGAGGCTGCCGCAGAGGCCATGGGCAAAGACGCGGCGCGCACGAGGCTAACGGTCATAATGCTCTCTAGCGTCTGGGCGGCTCTAGGCGGCGTACTCTACGTGCTAGTGTATGTCGGTAGCATACACCCAGACTACTACAGGATAGACTTCACCTTCCTCTGGATAGCTATGCTGCTGCTCGGCGGCGTCGGCAACAATATAGGCGCGGTTATCGGCGTCATCGCGTTCGACTTCTTCTACAACGCGTCGCAAGTGCTAGTGTCGTACATACTCCAGGGTATGGGCCTGCCCCTCGACATTGCACAGGGTATTCAGGGTCTTGTAGCCAACATGCTGGTAGGCGTCATACTGGTGCTCATACTGTTCTTTAGGCCACAAGGTATAATCCCGGAGAAGCCGGTCAAGACGCCAATATGGCGTGTGTTTGTCGAGAGGACTGGCGTCACGCCAGAGTTCCTACAGCCGTTCTACGCTAGGATAGCGAGGATCTTTGGAAAGGCGGGTCAGCGCGGCAAGCGGTCCTCACGCGTCGGCTGAAAAGTACGTCATCAGCCCCTTGGTGGTTAGCCACGCCTCCGTTTTTATACGGGGTGTGTGGCGCGTTCTTGTCACCCGGGTGGATGCGTGAGACTAGCGTCCATTCTAGCGAGGCTTGGGTTGCAGCAACAGGTTGGCGGTGGGGCTGCGCCCTGCGACACAAGTAAGTACATTCTCTGTGTTGAGAACGTCAAGAAGTACTTTGGCGGAGTTAGGGCTGTTGATGGTGTAACATTGCGCGTCGAGAGAGGCTCTATAGTGGGGCTCATCGGGCCAAATGGTTCGGGGAAGACAACGCTGTTCAACGTGATTGCTGGTTACTACAAGCCGGATGCTGGTCAGGTATGGTTCGACGGAAGGAGAATAGATGGACTCTCGCCGCACGAGATATACAAGCTTGGGCTTGTGCGCACCTTCCAGACGCCGAGGTTGTGGAGAAGCCTCACCGTCTTTGAGAACGTTGCGGGCGGTGTCAAGGGCCATCCTGGCGAGATGCTGCGCAACGCCATCCTATGGTCCAGGTGGGTACCCTTCGAGCTGAAGACTGGCGAGAAGGCTCTTGACACCATAGCGTTTGTTGGTTTGAGTCCAGTAGCTGGTAACATGGCTGACGCTATAAGCGGCGGCCAGATGAAGCTCGCGGAGCTAGGCAGGGCGCTCATGGGCGAGCCTAAGATGCTGCTTCTCGACGAGCCCGCGGCGGGCGTAAACCCGACGCTCGCCAGGCAGATATTCGAGGGTATCGTAAGGCTACGCGAGGAGAAGGGCATAACGTTCCTCATAATAGAGCATCGCCTAGAAATACTATTCGATTATGTTGACTATGTCTATGTGATGCACCAGGGTAGGATAATCGCGGAGGGCAAGCCAGCCGAGGTTGCCGAGAACCCACTTGTAGCAGAGATATACCTTGGAGGTTAAGCCACCACGAGGAGAACATTGGAACGAACATCCTATGCACTTCTGTCACAGCGTGCCTCGCACCTCCACAAAACACATCAATGATTATGGCGGCGTAGAGAGGCGTTCGAAACATACACATATTTTGATAGACAGTGTGTCGAGCATCGTAACTACTATGTTAAGAGAAGAGTCGGCTCTCTAGCGCCTAGTGTTTGTGCTGCTCTCGTCTCGTATCTGGTAGTATGGGCCTTGTACACTCCCTGGGTTAGATAGTCGCCGAACATTAGAGCTGGGTAGATTAGGGTGGGAGCGTTAACCGGGTGCGCATGGGCGAGCGTATGGATGGTGCTGCTCGTGGGCTGCCGGTGCGCGTGCAGGACGTGTATGCCGGCTATGGTAAGCTAGAGATACTCCACGGCGTGAACCTCTATGCCAACCCTGGCGAGCTTGTGGTGATAGTGGGGCCGAACGGTAGCGGTAAGTCAACGTTGCTCAAGACGATATTCGGGTTTACCAAGATCTATCGTGGCAGGATAATAGTAGGGTCTCGTGACGTGACACGAGTGCCTCCCAACAAGAAGCCATACCTTGGGCTCGCCTATGTGTTCCAAACTGGGAATGTCTTTGCAAGCCTAACTGTAGAGGAGAACCTGAAGCTATCTTGGCTAGTGTTTAGCGTGCGTGCGAAGCGCGGTGAGCTTGGCAAAGAGGCGATGCGTGACCCCCAGAGGGCTTTCCGCAAGAAGCTAGAGGAGATTCTTGAGATGTTCCCTCGGCTTCGTGAGAGGCTGAAGCAGAGGGCTGGGACTCTCTCTGGCGGCGAGAGACAGATGCTAGCCATAGCCAAGGCTCTGCTCACTGAGCCTCGGGTACTCCTGCTAGACGAGCCTACCGCGGCGCTAGCGCCTCGTGTCGCCGAGGAGGTGCTAGAGATTGTGAGGAAGATTGCTGATAGTGGGTTGACAGTTCTTCTCGTAGAGCAGAACGCGAAAAGAGCACTAGAGATCGGCGACCGTGGGTATATCCTTGTGCAGGGTAAGGTCGCGTACGAGGGCACGACCAAGGAGATACTTGCGCATCCCGAGCTAGGCAAGCTATACCTAGGTCTGCTCAAGTAAGGTGCTGACTTTTCCCCCGAAGGCACTGCCCCCAACAACTGGTGGTATAGTTTTGGCCGAGAAGATAGGCCTGCGCGAGAAGCTCGTCCCGGTGCGCGTCTCGTCGCTCAACGACCTTGCGAGGATGGCGGCTAGCATTGTGACACTGGGCCAGACGGCTTACCTGATACGCTTTGAGAGTGGCGGGAAGCTAGTGTACGGTCTGGTGGCGCTGCTCCGCGACTATTATGACTTGTACGGTCTCCCGATACTCTACTATTGCACGCGCGAAGCCAGTGATGACGAGCGTAAGAAGCACTATCTGCTTGTAAAGGTTGACGAGCAGGGCGAGCATGTTATGCTATCCGAGACTGCTAAGCCAGGTTGGGTTACCGTGCCTATTATCGACATAGTTGAGAAGCCTAGCTTCTTCCCGGATGATATTCGCGTCTAAGCGTATAGCGGGGGAGCCTAGTGAGGGTCTGTCTAGCGCCTCTCGGGGCGTTGAGTCTGGCTGTTGCTGATGTCCTGGCGGCGTTGGGCCACGACGTTACTATACTAGACGACTATGGGCGATGTGGTGAGATACTCCGAGAGCCTATAGAGGCTCGCTACAGGCTTGTGGATGCGCCGCCGGACTCGAAGCCATTGCGTCGCATACTAAAACGATGTGACATCTTCGCCCTGCTCTGGGATCCCTGGGATGCCGGCTCTTGTCTCGGCTGGGAGCGGGTGGTGACGGGATACGCAGTCAGCGCCATAGAGGCTGGGGTCGAGAGGCTCGTGGCTAGCCTCCCGGCGGGCGCGTATGCATGGAGCGACGGGCATGTCAAGTGTTCCTCGTTGCCATCTAAGGCGCCTCGTAGCCGCGTATATGGGGTGCCGTTATCGGTTGCAGTGCTTCTCCTCTCTAGTGGCGTGGAGTCGCTTGTCGCCGTACACCCGCCACTGCTGCACATAGATAGTAGTGTGGCTAGAGGTGCTCCCGAGCCGCTAAACTGGCTAGAGAGGCTCATAGAGACACGTGTGCTCGAAGCGCCTCTAGATGCGCGTCTAACTGTGCTCGATTATCGCGATGCTGGTGAGACGATAGCGTTGTTCCTGGAGAGTGAGGCCGTGGGCCTCCAGTGTATCGGTGGCGTCACGGTAGAGGCTAGAGTGGCTGCTGAGAAGCTACGAGCTAGTAGTGTAGTTCCTCGTGAGCCTGCAACGCTGGTCGTCGAGGGTACTAGGGTCGAGAGAAGAACGCGGCGCATATTGTCGAGGCTCGGGTTGGGATAAGTTCCTTATGTGCACGTGTTTTATAGGGTTGGTTGCACTGTGTGCACAGTTGGGTAGGTAGTAGCGTGAGTAACACTAGGGTAGAGGTTCATGGGGTCAAAGTCGCCTATCGCGGAGACACGGTGCTTGATGTTGATAGGCTTGTGTTTGAGGGGCCGGGGCTATACCAGCTCCTCGGGCCTAACGGTGCAGGCAAGAGCACGTTAATCCGTGTGATAGTTGGGCTGATCAAGCCTAGTGAGGGCGAGGTTCTGATAAACGGTGTGCGTGTCGAGGGTAAGCCGGAGCTAGCCGGCAAGTACATTGGTTACGTGCCGCAACACGAGCACGTGGGTCACTTTGACTTCCCCGTCACGCCGTTCGACCTAGTGGCTTCAGCGCTGTTGCTTCGGAGGCCGTGGCCCAGAGTGAAGACGCCGCGATGGGTACGTGAGCACGTGGAGAAGGTTCTAGACGAGGTTGGTTTGCCTCGAGACTCTTGGCATAAGAGCGTATCCGAGCTTAGTGGTGGGCAGCTGCAGAGGGTGCTCATAGCCAGGGCTTTGGTTCACAACCCGCCTATCCTACTCATGGACGAGCCTCTCTCAGCTGTAGATCCGCGTGGTAGAGTAGAGTTGGCCCGCGTGATAGGAGAGCTTAGCAAGGATAGGCTCGTAATAGTAGCTAGTCATGACCCAGCCCTGCTCCTCGAGTATACCAAGGGCGTCGTGCTGCTCAACCGGAGGGTTGTAGCAACAGGACACCCGGATGAAGTTTTGCGTGTCGAGGTGCTGAAGAGGGTATATGGCGATGTTGCGCTGATAATTGAGCGTCACGTACACATATGCGACAGCCACTATGTTGTCCGCAAGGGGCGGTGACGAGAACCCCCAATGCGGACCGGTGAAGAGAAGGGGCCGGTCCCGAGCCCCTCCCTTTTCAACATGATGAGAACTTCCGGGGCCGAGGCTTACAGCCAATGGTGATAATGGGCCTGGCTGATAGGTAAGATAGGGTCGGCTACTTGGTACGCCTGAGGCCACGTGAGGAGTTCCTACGCGAAGCTTCCGAGCAGGTGCGCCCCGTCCACGCGGAGGGTGTGTTCACTGTAGGCTACCGGGTCATAACGTACTACCTCCTCTTCGAGTACTACGACCCTCTTGGCTACTATGATGCTGTTCTACGGAACCGCCGGCTACTCGAAGAAGAGGTTGCAAAGCTGCATTACAACATGCAGAGTTTTATAGACCAGGAGGAGGTTATAGTGAACGGTAAACGAGTCCGACCCAAGGTCGTCCTGGTTGACATTACTTTTCGCGGCCGGAAGACGAGCCCCCTAATCGTCTTTGGGGTCAGGTTCGCGGCTCCCCTCAAACCCGGTGTGAACGTATACGAGAACAGGTACGAGTCGGAGACCGTAGAGTACGACTATGTAGCCTATTGGATGTTCCCCCCGGGCACCAAGATTCTAGAGGTCGACATGGATGGCGAGGAATGGGAGATTACAGAGACGGGGGTTCTCGCGATATACGGTAGGAGGGGTAAACGCATAGGCGGCTACGAGAAGATAGTGTTCGAGTTGCCCTCGATACCCGAGACCGAGGAGTAACCAGCCTAGTTAACCCCTTGCGATACTAGTAGGATAGGGCTCCTACCGTGCTACGCAAATGGCGTTGTGTAATCTGTGGCGATGAGATCATCGAGGGTCAGAGGTTCACGGTGCTTAGGGATGGTTTTGTTCACCTTGAGTGTCTCTTCGAGAAGCTTGTGAAGGAGGGGAGGCTAAGCCAGGATATAGCAGCGCTCATGGATGCCGTCGAGGTGCTCAACTACCTTATAGTGAGGATCAAAGAGGCTAAGAGATTAGCTTCTAGCCGCGAGGTTATAGATATGCTCGAGGCTGTTAGGATAGATGCCGAGAAGCATGCAGCACAGATCTCCAGCCTATTAGAGAGGATGGCCGGGCTGGGTGGTGAGCGGGGCTAGCACTTGTCATACGCTCGCACCACGTGTTTCTCGGGGTACTGTTGGGGGCTTGACGAGTCGCAAGTGATTGTTCTTGGCGCTCCCCTAGAGGAGACGACGAGTTATCGTCCAGGGACGCGCTTCGCACCTAGAGCTATACGCGAGGCGTCAGCCTACATAGAGTACTGGTCTTTGCGTGGGAAGCTGGACGTGGACGAACATGTACGCTTCTATGACGCGGGTGATGCTCTGGTAGAGCAGCCGCTCGAGAAGGCCCTGGAGGCTATAGGCGACGCTGTAGAGCGGCTATCGGGTGTGGGCAAACCGCTAGTTGTGATGGGAGGCGAGCATACGATAACACTCGGTATCGTTGAGGGTCTTGTACGCGCCGGGTACAAGCCATGCATGGTGCAGCTGGACGCCCACATGGACATGAGGTCGGAGTATGCCGGTAGAAGGGTCTCGCATGCCACCTTTGCGCGGCTAGTGGTCAGTGAGGTGGGCGTCCCGGTTGTGCTTGCAGGTGTACGTGGCTTTGTACGCGAGGAGCTAGAGTTCGCCCGTGCGAATCACGTTCCCGTGATAGATGCTCACAGGTTGCAAGACGAGAGTGTCGCTGCAGTCATACCAGCGGTCTCTAAGCTCATAGAGAAGAGTGTATGTAACCATCTACACTTGACTCTCGACATGGATGTTGTTGACCCGGGTTTTGCGCCTGGAGTCTCGAACCCCGAGCCGGAGGGCATAACACCCCGCATACTACTCGATATCGTCTTCGAGGTTGCGAGGTTAGCAGTCCTGAGGGGTATGAGCCTCAGTATGGATGTTGTCGAGGTCTCGCCGCCCTACGACGCGGGTGGTGTGACGTCGGTACTCGCGGCCAAAGCGATAGTGGAGTTCGCAGCAGGAGTAGTAGCGGCTAGGAGCAGCGCTAGATAGCACGGATTATCTTGCTGCCCCTAGCCCTCACCTTGTAGAGCACCCTAAAACCACAGTTGATGCACTTCACGCTCGGTAGCATTTTGAGCTCGGCGTATGTCATCTCGGCGCCGCACCTCGCACACTTGTATATAATCTCATTCTCATCGTCTATAGGCTCATACTGCTCTATGATGCCCTCCGGGCGTCTGGGCGCATAGAGCTGGGCGACCATTCCACAGTCCCCACTATCACGGCAAGAGTCCACACAACACTTAAAACAGTGGCGTCTCATCTCATTCATCATGACAAGGGTCGTCCGGGGTATGGAGCTAAGCTCGGTCTGCGGAGCGCTGCCCCCAGAGCTATGCGAGCAGTTGACTAAGGAGCAGCAAGTGATTAAGATCAGGCTTGAGAAGCGGCGCTATGGACGACTAGTGACGATAATAGAGGGTCTCGACGAGCGCGAGATAGATCTCAAGAAGCTTGCGTCTGAGCTAAAGTCGAGGCTAGCCACTGGGGGCACATACAAGAACGGCAGGATAGAGCTGCAGGGCGACCACCGGCATCGCGTCAAGGAGATACTTATAGAGATGGGGTTCCCGGAGGAGAACATAATAATAGTGTCATGAGCGTCGTGCAAGCTCTAGTGCAGGTCGTGTAGCTCGCGGACAGTTTTTAACGAGGTTCTTCTCTCCTCTTTATCCGCTCCGGCAGGGATAAGAGCAGAAGGTTTAAACCTTATTATCCCCTTCCCGCGTACTACATCCCCCGAGGTTAAGGGGTTTCCGTCTCGGGTGGTTAAGGTGTCCGAGCTTCCCGAGCAGCCCCTCCCAAGTATGGAGGAGGGTGCAGAGGAGCAGGAGAAAAAGTGTCCGCCGGAATACATAATGTACGACCCGAACACGGGCTCCTACATCTGCACGCTCACGGGCGAGGTCATCGAGGAAGGCATTGTTGACATGGGTCCCGATTGGCGTGCGTACACGATGGAGGAGAAGATCCGCAGGCAGCGTACGGGCAGCCCGCTTAACATTGCGCAGCCCGACTATGGTCTACTCACATCCCTGAGCAGTAGCCGTGATGCGGGTGGCAGGAAGCTTGACGCGAGGCACCGTATGGAGGCCGAGAGGCTTCGCAGGTTGCAAGCCAAGCTTCGCACGATGTCGAGTGTAGAGAAGAACATAGAGCAGGCTTCTAAGGAAATAGCTAGGCTGATCGAGGCTCTAAACATTCCACGCTCGCTCTTCGAGGAGGCTATGAGAGTCTACCGTATGGCCGCGGAGAAGGGTCTCGTCCGCGGCAGAAGCCTTGAGAGTGTTGCGGCAGCGGCCGTATATGCAGCATGCCGTATGAGAGGTGTGCCCGTCACCCTAGACGATATCGCGAAGCACGTCAAGGGTGGTAGGAAGGAGGTTGCACGCTGCTATCGTCTGCTCGTCCGCGAGTTGAAGCTCCGCATGCCCGTCGCCGACCCGATCCGCTACGTATCTCGCATTGTGAGTCTGCTGGGCCTCTCGACTAGAGTCGAGGCCGAGGCGATCAAGATACTCATGCAGGCTAAGAAGAAGGGCCTCACGGCAGGTAAGGACCCAGCTGGCCTCGCAGCCGCAGCGATCTACATCGCTGCACTGAAGCTGGGCGAGAGGAGAACCCAGAAGGAGATTGCTGCGGCTGCGGGCGTCACAGAGGTTACTGTTAGGAACCGTTACAAGGAGCTAGCCCAGAAGTTGAAGATCGAGCTTCCGCCGCAGTGAACCCGAGGGTAGCGGGTATTGGCTAGGCGGAGGAGTGTTCAGCAGGTAGAGCCTCAGACGTTTCTTATGAGCATCCGGCCGCAGTTCGCATTCCAGATACTGCGTGGTGAGAAGAAGTTCGAGCTTCGCAGGTGGATTGGTGTACCAGTAGCCCCTGGTAGCGTTGTTGTGATATACGCGTCTGGTAGTGTGAAGGCGCTAGTAGGCGAGTTCCTAGTCGGTAGAGTGTACCATGGGGCGCCCGAGGAGGTCTGGAAGCAGGTAATGATGCATCCGTCACCTGGCGTTGATCGCGACGATTGGCCGTATATACGTGGCGCAAAGAAAGCAATGGCTCTCGAGGTTGAGAAGGTGATTGTCTACCCGCGGCAGGTGACGCTACAAGAGCTTAGACGTATCATCCCAGGCTGGCAACCACCCATAAGCTACAAGGTGCTGCGCGAGGGCGACCCGCTGTACGAGCTGATAGTCAAGAGGCTACGCAGGCTAGCTGGGTACGACGAAGAGCTGGGTGTCATGGAGAAGCTCTAAGGCTAATCCCCCTCTTCATGACGAACTCCTCATCCCTATACACTATAATGGAGTCGGCCTCTAACACCACATAGCATCTCTCAGCCATACTGCTATCCACGCGTAGGTATAGCACGTTCCTAGTCACCTCATGGATGGTGTAACAGCCGCGATGCATGTGACCCCCTAGCACCAAACGCGGCCTAACAATCTCAATCGCCTTCAATGCTGTCAGGGGCCCTATATCGCGGCGCACATCCGGATAGGCCTCGGGCAGGTAAGGCACCTCGTGCATAACCAGTATGTCGAGTTTGCCGGCTAGCCTCCTGGCTACCGAGAGAAACTCGCTAGGCGTCCGGCGCGGTACACCCTTCTTGACACCGCCCTTCGGCGATACGATGCCGTGAATGCCGCCTATGCGCAGACCGTTAAGCTCATGGACTCGACCTTCCTCCATCAATACGCCGCTCTTTAGAAGCACGTCCATTCTCTCATGGTTGCCGTAGACGCTCAACACTACCGGTACACGCCTACGAAGCTCTTGGAAGAAGTTGAAGGATACAAGACTGCCCCAATCGCCAGCCGAGATGAGCGCATCTGGCTTAACACCGTCTATTATGCTGAGAAGCCACTCACATGCATACCCCTCATAGACGCCGCGGAACACCTTGGCCTCGCAATGAAGATCCGAGATGAATAGTATCTTCACCCGCTTCTACACCCCCGTGAGATACATGATATGAAGAGCAGGGCGCTGAGGTACTCGGGTATAGCCACTCCCGGCGGTAGTCGAAATGTAAAGTGGAGAATCCAAAGTATGACAAGAGCGGCGGCCAATATCCGATATGGTGGTGTCCTACACTCTGAAAGCGAAGCTGCGAAACCCGAGACGAAGAACGCTAGAGCTAACAGGAAATGCGGTGTAGTGTAATCCTCAGTGACCACGCCGATTAGTGCCAGGGAGGTGCCTGCGGCGAGCCAGAGGAGAGCACCACACGTGGCAGCGTATAACGTGATCCCGATGCCGCCCAGTACAAGGCCAGTGTTGAACAGCAGTCTCGTCTCTTGGATGACACCTAGGTCGCTAAGAGCACCGTGCCATGGGCTCCAAAGGCCCCGCGTGTAGGCTAGTAGGGCGGACACCGTGACCATCAACAAGGCTGCCAGGATAAGCATCATAGCAGTGCGTCCGGTGGGCGCGCCTGATTCCAGAGAAGCCTGTGCAGGCATGTAACCACACCTGTTCCAGATACAGAGTATCCTCCGGCGCCAGGTATGTTATAGCACGGTTAGCTTCGTCAGGCGTAGCCTACAATGTATAGGTTGCAGCGCATCCACACTCAATAATCTCCTCCTCAGGCTGAATTATATCAAACTGGTGAGATTCCTGCCTGGAGAAGGGTTCCTACTAGACTACGAGAGTATCAGGGAGGATTTCCCGATACTCTCCAAGAAGCGTATCGTGTATCTTGATAACGCGGCTACTACGCAGAAGCCGCGGCAAGTAATAGAGGCTGTCAGGAGGTTCTACGAGGAGAGTAACGCGAACATACTTCGTGGTATCTACGAGCTTAGCATGAAAGCTACTATGCTGTACGAGGAGGCGCATATCGTCGTAGCTAAGTTCATAGGCGCGAGGGATTGGAGAGAGGTAGTGTTCACCAAGAACTCCACGGACTCTATAAACATGATAGCGTATGCGCTCATAGGGCGCATCAAGAGCGGTGATAACATTGTCGTCACGGAGATGGAACATCATAGTAACTTCCTGCCTTGGGTCAGGCTGGCGAGGCTGACTGGCGCCGAGCTACGGGTAGCACCCATAGATGAGCATGGGAGGCTGGATATGGAGAAGCTGGAGAGCCTCATAGACGAAAAGACGCGTGTCGTGGCGATAGTCCACGCGTCTAACGTGTTAGGGGTGGTTAATGATGTTAGGAGGGTGGCGAGGATAGCGCACCAGTATGACGCGTTGGTTGTTGTCGACGCGGCTCAGTCTGTGCCGCACATGCCGGTTAACGTTCGTGAGCTTGAGGCTGACTTCCTGGTGTTCAGTGGGCATAAGATGCTTGGGCCTACGGGGATAGGTGTGCTATGGGGTAGGCTCGACATTCTCGAGGAGCTTGAGCCTCCCGTCTATGGTGGTGGCGCCGTCAAGAGCGTGCGCGTGGAGAGTGGCGAGGTGAAAGTAGAGTATGCCGAGTTGCCTTGGAAGTGGGAGCCAGGCACTCCTAACATAGCGGGTGCTGTCGGCCTAGCTGAGGCTGTGAGATACCTGCAGGGCATTGGGCTCGAGAAGATAGAGGCGCATGAGAGGACGCTAACAAGGATGCTTATCAAGATGCTTGGCGAGCTTGATGTTAGAATGGTTGGGGATATACCGGCTGAGGAGCGTGTAGGTATAGTCTCGTTTACCTTGGATGGGTTCAAGCCTCTCTTCGTGGCTCTTAGGCTTGGGCGTATGAAGATAGCGGTGAGGGCTGGGTTCCACTGTGCAGAGCCGCTCCACCGCAAGCTTGGCTTCAACGAGGGTAGCGTGCGCGCAAGTATGTACCTCTACAACGGCCCAGACGATATAGAGAAGCTTGTTGATGCGTTGCGTGGTATACTCCGTGGAGAGGGTGGAAGCTAATGCAAAAGTGCTACGTTAAGCCCACTGTTTAACGTGTACAGCCTCCGGCTTACCGGTTAAACCGCTAAATAATTAGCCTCTCAACTCTGTGAAGACCCGGGTGCCCCGGAAGCCTTGCGTATCGAGCTTAGATGGCACGGCCGCGGTGGTCAAGGCGCTGTTACCGCGGCTGAGCTTCTGGCAATAGCGGCTATTGAGGAGGGGCTCTTTGCGCAAGCATTCCCCGAGTTTGGTACGGAGAGGCGTGGTGCGCCAGTGGTGGCTTACAACAGGGTGGCTGACCACCCGGTATACGAGCGTGAGCCGGTCCTAAACCCCGACTATGTAATCGTCTTGGACCCTTCGCTGCCTCCGTCGATATACATGTCTGGTTTGAAGAGGGAGGGCGGGCTCATAGTGAATACCAAGAAGTCGCCCCGCGAGCTAGCTGATGAGCTAAAGGCGCAAGGCTTTGAACCTCCAGCCATAGTAGCGACGGTAGATGCGACTGAGATTGCTTTACGCAATCTACGCGTTCCTATCGTAAACACTGCGATGCTTGGCGCGTTTGTGCGCGTATCTGGGGTAGTGAGTATAGAGACTGTGGAGAAAGTTGTTGCCGATAGGTTCTCTGATAGGCCTCATCTTGTGCAGCCCAACGTAAAAGCCGTCCGTGAAGCTTACGAGAGTGTAAATGTAGAGAAGCTCCTTGTAGCTCGCGCTTAGGGGGTGAGATGATAATGTCCGGTCTTCCTGGCTGGAGGAGTCTCCCCATAGCAGCTATTGTAAGTGAGCCAGGCAACACGGAAAAGAACGATATGTCTGCGTGGAGAACGTTCAAACCAGTAATTGATCAGGAGAAGTGCGTGCGTTGCAGAATGTGTTGGATATTCTGTCCTGATGCGGCTATACTTGAGGTGGAGGAAGAGTACAGGACGAAGACCGGGAGGGTCTACAAGGTCACGTATAAGGTGGATTATAAGCATTGCAAGGGCTGCGGGATTTGTGCTAACGAGTGTCCCGTGAAAGCTATCCAGATGGTCCCGGAGGTGAGGTAAGATGGCGGCCGCGGGTCAAACCCTCGAGAAGAAGGCGAAGAAGAAGAAGATTGCACTGACGGGTAACTACGCAGTAGCCTACGCCGTCAAATCCTGCGACGTCGACGTTGTCGCGGCGTACCCGATCACGCCACAGAGCCCCATAGTCGAGAAGATCTCCGAGTACATCGCCAATGGCGAGATGGATGCGGAGATGATACACGTCGAGAGCGAGCATTCCGCTCTCTCAGCCCTAGTGGGCGCCTCCGCCTTCGGCGCCAGGGTATTCACTGCGACAAGCAGCCAAGGCCTAGAGTTCATGCATGAGATACTCTACATCGCCAGTGGTCTCCGCCTACCAATCGTAATGGCGCTATCAAACCGTGCACTCTCCGCGCCACTAAACATCTGGAACGACTACGGCGATGCTATGAGCGCTAGAGACGCCGGCTGGATAATGATCTTCGACGAGACTGTACAAGAGGCGCATGATGCGGTAGTGATCGCCTATAGGATAGCTGAGCACCCCGACGTGCTACTACCAGTCATGATCACGTTAGACGGCTTCATATTGAGTCACACCGTCGAGCCGGTAGAGCCAGTCGAGAAAGAGGAGGCTCTCAAGTTTGCGCCGAAGAGGCCTCGCGGCTACCGCCCGGTGCTAGACCCAGACAAGCCCGTAACCATGGGTGTCGTCGGCACCCCAGACTACTACTATGAGTTCAAGAGGCAGCAGGCTGAGGCTATGAAGAAGGCTGTACCGGTGATAGACGAGGCGTTCCGCGACTTCTGTAAGACCTTCGGCAGGTGCTACGAGAGGGTAGAGACGTACAAGATGGACGATGCAGAGTACGTCCTAATATCCATGGGTGCAACCTTTGGCAACGTGAGAGCGGCTGTCGACAAGCTGCGCAAGGAGGGTGTTAAGGCTGGAGGCCTTAAGATCAAGGTGTTCCGCCCATTCCCCGCAGACCTAGTAGCTAAGTACCTGGGCGAGGGTCGCGTCAAGGCAGTAGGCGTCCTAGACCGTGCGGTGAGCTTCGGTGCGGCAGTGGAAGGCCCACTATTCATGGAGGTGGTCACGAGCCTAGCAGTGCGCGGCATCCAGGTGCCACTCGTGAGCTTCGTGCACGGTCTAGGCGGTCGCGACATTTTCACAGACGAGGTGGTCCAGATGTTCAAGATACTCATGGACCACGCGTCTCGCGGTCGTAGTGCAACCCAGACCTACTACATAGGTGTGCGTGAGTAAGGGGTGAGACCCATGGTCTACTATGCCCTCTTCCAGGGTAAGGCCCCCGACACCACCAAGAAGAGGTTCAAGACAGTCTGGGACATCCCAAAGGACGAGCTGCTAGCGCCAGGCCACCGTATGTGCCAGGGTTGCGCTGCAGCCCTCATCTTTAGACACCTACTCAAGGCCGTGGGTAAAGACGTAGTGATAGTCCAGGCTACCGGATGCGTAGAAGTGACGACGACGGTCTTCCCGGAGACTGCGTGGAGAGTACCCTACATACACGTGGCATTCGAGAACGCAGCCTCAGTGGCCTCGGGAGTCGCGGCCGCGATAAAGGCGCTGCAGAAGAAGGGCATACTGCCGCCAGACAAGAAGGTGAAGGTCATAGCCACGGCGGGTGACGGTGGCACCTTCGACATCGGCATGCAGGCCCTTAGCGGCATGCTAGAGAGGGGCGACGACGTCATGTACCTAGTGTATGATAACGAGGCGTACATGAACACGGGTATACAGAGAAGCGGCGCAACACCATGGGGCGCTTGGACGACGACAACCCCCGTCGGTAAGAAGTGGAAGGGCGAGTGGCGCTGGAAGAAGGACATAATCGGCATCGCCCTAGCTCACCGCGTACCGTACATAGCAACCGCTAACCCGGCCTACCCGCTCGACATGATAGAGAAGTTTAGGAGAGCCTTCGAGACCGAGGGCCCATCCCTAGTTCACGTGCTGTCGCCGTGCCCGCCAGGCTGGAGGATACCACCAGAGAAGAGCATCGAGGTTGCAAAACTAGCCACTCTCACCGGCATGTGGGTGAACCTCGAGATCGTTGAGGGCCAGCCACGCGTCACGGTCAAGGTGCCCAAGAGGAAGCCTGTGAAAGAGTACCTCAAGATGCAGGGTAGGTTCAGGCACCTAAAGGACGAGGACATAGCCTTCATACAGAAGGTCGTTGACGCCGAGGTCAAGAAGATCAACGAGTGGGTAGGCGAGGAGGCCATAGGCCCCGTAGAGGAGTAACACTGTTTCCTAGCGGCTCACCGCTAGTCAAGACCAGACCGTTTTTCTCACCGTCCAATAGTCCACCCAGACATGCTCGCATGACTCCCTTTGTTGTGTACTTCATTTTTGCGTGTGTTTAGGTTGGGCAGGCATAGAGTCTTGTTTCTCCACATTAGCGTGGAGCATGGGTGTATTGTTTTGAGAGTCTGGCGTGTCGCGCGTGATGTGCTTCTTGTTGATCATCTTTTCGCGGGGCTGCCGGGTATCGTCGGGACCTACATAATAATCGGTGATGGTGGGGAGGCTGCCGTTGTTGACCCGGGTCCACGGTCTAGCATTGATAGTGTCACGCGTGTTATAGAAGAACGTGGCCTGAGGCTTAGATACGTATTATTGACGCATATACACCTCGACCATGGCGCTTCCGCTGAGATACTCGCCGAAAAGTATGGCGCCAAGATCATAGTACATCCTCGCGGTGCTCCCCACCTAGTAGATCCTTCAAAGCTTTGTGAAGCCGCGAGGAGCCTCATGAGGGATGTGGATCTGGTGGGTTGCCCACAGGGTGTTGACGAGAAGCTTGTGAAGCCAACGAGCGACGGGGAAGTTGTTGAGGTTGGCGGGAGGAGGGTTAGGGTTGTACACACACCTGGCCATGCTAGTCATCACCAGTCTTTCCTGTTAGAGGATGAGGGTGTATTGTTCCCAGGCGACTCTATGGGTATCTTCTACTGCGAGTGTGTGGTGCCTCTCACGCCGCCTCCTACGAGGCCCCGGATGATACTTGAGAGCATAGAGAAGATGCTTAGTTTGAAGCCGCGTCTGGCGGCGCTGCCGCACTTCGGTATCCACCCGGATCCGGAGGCTCTCGCTAGGGAGGTGGTGGAGAGGATGCAGGCTTGGGTCAACTATGAGAGTTTTGAGAGACTCCTAGAGTCTGATGTGTGTGCTAGGAGGGTGTACGAGTGTAGGAGGGGAGCGCCGTACTTCGGCGGCGAGGTTGAGAGGAGCTGGAGGGGGTTGAGGGAGGCACGCGAGCATGGCCACTGGTGACGTCTTCTGGAGGCTCGTGGAGGCTCTAGCTATTCGCATGTGTGGGTGGTGTACTCGCGAGTGTATCGCCGAGGCTGTAGCTGCCGCCAAAGAAGGTGTCCTGCAAGGAAAGTGTGGTCATGTGGTACGTGATGCTATGCTGGCCGTTGAGGCGGAGCTGGCTTGGTATCCGGTACCGAGGCTAGACGCTAGCCTAGAGGAGATGTTCGCATGGGCGGTAGACGCTCTCTATAAAGCGACTATAGCCGAGGTATTCGCGTCACGGCGTGCAAGGAGCCTGGTCGCGTCTAGGGGGTTGTGGACTAGGAGGGTTGTCGAGAGGATACTGCACGACTACTGGCTTGCAGGAGGCGAGAAGCTCCTAGTGACCGACGCGCGTGTCCGTATAGGATGGGTGGCGTATCCGGTGCTAGCCTCGTGTCAATGCGGTGAGCCAAGGACAACAGTGAAGCTACACGAGGATCTGAGTCTAGAAGTGAGCGTCGGGTGCGGCGAGTGTATACACTTGTCTCATCGTGCTGAGCCGCCGCTCGCTGCTAGACTCGCCCCTCCAACAAGCCTCTAACACTCGCCTCCCCAGGCTAGACATTGGGGTCACCCTATGCCTCGTTTCGTGGTTGTCGCGGGACCCGGCGGGTACCCAGCTCAGGGGCTTGCCGAGGCTCTTGGTGCTGAACTCGTGAATGTAGAGCACAAGGTCTTCCCCGACGGCGAGAGTTACGTGAGGATACCTTCGAGGCTTGACGGTAAGATAGCGGTAGTAGTGCAATCCATGTATCCAGAGCAGGATAGGAGGTTTGTAGAGCTCCTCCTACTAATCGAGGCTGCTCATGGCTCCGGCGCTGATCATGTAATCGCTGTAGTGCCTTACATAGCGTATGCCAGGCAAGATAGGAGGTTTAGGGAAGGCGAGCCGATAAGCATCAAAACAATACTGTCCTCGCTCCGCGCGGCTGGCGCCGACGCACTCATTACCATTGATATACACAAGCCGGAATCACTAACCTACTTCAATGGCCCGACGGTAAATGTGGATCCTACGCCTCTCTTCGCAGAAGCTATTCGCGGCGAGAAGGATGTAGTGGTTGTTGCCCCGGATAGGGGGGCTCTGCACCGTGCAGAGAGCCTGGCAATGAAGTTGAACGTGCCTTACGATTATCTCGAGAAGTTCAGGGACAGAGTAACGGGCGAGATAACGATGAAGCCTAAGGAGCTGCGCGTAGAGGGGAAGACGGTGATTCTCGTAGACGACATAATCAGCACGGGCGGCACCATAGCCAAGGCGGCCGAGATACTACGGAGCCAGGGCGCACGCCGGATAATAGTCGCGGTGAGCCACGCTTTGCTGGTGGGCAATGCCCTTGAGAAGCTCGTAAAGGCTGGTGTTGATCGTCTGCTTGCCCTAGATACGGTGCCTCCAAGGCAGGGCGTGGAAGTGCTCGCCACGGGAGGCTTGCTTGCAGATACCGTGAAGGAGCTGAGCGAGAGCCACGGATGGCTAACGTGAGGCACACTAGCCTTCAGGTGACAAGAGCATCTTCGTATAGAATTGGAGGGTATCAGACCTGGGAATGGTCCATGTAGCTTGCGGCTGGCCATTTTCGTGTTGTCGGATGGACGACAACAATCAATAAGGGTGTGGAATAGGGGCATAATGCCGCATATTCCGTATTTTCCTAAAGGTAATGGGGCACTCGGGGTCCCCCGCTAGACGGGCCTCGTGGTGGGCCCGCCGGTGAGCGGGGGTCCCGTCCAGGCCCCCGTTACTCGCTCGTTATCCTTGCACCCTCGCGGTCGATGTTTACTACCCGGGTTTCGAGCTCACCCCAGTGCTTTTCTAGTATCTTGGCTACCCTCCTTGCAACTTCATCCTCGTCTCCCTCCCTCACTATGGCGAATAGGGTTGGGCCAGCCCCGCTGATGTTGAAAGCAAGCGCGCCCGCTTCGAGAGCCTCCCTCTTAGCCTCGGCGTAGCCTGGTATTAGCTTGGAGCGTGCCTCCTCTACAGGACCGCCATAGTTAGCGGCCTTCAGGGCCGTGTACGGGTCCAGTTGTAACCCTAGAGTGAGTGCAAGTGCTTTCTCCATCCAAGCGATGCTTGTGGCTAGTGGTATCTCTCTTGGTAGCACCTCTCTCATCACCTCTGTTTTACCCTTACCAGGCGGCACCTTGACAACCTCGCGTTTCGGTATGAAGAGGATTATGTAAACGTCTTCTGGGATGTTCAGCCTCGCTACCCAAGGTCTGCTGCGGTCGAGGAGGATCACTAAACCTCCCAATAGGCTTGCAGCGACGTTGTCATAATGGGGTGTGCCTGCTGCGACAGCCTCAGCCTCGCCTGCGAACTTAACAAGCTCCTCTTTGGTAAACGGCTCGCCGAGGAGGAGGTTAACCGCGTAGGCTGCTGCGGCGGCAGAGGCGCCGCTACCCCCCATGCCCATTCGTGGCGGCACTCCTTTCACGACACGTATCCTGAGGTGTAGCGTCTCGCCCAGGTACTCGAGGATCTTGTAGGCGGCAGTGTATGCAGTGTTAGCCTCGCCGCTTGGAGCGCCTGCAGCCTCGACATCCACGCGTATACCATCTCCAAGCTCTTCGACAACCTCAACTTCGACGACATCATAGGCATAGTCTATGGCGAGAGCTGCTAGGTCGAAAAGGGGGCCAAGGTTTGCGATGCTAGCCGGCGCTTTTACACGAACACGATTATGTTGGACCAAGGCCTCGACTACCCTGTTACGAAGCCCTGTCCCGGGTAAAGGTAGGGGCGATTACCCTGGGTAATCGGTTCCGAGTAACCGATTACCAGCCAAGGGCTGTGTTTAAAAGGAGGATGGTGACGCGTGTAACGCTTGGTGATAGGGGGTGGAGCAGAGGAAACCGGCGATTACCCAGGGTAATCACAAGCCTGGGATATCCACGCGCGTGATCCACACGTCGCGCGTGCTATTCGAGTCTGACCCCTATGCGCCCGTCGTCCCCCCAATATACCGTACTGCAATGTTCCATCACCCGCGTGAAGACGCTCCGCTCATCCGCGGGAGACCCTACAAGTACAGTAGAGAGGATAACCCGACGCTTGTCGCGCTTGAGAAGATGATAACGGAGCTGGAGGGTGGAGAGGACACACTCGTATTCGCCACCGGAATGGCGGCTATCTCGACTGTCCTCCTCGCGCTCCTAAAGCCTGGCGATCGTGTAGTAGTCTCTCGCGAGGCTTATGGTGCGACGCTCAAGCTCTTCGAGTTCCTCCGCAAGTGGGGCTTGAATGTGGTGCTGGCAGGCCCCGACAACGAGGAGATCATTTACGAGGCTTCAAAGCCGGGTACAAAGATGGTCTTCGTGGAGACGATAACGAACCCGCTGCTCCGTGTTGCTAACGTGCCCGAGATAGCCAAGGCTGCCAGGGAATCCGGTGCAATACTAGTAGTTGACAATACGTTCGCAACCCCAGTGATATTCCGGCCGCTCGAGCATGGCGCGACGCTAGTCATACACAGTCTCACCAAGTACATGGCGGGTCATAACGATGTGCTAGGAGGGTCTGTGACGGGCCCAGCGGAGATCATCGCGAACGAGCTATGGGAGTGGCGCCGCATGCTGGGCACGACGATGGACGTTGAACAAGCGTTCCTAGTAGCAAGGGGCTTAAAGACTCTTGAGATACGCGTTGAGAGGCACTGCCGTAACGCCATGTATGTCGCCGAGTTCCTAGCTGACCACCCCAAGGTGCTCCAAGTGTACTACCCTGGGCTGCCCAACAGTCCGGGCTACGAGCTAGCCAGGAAGCTCTTCCCGCCAGGCATGTATGGTGGTGTGGTTAGCTTCCGTGTGAAAGGTGGCAAGGAAGCGGTGATGAAGCTGTTCAAGAGGCTCAAGTATATACGGCCATCGCCGAGTCTAGGCGGACCCGAGAGCCTCATAGCATACCCGGTGATGAGCAGCCACTCTACCATGCCAGAGGAGGAGAGGAGAAAACTAGGCATAACAGAGGACCTAGTGAGGCTAAGCGTAGGCCTAGAGAACCCCGAGGATATCGTCGAAGATCTCGACCAAGCACTATCAGCCATTTGAACCTCGTGAAGTTTGAAGTATCGTACTCTTTTGCTTCAGGATTACCCAGATTCACGGCCGTTTCCTACACTTCTCATGGTCATCTACAGTTTCAGGTTAGTACCGGTGTAGTCTCTCTCGGGTGGCGCAGGCTTGGCTAAGAAGCGCAGAATGGCAGTTCGCGTTGTCCTTCCTCCCGATCTCGTAAGGGCTATCGATGCGCTAGCGCGGAGGTGGAGCGTTGAGCGTAGTATGGTTGTCGAGGAAGCTATACGTAGGCTCATTGGTGGTGAGGGTAAGCTTTTCACTAGGGAACGGTTGGGCAGGGTACCCAAACGGTGTGATGAATGGGAAGAAGCCTACTCGCCGTAATAGCAGCGATCATAGTTGTTGCAGCGGCTGTGTTTGTAGCCGTCTCAGGAGGAGCGGGAGGTAGGGTAACGGTAACAGTTACCCATACTCAAACAGAGCTTGCTACGGTGGTTGAAACTAAGCCTGTGACAGTCACGGCTACGCTAACCGTGACGGAGACCAACGTTGAGACTGTTACGGAGACGCTAGTAGAGACTAAGACAGTGGTCGAGACGCAGACGCTCAGTGTTAGGAAGGAGTTTCCACGTTTCCTTGTGGACGCGCTGGGCAGGAATGTAACCATACCCGAGCCTCCAAAGAAACTCGCCTCGCTCTCGCCCGCCATAACTGAGATGCTATGGGCGCTAGGCGTACTGAACAAGCTAGTGGCAGTCGATCATAGTAGCGATTACCCGCCGGTTGTAGTGACCTGGAAGAAGGAGGGTCGGGTTGTAGACGTTGGAGGCTACTGGTGGACGGGTATAAGCCTCGAGAAGCTGGTCTCAGCGGAGCCTGATCTCGTCATAGCCGAGGTAGGCGCGCATGCTAAGCTGCTAGCCGCTTTCCGTGATTATGGTTTGCGTGTTGTGTACGTGAGGGGAGGATCTGCGAAGACGCTGGAAGACGTTTATCTTGACATCTGGCTTGTTGGCTACGCTGTAGGTGCTGAGAGGAATGCCACGAGATGGATAGAAGCCATGAAGGCGAATGTTACACTCGTTGAGGAGAAGCTTGCGGAGGCTAATGTTACGAGCGTACCGGTTCTCGTCATACTCTGGTGGTCGCCGCAGGGCATCTGGGTGTCTGGTGGAGACACGTTCCTGGCGGACATGGTGAAGCGTGCGGGCGGCTACTTGGTAACATCGAAGTATAGCGGTTGGCAGCAGCTCAGCCTCGAGCAGCTGGCAGAGCTTAGGCCGCAGTTGATACTCTACACTGGAATGGGAGGTGATGTGAACAGTACGCTCCAGGTGCTGGAGACCATCGCGTCTAGCGAGCCGGTGAAGAGCATGCTCGAGGAAGGCGCGAAACTATGCGGACTCTACGGGAGCGCTACTAGCATAGTCCTTAGGCCTGGGCCGCGTGCCGCCATGGGGGTGCAGCTACTGGCAAGCGTGATACACCCTGAGGTATTCGGCGAGCCAAGCTACGGCGTAGTGTGTCTTGGAGGCGGGTAAACCTTGAGCATATGCAGCAAGTGGGTTATTCCACTCCTCTTTTCACTCCTGCTTGTAGTCGCACTCGCCTCCCTTTCTCTAGGAGCCAGTGGGTACACAATCCTAGACTTTGTGAACGGTCGTGCACCAAAGGTCATCATAGAGTTGAGGCTAACGAGGCTCCTAGCAGCAGTCTCGGCTGGCATAGTGCTAGCGAGCTCGGGCATCCTGCTACAATACGCGCTTCGAAACCCTCTGGCAGACCCATACCTTCTAGGAGTAAGCCCTGCCGCCTTCCTAGCGGTATCTGTCTACGCCCTCCTCGCTCCCACCCTCTCAACCTTCTACACGCTCATAACCCCCGTGGCGATTGCCGGCGGCTTAGCAGGGCTCTTGCTTACATTGATAATCTCGAGGCTAGGCGAGACCAGCCATAGCGTTATCCTGGCTGGAATTGCAGTGGCTACGTCACTCTCGGGCCTCTCTTTCGCCATAGACTATATCGCGAGTACCAAGTTTGGATGGAGTCCGTCGCACGCTCTCTTTGGTGGTTTCGCAGGGGTGCCACCAGCACATGTGTATATACTCGCCTTTATCGCCGCAGCCTCGTGCATCACTGCTCTCGTGCTGGCTGCCCACGTAGAGTCGCTGTTGTATGGTGATGATGCTTCAATGCTTAGCGGTGTTGAGCCACGCCGAGCAAGGATAGCGGCGCTGGTGGCTGCAGGCGTAACCGTGGCAGCGATAACGGGGTACACGGGGGTCATAGGGTTCGTCGGCCTCATAGCGCCAAACGCTGCTAGGAGAGTATTGCAGTGCGTTGAGGCTAGGCTTGTAGCGGTCACCTCGATGCTACTCGGTGCTGCAATCACAACATCGGCTGACTTAGCGGCACGGTTGATAGGAAATGTCGCCGGGCTTGGCGAGATACCGGCTGGTGCACTGATAGCGATATTCGGGGGCTTCACGCTCGCCATGCTTGTAGCGCGGAGCGGCTAGGAGAATAGCTGGTGGCGCAGCGAATTACTGCCGGGCGATGAGGAGTACCCGGCAAGGAGTAGCCGCCAGGCGATGCCTGATCAGAGTTATGCCGAGCCCCGCACGCTCCCGTTTTAAAGGAATGGGTGCATAGGGGGTCTAGGTCTAACCGCCAATCGCGTGGGTGGGGGCCGTGGCGTGGCGCGACATACTCTCACGTGTGGTTCAAGCCTCTGTCGAAAAGGCGGCTTCGTGTGAAGGAGAGGGTTGCGGAGCCCTCCTTGTGGCGGCTGCAGACGCGATCTATGCGCCGCTAGCGCCGGTTGACGCGGGCTCTGGCGAGTTGAAGAGACTGGCCTCCAGGCTAGCCAGCATAGTCGTACACAGCTTTGTCTATAACGCGCTCCCGAAGGGCATCGACGGGGTAAGGGCGGCTCTAGAAGAGGTGGAGAGGATAACCCGAGAGAAACAGGCTGTCGAGAAGGCGAAAGAGATACTCGGCGAGGTGGGGGTTACGCTCGAGCCTAGCCCAGCGGAAGAGCCTCGCCATGCAGTGATAAACAGTCTAAGGTACTATGTGGAGGCTTACGAGGAGGCGATGAGTACGACCAGGAGGCGGAGGAAGGCTAGGCCCCCGTCCCAGCAGGACGCGGTGCGTCACATCCGTCGACTACTCCGTGAGATTGGGCGTACAGACCCGTTCCTGGCAAAGATGATAGCGAATATACTGAGGAGTGTAGGGCTCCCAGCGTGACATACCATGAGACTCCGCCTCTACTTCGTTACCAGCAACTGGGGTAAGTTCGAAGAAGCCAGAATGGTGATGAAGGAGTGTGGAGTAGAGCTTGTGATGGAGCCTCGTGTGCCTAAGGTGGAGGTTCAATCCCTAGACGTCTCAGAGGTGGCGCGGTGGGCGGCGTACACCGCGTACTTGGCAACGGGCCGCCCGGTAGTAGTGGAAGACACGGGATTGTACATTGACGCTCTTGGAGGGTTTCCCGGTGCAATGGCAGCCCACGTCTACAAGACCATAGGCGTTGAGGGGATACTGAAGCTAATGGAGAACGTGGAGAATAGGAGAGCGAGATTCGTCACTAGCGTTGTAGCGGTTATACCACCTCACATAGTCGAAGCCAGGGGTACCGTAGAGGGTGTCATTACTAGAGAGTCTAGGGGAAGCGGAGGCTTCGGTTTCGACCCTATCTTCCAGCCTCTAGGCGCTGACAAGACATTCGCGGAGATGAGTATCGAGGAGAAGAACCGGTATAGTCACAGGGCGAGGGCTTTTCGTGCACTTTGCGAGCAGCTCAAAAGGCTGGGGCTAGTCTAGATCCTCTACCCCTTCTGGAGCCTTTGTGGCCTCCACTTGGTGCCATACGCTATCACGCCGTACTGGCCATCGACGAGTACCCTCCGGAACACGGCTTCAACCTTCACCCCACTCCTAAGGCTCGAGGCGTCTACCTCTGTTAGTGCAGCAGCTATACGAGTGCCATCAGTTAGCCTTAGGAGTGCGAAGGAAAGCGGAGCTTGGTCTCTCATGTACTCTGGTACCTGGTATACGAGCGTGTACGACTCGACTACAGCCTCGCGTGGCAGCGTGTACGGCTCGACGCTCCTAGAGCCGCAGCGCGGACACCTGGGAGACTTTGGGAAGAATGTGAAGCCGCAGCTGGTGCACTTTCCGCCCACGAGTCTATAGTGGCTCTCCTTGAGCCTCCATACCTTTGCGGGGGTAATGAGGGGCTTCAAGCCGAGCCGCCGGTGTGCTGATAGGTAGAACCTCGCTTGATAAACCCATGTGGGTGTGGCGTGGGCCGGTGAGGACCGCCTGAGCTACTGACCTAGTGACGAGCCTTTGCACTCGCCGAGGCATCAACATATGCGAGGCACTATCTCGCCGCTGGGTGGCTCTAGAATTCTCACGCCTCCCGTCACACTCTTCAACAGCACGATGCCCTTGTGACGTTCAGCCTTCTTCACCTCTCCTATTATCCTAGCCTCCTTGTACCCCAGCTCGTGTATTCTTTGCAACACTTCCTCTGCTTTCGAAGCATCGACTGCAAGTAGGGCTACGCCCTCAGAGGCAAGCGTCAGGGGATCCACACCTAGCATCTCCGTGTAGGCTCTGACAGGCTCGCGTATCGGGATCTTCTCCTCATCGATAACTATCACGGTGCCCGTGGCCTCCGCCCAGTCGTTAAGGGCCATTGCTAGTCCTCCTCTCGTCGGATCGCGTGCAGCGTGGATATAGTCGCCGTATTCTTCGATGAGAGGTAGCATTAGGTCTGTCAATGGCTTAGCATCGCTAACTAGGTCTTTGGGTTCTAGATTCTGCTGTAGAGCTAGTATGAGAGCGCCGTGCTCGGCTATAGGGCCGGTCACGATTATCTTATCGCCTGGCTTGATATTGGAATCCAGTATCAGCTTCTTAGCGAAGCCTATACCAGCAACAGTAACGACAATCTTGTCTAGCTGGCCCTTAGGGAGAACCTTGAAATCGCCACCAATGAGTGCCACGTTATTCTCTGCTAGCGTCTTTATGAGGGACTCTGTTATCTCGCGTAGCTTCGAAACCTCGAAACCCTCCTCAACCACAATGGCGTCTAGCGCTGCTACCGGCCTAGCCCCCATCATCAACAGGTCGTTTATCGTGCCGCTAGCGGCGAGGCTTCCAATGTTACCCCCAGGGAAGAATGGCGGATTCACGGTATACGAGTCAACCGTGAACACCATGTAGCCGCCGGGCACCGGGATAGCAGCTCCATCGTCAAGAGCCTCTAGGCCTACGCCTCCGGGTACGCTGCGGAGACTCTCTGGCACAAGGTTAACGATAAGGTTAAGCACTATGTCCTCAGTCTCTCTACCGCCACTACCATGTGCCAGCGTCACTTTAGTCGAGAGAAGCGGACGGTACGACACTCGCGTCATGCCCCATCACCCCCGAGGTTAAAGGCCAAGTGCCTTCCTCAACTCCTCTACACCTTCGCAACTCTTAGCAACCATGCGAATGATGGGAGCGCGTGGGTTCAACTCCCTGGCTGTCTTTTCCATGAACGAGACGTCAGCTCCAACAGCATCCGCCAAGTCGATCTTATTGATCACTATGACGTCAGCCAGCCTCGTAGACACCGGATGCTTCACAAACTTGTCGTCACCCTCCGCCACGCTTACGATAAGCACTCTCTTCTCGGCGCCAAGCGGGAAGTAGAACGGGCATATCAGGTTGCCAACATTCTCTATCAGCAGTATACGTATCTTGTCAAGGTCGATGTGCCCCAACGCCTTCTTGATATGCGGTACCTCGAGGTGGCATATACCACCAGTGTTTATCTGCACAGCTTGCACTCCAAGCCTCTCTACGCGCTCTGTGTCTCTTCTAGTTGCGACATCACCGCCAATGTAGGCTATGCTATGAGGATCAAGGCCGTCTCCCAACATGCTCTTAATGAGGCACTCGATGACGCTAGTCTTGCCGGAACCAGGGCTACCCAGAAACTCAAAGGCACGTATCCCCTTGGCGCGTAGAAACGCAGCAAGCTCGTTAGCTAGCCGGAGATTCTCCTCTCGGATGGACTTCTCTGCGAGTATTATAGACAAGCTAGCGGCACCATATCGTAACGCCTACTCGCCAGGTTATAGCAGCGTGGCCAAAAGGTACGATTACCATGCATCTCTCCCTTATGAAATACCATGCTTATGAAAGATGTGGAACAGGATACATAAGGGATGAATAGAACGAAGAAAATGTAAGGCAGTATAATCGGGGTCTCCCCGATTATTGACACATGTTTTACTAGGCGAGCCGCTTGTACCGATACGTCTCAGTTACCGCCTTCCTTCCCAGCCTGCACCACGCCGAGCACGATGACCCCTCTTCTCCTCCTGTTGCACCTCTCTTCCATCATCGCCAGCAGTGCTTGACTTGCGCTGTACATCACTCTTACCTGTCTGGCTCACACCGGTCTTGTTAATCGTCTCGTTCACGTGCTTCTCGCACCACGGTGTACCCGAGTTAACGTGATGCTCGCACCATGAAGCACCGCTATCGGTGTGGTTGGCACAACACTCGTTGACGTGCTCTTGCTCGCATACTGGTCTTCTGTGATGTGGTGCACCTGGAGCAATATGGTCATTGCAGTGTGTATCGTCGTGATTACAGCTTCGCGTGTGGTGTTCGCAGTGGTCCCTACCTCGCACTATCCACGGTGGGCCCAAAGCAGAGGGGTGTCTGTCCTTGCCGTAGTTGGCTGCCTCTAGCGTGTGATAGTTGTCGTGATGCGGGAATCTATGGTGTGGCGGTGCTTTTATGCTATAGGCTGTTGTGGCGAACACGCCTGCTAGTATGAGGGCTAGTAGCGCTATACCTGGGCGTACCACCCGTCTCACCCCGGGTTAGTGTTGTAGGCTGTATCGGGTATCTAGCCAGAATGCAAGAGTGGTGCGAATGGCTTATAACCGGGTTTTTAGTGCTCCACGTGCATCTCTGCGTGGATGAAGATTTTATTGAGAGCTTGACTTGGGTCTCCCCTGAGCACTGTTGGCTGGGATAGTGGCTGGTCTCAGGGTGTCTCTCCGCGAGTATCAACGAGAGGCTGTCGAGTGGGCGGTGAATCGTGACGGAGCTGTTGTTGTGATGCCGACGGGTGCCGGCAAAACCCTCGTCGCTGCCGGGTGGATCGCGGCTAGGTTGTCACGCGGCGAGTGTAGGAAGGTCCTGGTCCTGGAGCCTACAAGGATACTCGTAGCGCAAGTGCGGGGTATGTTGAGTCGCGTGCTCGAGAACGTTACTGTGCGTGAGGCTAGAGGCCCGATAAGCCGTGCAGAGAGGATCGGTGTATACCGCTCGGCTAGAGTTGTCGTCGCGACGCCCGAAGCGGCGCTGGAGGATATCGACGTGATAGTAAGGGAGGGCTTTGACTGCATAGTAGTAGACGAGTGTCATCATACCGTTGGTCGTGACGCGTCGGTTAAGGTGCTTGAGCGTGGGGGTTTCCGCAAGAGGCTGGGCCTATCAGCATACATTCCGAGATCCAGGAGGAGCATAATAGAGAGGCTTATTGGTGAGATACGGGAGTGGCATTGGAGTGACCCCCGGATAGCGCCCTACGTGCCACCCTGGATAGGGGAGGTTTACGAGACGCCTCTAAACGAGGCGGAGCAGCGTATACTCTACGAGCTAGAGAAGTTGGCATCCAGGCTAACCGGCAGGGACCGTGCCCTTGCCAGGCTGGCTCAAAGGTGGCTGGTACGGGATGGGGCACTCGCCCTCGTCGATAGTCTTCGGAAGCCAACTAGGATGGCTGAAATACTCTCAAGCATAGAGGATCTACTTCGCGATCCTCGTGTTAGACCAGCGCATAAACTGGAATGGCTGCTCCGGGTACTGGAGGATCACGACAATCCGAAAACCATAGTCTTCATTGACCGTGTCGTTGTCGCTGAGTACGTGGCTTCTAGGCTCGAGGCGAAGGGCTTCCGTGTCGTTAAGATACTTGGGCGTGGGCGCGTTGATGTCGCGAGAGCGCTGGAGGAGGCGCGGCGCCCCGAGACGCGTGTAATAGTGTCAACCAGCGCTGGCGAAGAGGGAGTGGATCTCCCGGAAGCCGAGATGCTGGTCGTGTGGAGCAACGTGGCGAGCCCGGTGCGCTTCATACAGAGGCATGGACGCGTCCGGAGAGCCGTGGGTCGTCAGGGACCACCGCGTGTCGTCGTTTACCTTGTGACGCCTGACTCTCCGGATATGGACGCGTTTGTGGAGAGCCTAGAGTATGCTCTCGAGGCGGGTGTAGACCTTCCCGTAGACCCCGGCCTATTGGATAAGTTGCGCGAGCGCACCATAGCAGCCAAGATACTAGCGGTGTTGACACAAGAGCCTATGACGAGTGACTGGATTGCTGAGGTTACCGGGCTGGCAAGGGATCGTGTAGAGCGCGAGCTAAGGAGGCTGTGCAAGCGTGGCGACGTGATATACGTGCACACGGGGATTGGGAGGGTGTATGCGGCAGGGCCGGCTGTGCACCTCCTCGGGGAGAAGCTACCAGCCTATACGGCGGGTGACGTGGAGGCAGAAGCAACCATAGTGTATGATAGCATCTCGGGTGGCGAGGGGCGCAGGAAAGCGAGGAGCTGGAGAGACGCTTTGAAACGTCTAGAGAGACTACTCCCCATACGCTCATTGAGAATTAGTATAGAGTACCCTCTGCCCACCGGCGCCTACAAGCTAGTCAACCTAAACTACACGTGCCTCATAGACACGGTAGAGAAGCTTGAGATTATACTCCGCAATGCCTTCAGTAGAGCAACGCTAGAGGCTAGATAGAAGGGTTGTAGGATGGAATGCCGCGAGCCGACGCTCCTAGAGGAGCTCGGTACAACGCTGCGGATCTATGCGCAACGCATACCCAGGAGGCTAGCTGTCATACTCGCAGTATACAGTGCAAGGAACATCGCGCGTAGCGAGGTAGTGTGTATACACGCTCCCGACGAGAAAACCATAGAGGCTATCGAGGAGCTGATGAGGGTGCACGGTGTGCCCATAGACCGGGTTGTGTTCGTGAGGGATCCTACAGCTTGCAAGGGAATGCCAGCAGTCGTTATACTCAACAAGGGGCGTGTACCGCAAGAACTCGACTACAGGATGCTGGTTGCACCCGAGGCTAGAGGCCTGCACAAACTAGGGCTAGCGAGGCTTACGGTTCAGCCTCTCGGCGAGGCTGTCTATAGGTTGAAGGTTGGCGGTCGTTCCATGCTAGTCACAGAACGTGATGGGAGGCTTTGTGAGCCTCAAGAGGAGCCAATGTTATCGCGCGTTGCGAAACTCCTAGAAGAGGCTGTGCGCGAGTATGGGCCTTTGAAGCTCGGTGAGGCTGCACAGCTTCTCGCAGGAGAATTGGGAGTCACGAGAACAGAGGCAAGACGGCTCATATACGAGGCTGCGAGAGCAGGCCTTATAAGAGTGGATGATGGGTACGTCACCCTCTAGAAAGCTCTTGTATAATCTCGACAAGGCTACGTGCAGCAGCCTCGACTATATCAGCGTTGATGGCACCCATTAACCCCACGCGCACGACCTTCTCGCGATACTCGCCCATTCCACCTGCAATCTCGAATCCTAGCTCCGCCATCCTCTTCTTGACTTCTGGCGCTCTAACGCCCTCGGGTAGCCTAACGGCAGCCACAGTGTAGCTACGCGCGCTCTTCTCTGCAAGCGTATCCAGCCCGGCTGCATCAATCACAGAATAGAAGCGTGATGCTCTCATCTCTTGCTCGCGGTACCGTGCCTCAATACCACCCTCCTCTTCTATCAAGCGTAGCGCCTCAACCAAGGCTCTGACTACGTTGACGGGCGGCGTGAATGGAGTCTCGCACTTTGCCAGGAACTTCTCATAGAGCGAGAGGTTTATGGATGGTGGTGGCGGGCTCTCTTTACTCACCTTCTCGATACGCTCGACTACATCGCTCTTGACCATCACTATGCCCAAGCCTGGTGGCGCTGCAAGACACTTCTGTGTAGCCGTAGCGACCACATCAACGCCCCAGTCGTCCATGTATAGCCTCTCGCCGGCAAAACCGGACACAGAGTCTACGAGAAGTATAGCTCCATGCTTGTGGACCAGCTCGGCGGCCTCGCGTAGCGTACGGTTAGCAACTCCAGTGCTCGTCTCGTTGTGAACTATAAACACGGCGTCATAGCTGTCCTCCTCGAGTGCCTCTTTGAGCCTTTCTATCCTTATCGCCTTGCCCCAAGGCTCCTCAAGCAGACGGACGTTGAGACCACGAGCTTTCATCGTATTGACGGCTCTCCTGCCAAACTCGCCAACGATATACGCAAGTACCTTCTCGCCAGGCGCCAACACGCTATATATCATCGCGTCGACGGCTGTCGTCCCGGATCCGGGTATCAAGTATACGCTGCCATCTCTAAGACCAGATATCCTCTTTAGCCTCTCGACGGCCTCGCAGTGCCAGTTGCGGTAGGTTTCGCTACGGTGGCTCGCTATGCCCTCGGATAGGGCCTTCAGCACCCTCTCGTGTATCTCGACGGGGCCGGGTGTAAGAAGCACCATAGTCATCACCTCATACCGAGCGCCTCGAGTATAGCGTAGGCGGTCTCCTCCGCGACCCTCCTCTTAGCTTCTCTGGTCTCGGCGCCGATGTGCGGCGTCACGATAACCCTCGGGTGGTGCACTAGCCTCCACTCCCACTCCTCTTTGGGAGGCTCGTGCTCTAGTACATCCAGAGCAGCTGCAAACACCTTACCGGACTCCAGGTACTCTAGGAGCGCCTTAGTGTCTATCACCGGGCCGCGGCTAGTGTTCACAATGATAACACCATCCTTCATCTTCTCGAGTGCGTCGCGGTCGATTAGGTGGTACGTCTCCTTCGTCAATGGTACGTGGAGTGTAATGGCATCTGATTCACGGAGGACAACGTCAAGATCTCTCGTGAACTCAGCTCCAATCTCCCGTGCCCTATCACTCGCGTCAACAACGTCATATGCAAGCACCCTCATGCCCAGCCCACGCGCAATCTTAGCAACACGATACCCTATCCTACCAAAGCCAATGACACCGAGGGTCTTCCCGCTCAGCTCTACACCAGTCCAGCGACCCTTACTCCACTCGCGCCTCTCAAGACTCACAATATGTGCTTTGAAGAACCTAGCAGCCGCTATCAACAACCCTATGGTAAGCTCAGCAACGCTCTGAGCGGCAGCCCCCGGCGCGTTAACAACCTTAATGCCCTTCTCTATGGCGTGTTGTACGTCGATGTTATCCAGGCCTACACCAGCCCTCGCTATAACCTTGAGCTTCTCTCCACGATCTATGACCTCCCTGTCAACCTTAGTCCTGCTCCTCACGACAAGGATGTCATAGTCGCCAATTATCTTAAGCAGTTCTTCCCTGGGCACACCAGGTCTATAATCCACCTGCAGACCATGCTTCTCGAGTATACCGAGAAGGAGCTTGTCCACAGGGTCGGTCACGAGCACCTTCATACCGTCGAGTCTAGTCACGCGAAAGGCGATCAGCCACGCTTCAGCACCGAAAGCAGGACCACTGGCACCCCACCCTATAAATGAAACGCTTAGCAAATAATGCAAGAATTGGCATGATAAAAGCTCCTGATAGACACTAGTGGAGTAACGGCGGGGCTATGGCGAGAGTCATGCCTCCCGAGTGGTGAGGAAACCGGGGTAACCGAGCCCCGTCACGCATCTCCAGCAACCCTGACGAGCTTGGCTACAGCCTCCTCTGCAGTTACGCCCAGGAAGACCATCATAGGCTCCTTACCCCAGTCTCCCTCGTGATACACTATATCAGGCACTCGGGGCTCGACGCTTCTCAACGCAGTCCTAAACCCCCATGGGATTGAGCCACCCTCGACGGCCTTCACCTCGGGAGGCTCAAGCCTCCTATCATACCGGGCTATGGTATACCCGAGCCTCTCCGCACTCCTCAACAGCCGCTCATCTAGACGCACGTTAACAGCGCCAAGAAGCCAGGTCACACCCTCCTGGTGTAGCGTCCTCAACGCGCGATAGAGATGGCTAGAGGCGCGGAGAGACACTGGACCGTGGACAGGTGTGCCTCCGGAGCCTCTCCGGACCCTCCCAGACACCCCGGCCCACACGTCAACACCGAGAGGCGCAGTCGACACGATGTTCAAACCGGTCTCGGGTACGAAACGCTCAACCAGACTCCAATAGCGGAGAAGCCTACCAAGTCCCCTCTCAACGTCGCGCAATACACGCTCAACCCAATAGCCGTGCAGCCCCCTCCACCACGCCAGTCCAGCTGCAGCGCCGCTCACAGCCCCCTCTACCGCGAGCCTTGTGGTTCGCCACGCGAGCAGGGTGGAATCGGCGGTGCTCAGGCCTAGCGCAAGCCCAGCTGCAAGAGCGCCCAGGTAGACGCACCCGGTGCCATGTACTCTCGCGTCTATGCATCCAGCTGCCTCGCCAAGCACAAGATAGTAATCACGCTCCACTAGTACATCACGACATTCGAGTCCATGACCGCCCTTCACGACAACCGCGAGAAACCCATGCCGCTCTATCAGCCTCCTTGCGGCCCTAACAACCCCGCCTATCGTCAGAGTCTCGCGCCCAGCCAGATGGAACAACTCGGCAGTGTTGACAACGAGTATGTCAGCCGCCTTGGAGAGCACCGAGAATACACGTCTAGGCTCATCCACGGTCAGCTGGCCGCCAGCGCTCGCAGCCCACACAGGGTCAAGGATAGTGAGCACGGTGCGCCCATCAAGCGTGCTTGTCGTGGCGCGCGCCTCCTCAACACGAGGGTGGAGCGAGACAGCGGCAACGACACTATCCCAGCCCTCAGAGAAGAACTCCTCCAGCATATCCCGGAGCACACTACCCCCAACGGGGTGTATGCTCTTGACACCACGTGTAGACTCGACGACGACGCAAGTGGGTATGGACGTCGAGTAGGCGCCTAGAGCCCTTGCGGTCGAGGCTATTGCGTTGACACCCGCCGCGCCGGTAGGATCAACGCCGCCGATAGCCAGGACGGCTCGCTTTGCCCCCACGAACCGCCGCCCTAACAAACCCGCATCTATACGAGTGTAAAGCGGCTGTGACGAACGCTGCCCTGCCCCAGAGGCGGCCAACCGCCGATGAGGATGACGCCCCGTTACCGAGCCGCGATGCCCATGTAAGGCGGTTAACCGTGTGAGCCGGATAGCGATGGTGGTGAGTCTAGGAGTGTACCCCTGGCCGCGCTGGGGGGCGGCAAGGAGCCAGTCGATTGACCTGGGCAGCAGCTGGCTAAACCTCATAGTCGCGGCTCTCGCTGCGGCATTTGCACTGCTAGGGCCGCGCCTCGTAACCCCCTACATACTCCACGACTACTACGCGTTGGGCGTGCTAGCTGGCGCCCTAGCAGGCTTCATCCTACACGAGTACGCGCATGAGAGGACAGCCTACCGTTACGGGTGCTGGGCGCGCTTCATGCTACACCCTCTAGGTTTCGCGCTTACCATACTCTCGGGGCTCATACCAGCAATCGTGATCATCGCGCCTGGCGCGGTTAGCGTGGCTTGCCCCTCATGGGGGTGGGGGAGTAGCGCCAAGGGCGAGGAGAGGATAGCAGCGGCAGGCATCAAAGTAAACATAGCGTTAGCGATAATGGCGGCGCTCGCGGCAATGGTGGTGCACATGCCCTGGAGGTGGTTTGCGCTTGGCGCAGCTGAGATAAACGCGTGGATTGCGGTGTTCAACCTGCTCCCGATACCGCCTCTAGACGGCTGGAGGCTAGCAAGGCTAAACCCAGTGAAGTGGCTGCTGCTCCTCCTAGCAGCAGTTATCGCCTGGTTGCTTGTCGGCTAGACGCCCTTACCAACAATACGTGCTATGAAGAAGCCTTGGGTCTCGTGCACGTGCGGGAGTAGCCTCCTCGCCTTTGATACCCTCTCGCCGTACGCGTGGTACCCCGGGAGACCCGGGATACCAGGATCCTCTAGCTCCAAACTAAGCTTCACCATGTGCTCCTCGCCCTCCTCGGGAAGGATGCTACAAACCGCATACACGACCCTCTCCCCCTGCGTCACAGCATTCACTAGCAAATCGCGTTGTAACGGTACAAACCTATCCACCCACTCGCGGCTCTCCAGGTGAATCTTTATCGCTGGGTCCTTGCCGACAGCGCCGCTCGAGGAGCAAGGGGCGTCAAGGAGTATCTTTGGTTGTTTCCTCGGGCTCCACCAGAATCTAGAGTCAACGACAGCAACGTGCACCTTGCTAAGATCCACCCCATACATCTTGAGCACCCTCATCATCCTCGATACTCTCTCCCTCGAAACATCGAGTAGCACCATCTCCGCCTGGTTGTCGGTCAAGGCTGCTACGAGGGTGGCCTTGATGCCTGGCGCAGCCGCGAAATCAACGATATAATCACCTGGTTGAGGGTCGAGAGCCTCAACGACTAGGGCCGACGCCTTATCCTGGAATACAATCTCGCCCTTCCACATCTCCTCGAGGTGGTGTAGAGGCTCAGAGTAGTCGACCACGCGTAGCATGTAGGGTAGGTCCGGGTCGCGTCTTACAAAGACGCCTTTCTCCCCAAGACGCTCTGCGACCTCATCAACATCTGCTTTTAGCGTGTTGACGCGTATCCACCAGACCTCCTCGTTCAGAGCCTCAAGGAGCTTCTCGGTCTCCTCCAGGCCGAGCAGCTTCACGAACTTCTCGACAAACCACTCGGGGAACGAGTATTTCACCGAGAGCAGCTTAACACCCTCCAGACCATCGAGCAGCTCTTCGACACTCTCGATTTTCCTCGGCATCTGTTTCAATAGACGCTTACGTAGCCTACGGACGCCCGGCTCCAGCTCCGGGGGTATAAGATCGGGGTCGTCCCCCCGTAGAAGCAGCCAGAGCCTAGCTAGTCTCCTAGCGCCTCCACGGGCCCCATACACCACTTGCTCGGCATACCTTAGGAGGTAATAGTCTGACACTATGGCGCGCGATACACGGTAAAGCGTCTTAGGCTTTAGGCCCTTGAGGCGCCCCCATCCAAGCTCCTTTACAGCCTCCTGGTACGCCTTGTCATGGCTCCACTTGCGCTCAAGCACCACCCACAACACGCGGGCAGCAAAGTCTACCAGCGCCTCTACCTGCCTCTCAACGCCCAAGGGCCACCCTCTATGCTTGCAATGCGCGCACAGACCCTCTTATATCACCGTCACCAGGGCCTCGAGACGCGGCTACACACGCTGGCGAGCAACTTCTCTAGCGCGTCTATAGCCTCGCGGTGGAGGCTCATGTAGGGACGGTAGGGTCTCAGTATGCAGTCACCCCCATAGACGTGAATGCTGGCTAACACCCTCTCCCCGAGCATGACGAGTATGCTAGTGGAGTGCCTCGCAGCATAGAACCCATTGCTGCCCAACAAACGCGTTATGAAGCCTGCAAGCTCCACGCCACGCAAGGCTCTACGCATAGCAGCTGCTCCAGTAGCCCCATGCCCAGACCCAGCATTTCAAGAGATACCTCTAGACACTCGACAAAGACGTAAATACCGGCGTAATTATCGATGGGCAATGGATAATGGCGGTTGGTGAACCTTGAGCGTTGAGCCGCTACTGCGCGTCGAGAACCTGGTTAAAGTGTTTCCGGGTGGTGTCCGTGCGGTTGACGGTGTAAGCTTCGAGATGTCTCCGGGCGAGGTTGTAGCGCTTGTGGGTCCTAACGGGGCTGGCAAGACTACAACCTTCCGGATCATAGCTACGTTGTTGAAACCCTCTTCCGGCCGAGTGCTAATCGAGGATGTTGATGTTGTGAAGGATCCGCTGGAGGCTAGGAAGAGGCTCGTCTTTGTCCCGGAGGAGGTGGGAGGCTACCGGCAGCTAACCGGCTTGGAGTACATCGAGTTCGCGGTTCGAGTCCATCTTGGGGCTAGGGGTGCGAGTGAGGATGAGATACGCAGGGCGGTTAGGGAGGCGGTGGAGCTGACCGGGTTGGATAGGAGTACTTTGCGGAGGAAGATGGGCGAGTATAGCAAGGGCATGAAGAGGAGGGTGCAGGTTGCATGGGCGCTGGCGGTCAAACCACGGCTTGTGATACTCGATGAGCCTACTGGCGGGCTTGATGTCGAGGCTAGTTACAAGCTGAGGATGCTCATACGCGAGTATGCTAGGAGAGAGGGTGTAGCGGTTCTCCTATCAAGCCATAACATGCTAGAGGTGGAGAGTGTGGCAGACCGTGTGTACCTCATGAGGAGTGGGAGGATTGTGGCGAGCGGCAGGCCCAGCGAGATAATCGAGCGTGTCGGCGCCCGTAACCTTGAGGAGGCTTACATGAAGCTGGTGGGGGTGATGTAGGGTGAGTCTCCGTCTCCTCCTGTCGAAGGAGCTGCGCATGCTGGCAAGAGAGCATATGGTCGTCCTCTCTGTGATACTGCCGCTGATATTGTACTCGTCGATGGGGCCCGTGATAGGAGGTATCGCGGAGCAGGCGAGAGAAACGTGGCAGCTGAAGGGCGTCGTGCTGGCGATAGTCCCCGGGGGGCCCGATGAGGAGAAACTCGCAGAGATGATAGCAGATGCGCTCCGCGGCCGTGGCGTCAATGCGAGTGTTGTGCGGGAGGAGCCGTTGAAGCTACTAGAGGAAGGGTATACGGCAGTGGTGGCCGTACCTAGAGGGTTCGTCGCCAACATAACAAAAGGTGTAAACGCGACGCTCGTGGTCTACGTTGCCGGTAGCCCGGCTCAACTAGTCCGCCTAACAAGCCTGACACCAGCAGTCTCGGCCTTCATTACCAAGGTGTTGAGCGGCGCGGAGGCACAGCGCCCGCGCATCAATGTGGACCAGTACGTGTACGTCTCGGGTAGGCTGTTCACACAGGATGAGATAGTGAGGCTCACGGGCACAGCTACAATGCTAACCTACCTCCCGTTCTTCGTCATATTCCCCGCTGCGAGCATAGGCGCCATAATGATGGGCGTCGAGCGCGAGGAGAGGATGCTAGAGGTTCTACTCTCGCTCCCTGTGCGCCGCCGAGACATATCACTAGCAAAGGTAATCTCCAGCCTAATCATAGCCTTCATGACCGCTGCAAGCGCCACAATAGGCCTCTATAACATGCTACGGGGTATGAAGACAGAGGCTACGCTCGCCCTGCCGGGGTACACGCCGGAGATAACGGTAGTTTACATCGCAGCCTTGCTATCATCAGCAATATTCACAACCACGGTGATACAAGTGTTGTCGCTATTCGCCGAGACCGTGCGCGGCGCACAAGCAACCACGGTTATAGTAGTGTTCCCGATGCTAGGCGTCGTGCTAGCGAGCATAGCCGGTCTACCGTTGAACCCAGCGATGTACGCAGTACCCTTCATGTGCATAGTCTACGCTGCATACGCGCCACTAATAGGCATCATGCACGCCACCATATCGACAATAATACAGGCACTCGAGGCTCTCATAGTGCTAGCTCTGCTGGTGAAGCTGCTAAACACCGAGATAGCAATAACCGGCCCAGCCATGCTCAAGAAGCTCCGTGAGAGACTGTCAAGGAGGGGCCGGTGACGAAGCTCTTCCAGACGGAGAGGGTGACGAGAGAAGCCCGGGACCGAGGCCCACTCTAGAAGAGGCGATCTAGACGCACCGGCGCCCTAACCCCCTTGTAAGGCGTTACATGCAACGTGCTCTTTGGTGGTAGCGTCTCACCTCTCAAACCGACAAGCCTCACATGCTCCTTGCTCAACGGCGGGGGCCTCACAATAACCATGCCACCACCCCTCAGCCGTGGGCTGTGCACACCCCGGGCAGCATGTACACTATTACCGTGATCTATCCCGAGCAAGCCAGAGTATCGGAGAGCAAGATAAGCGCTAAGAGCATCGCGATACACAACTCTACGCCCTACGCCAGGCGACTCAATAACAACGGGGTGCGGCCCCCGCGAGGCGTGAGCCACGAGGACGGCCTCCAGAAGATCCATTAATCTCTCTGGGTTTTCGGCCCGGAGGCTCCACGAGCCAGCCCCTATACCCTCAACATCCCTACTGTAATCGAGGAGGATGGCGGGCGCGTATCTTGTGCCAATCGCGCGCAGCGCGTTATACCTATGATGACCGTCGATTATGACGAGGGTCTTCTCGTCAACGAGTATAGGCTTCTCGACTACACGTGAGGAGAGAATAACGCGAGCCATACGGGTGACACGCGCCGGGTTAACCTCTTCGTGGACGGACAACTCCGATATGGGCACTAGGACTACGTCCTTGCCGCGGACGCGTAGGTTAGTGGGCTTCAATATCGTGTCACCCTAGAAGCTCCTACTCTTGGCGATTTTTGCACACGGTTAAAACTAGGGATGCGAACGCAACAAATCAAGCATGGAACGGGTTCGATGGGGCTCCGAGTCGGGCGAAGCAACGTCACCACTCAGCAAGGGGTTCTCTCTTCATCGCCCTGTACCCATGTAGCCTCAAGAGGGGTGTATCCTTAACGGAGGCTCGTCGCCAACACCCAGATACACCTCGAGATAGTCACCTATGCTGCTAGTAGCTATCTTCTTCAACAGCACTTCCTCGACCTGGAAGAGGCCAGCATAATCGTTCGTGTGTATCGTTATGGATATCGGTCGCTCCCTGCCCTCGCTTATCTCGACACGCTTCACGCTAAGCGCGGAGACGGCATGGATGTCTATCTTTCCTAGCTTGTAGGGTATCCTAGCGCGCCCCTCGGCAATGTCGAGACCATCGCCAACCTTAACAGCGCCAGCCTCTACACTCAGACACTGTACGTCATAGGCAGTAGCGTATATTGCGTGCATAACCTCCTGGCGTATCTGGTACGTCTTCTCGTTAAGCCCGCCGTACAGCTTCTCTAGTATACGGTCTAGTATGGGTGCAGCCAACAAAGCACCAGCGAGCTCATGGTTATGCCTGTGTACACTATTGCCAATATCGTGCATCAAGGCTCCTAGGAGTACGACGAGCCGCGCCTCCGAGAGATTATCTACAGTACCGTCACGCAACGTGGTAGGCTCAACACCAGCCTCGACAAGCCTATCGAATATCTCGAGCGCAGCCCCAGCAACAATAGTCGCGTGCACCGGGCCATGATCGTTATAGTGTAGCCTCTTCACGGCCATCACGTTACTCATGCGGAGAAGCGCTCTAAGCTCATGGTCACTCATCGCTATCTTCCAAGCCCTCTCGAGCAGCTGGTCTCCACGCAGCTTAACCTTCACAAGCTCCGGGCTAACCACTACCCCGCCCAAGGCACCAGCCTCAACGCAATAACGGGCAAGCCTTGGCGTAAAGAACAACACGGCACCACATACACCGGCAACGCCTCAGTGCCAGGGAACATCATCACCACATCGGCCTGGGGGCTTCAACTCATCACAGGCGGAAACCACGAATGAGACACGAGCTCCGAGACCAACACGCCACGTAAGCTGCCCTCCCGTGGATACATCGACACGCTCGACGGCAAAACAGTAGCCTAGAAACGCCTATAACTGGGAGTAGTTATCTCCGGCCTCATGGAGTGCGTGGGCCCGTCGTCTAGCCAGGATAGGACGCCGGCCTGCGGAGCCGGTAGTCCGGGGTTCAAATCCCCGCGGGCCCGCCAACCCAAACACACCCTCCTACACTATGTCACTCTCAGCGTTGCAATGGCCCGGGGTTGTTCGTACAGTTTTCCGTCGCGCACCCAAGGTAAGACGAGGTATGGAACCTCTCCTTGTAGAAATCGTTTATGGATTGTGGCCTAGGCACTGATAGGCATGGTTTTGACGGGCATGTACTCAGTCTATTGTGATTCGTGCCCTGTCGCCCACTAGTAGCTTCATTCTGTTTGTAGTTCTGTGTGCTAGGATCTCGCAAGCTCTGCCAATCACACTGTCTTCTAGCTGCGCCTCGCCAATGTCTATTGTCGTGCCTTCTCCCATGACGAGCGTGTTTACGAGTACGCCCGATTTCAGTATGGTGCCCTGCTCTAGGCTCACATAGGCTTCTAGTCTGGCTCTGCTCGAGACGAGGCTCCCCCGGCCTATGTACGCGGGGCCCTTGATGTCCCCCTCGACGACTGCCCCCTCCTCGACTATAACCTTGCTTGTGGTTACGTTGCCCTCTACGCGGCCGCGTATAACCGGCTCTTCTATGGCGTCTAGCAGCATCTGCATGGCGTCCAGTAGGCCCTCTGGAGTACCTATATCCTTCCACCACCTCGATACCACGCTGTAGCCTACGCGGTACCCGCGATCGATGAACTTCTGGATGAGGTCTGTGATCTCGTATTCGCCCCTCCACGAGGGTTTCAACTCCCGGAAGAGCTTCTCGACAAGATCAGAGTCGCGGAACATATAGACGCCGACCACAGCGAGGTTTGATGGTGGCTCCCTAGGCTTCTCTACGAGCTTCACGATCCTACCACTCTCGACAACCGCGACGCCGAACCGATGCGGGTCGGGCACTGGCGCCAGGAGGACATAGACGTCGTAGTCACCCTCGATGAAAGCCTTGTAGTGGGTCTCTAGCTTCTCAAGGAGTATATTGTCGCCCAGGTACACGACGAGCGGGGAGCCGCTGATCCCAGCCTGCTCTATAGCGGTGTGTATGGCGTGAGCTATGCCTAGGCGCTTCTCCTGGTAGACGTATTTAGCCCGGTAGCCCTTGTCCTCGAGATACTCGCGTATCATGTGACCCAGGTACCCTACAACAATGACAATGTCTCTAACCTGTATAGACTCGAGGTGTTGCAACGGATACTCTATGATAGCCTTGCCGAGCAGGGGGACTAGGTGCTTCGGCAGCGAGAAGGTTATGGGGCGTAGCCTTGTGCCTTCGCCTGCAGCCGGGATGATACCTACGCTCTTCTCCACGCTACAGCCCCGTACAATCCCCGCACCAGCTCCTAGTATCGGTACCTCGTGCATTGACGTGACACTAGCAAACCAAGAGGTATAACTGGAGTCTTGGAGGAGATGGGCATGGTACCGGTGAAATCTAGATGCGTGTAATGGTGCTTGGCGGCGCAGGCTTCATGGGGAGCAACTTTGTCGAGTTCCTCGTTAGGAACGCGCGTAGGGCAGAGGTGTTGGTCTACGATAAGCTGACCTATGCGGGGCGCCTCGAGAACCTAAGGGATGTCCTAGATCGCATAGAGTTCGTGAAGGGCGATATTGTTGATGAGAGGATGCTAGGGGAAACGGTGCAGCGCTTCAAGCCGGAAGTCGTAGTGAACTTTGCTGCTGAGACGCACGTCGACCGGAGTATAAACGAGCCGGCGCCCTTCATACGCACGAACGTCCTCGGAGTATTCACAGTGCTAGAGGTGCTACGCAAGTATCGTGACGCGCTATACGTCCACATCTCGACCGACGAGGTCTACGGAGACCTCTCGTGGACCCAAGAGATGGCTGACGAGACGTGGTGCCTGAGACCCTCTAGCCCCTACTCGGCTTCTAAAGCAGCGGGCGACCTCTTCATAACGGCATATGGACGCACGTACGGCATAAACTACACAATAGTCAGGCCTTGCAACAACTACGGTCCACGTCAGCACCCCGAGAAGCTCATACCAAGGACTATCATCAGATTACTGCTAGGAAAGCCAGCCACCATCTATGGCGACGGTGGCCAGGTGCGTGACTGGCTATACGTGCAGGATTTCGCCGAGGGCCTCTACACGGTGATAAAGAAGGGCGAGTCACACAGCATATACAACATCTGTGCGCATAACTTTGCGAGCGTGAGGCAGATTGTCGAGATGATAGTAGAGATGATGGGTCATGATCCCAGCGAGAGCATAGTCTATGTCCGCGGTAGGCCGGGCGACGACCGCAGGTATGCAATGAAATGTGACCGCGTTAGAAGCCTAGGATGGACGCCAAGAGTAGACCTACGCGAGGGGTTACGGAGGACAATAGAGTGGTACAAGTCGAACCGTTGGTGGTGGGAGCCCATACTAGACGAATACGTGCTTAGCGACACGCCGTGGAAGCTCTAGCCGGTCAGCGCTTATGCCTCTGCTTATGCACCCCTAGCGGTGAGTGTACGTGAGGATACTGGTGACTGGCTCCTCCGGCCTACTCGGCCACAAGCTTGTAGGACTCCTCGAGCACAAGGGGTTCGACATCATAGCACTCTACCGTTCAAAGCCCCCCGCGACGTGCAGCGAGTGCATCAAGCTGCAACTCGACCTGACCGAGCCCGAGAGGCTCGTAGATGTAGTGCAAGAGCATAAGCCCGATGTAGTGTTCCACCTTGCCGCCTTCACTAATGTCGACGCCTGCGAGAAGGAGAGGGAGATGGCATGGAGGGTTAACACGCTCTCGACAATCGCGTTGGTTAGGGCCTCGGTGCGCGTCGGAGCCCGCATCGTATACATCTCGACGGACTACGTGTTTGACGGGAGACGCGGCCAGTATCGTGAGGATGACGCCCCATCGCCCATCAACTACTATGGCTTGACGAAGCTCGCGGGAGAGACACCCGTACTCGCAGCTAACGGTGTAGTCGTGAGAACGAGTGGAATCTACGGCAGCGGGCCGGGCAAGAAGACCTTCCCGATAGTCGTTATCGAGAAACTAGGGAGAGGAGAGGAGATACACGCAGCCATAGACCAGTGGTACTCCCCCACACTCAACACTCTCCTGGCGCGTGCGCTGCTAACACTCCTAGAGAAGCTGGACGAGGCCGTTGAACACGGGGTTTTGCACATCGCCGGGTCGAGAGTGAGTAGGTATGAGTTCGCACTCATGATAGCCGAGAAGTTCGGGCTGCCAAAAGACCTGGTTAAGCCTGTAAAACTCGAGGAGCTGCAGTTCATCGCGCCGCGTCCGCGAGACTCTAGCCTAGATGTTACGCTGGCGCGGCAACTGGTTGGTAGCGTGCCATTCTGGGATCACGAGGCTGCCCTAGAGGAGCTTAGGAGGGAGTTAAGGCAGACAGGCTAAGGGGCGGACAACAGTGCCGTACCCCAAGGTCACGATAATATGGTTGAACTACAACAGCATGCCGATAATAGAGGATGTACTTGCATCCCTCGAGGGCGTCAAAAACCTAGACTATCCTAACTACGAGCTCATAGTGGTTGACAATGGCTCAACGGACGGCAGCTACGAGAAGGTAAAGAGCTTCATAGAGGAGAAGCTCGGAAGCCGCGCCAAAATACTCCGCATGAATACCAACCTAGGCTTCACCGGCGGCGTCAACGCGGCCTTCCAGGCACGCGATCCAGAATCGAAATACGTCATCCTTCTGAACAACGATGCCATGCCCGAGCCGGATAGCGTAACGCGGCTTGTCGAAGAGATGGAAGCGAGACCATACCTTGGCGCAGCTCAAGGTATAATACTTGATCCCAGAACCGGATTGATAGACACAGCTGGCGAGTACCTAAGTGAGTACATATTCGGCGCCTCTTACCTCCATGGCAAGCCGCCGACAGCTATGAAGAAACCAGTCTACATAACCTATGCCTACGGTGCCTACTCCATCTGGCGCGTGGAGGCCGTGTTGAAAGCAAATAATACAAACCGCATGTTCTACGATGAGCTGTTCGCCTATTGCGACGATAATGTTCTTGGGCTTAAACTGTGGCACGCCGGGTACCGGGTAGCATCCTTCCCCTTCATAGCGGCGAGACACTCTAGGGGTTCGACATTTGGGCGCGTCAAGCCATACCGTGTGTACCTCAGCGCCAGGTGCTGGTCCTTCCTCTACCACGCGACCAACATAACCACCAAGGCTAAGCTAGTCATAAGGCTACTCTACACCAGGAAGCTGTTCACAGTGCCGCTCGCAGTCAAAAACCTAGGACTATTCAAGCAGTTCTTGAAAGCGTGGCGTGACGGTAAGAGGATAGCAGAGAGGGTCGTAGAGAAAGAGGGGCGCATAGACATCACCAAGGCGCCTCTCATCAAACTCAAACCCATTGACATCGCGAAGCTACTTGTGGCGGCGAGGCTGTTGAAGGTGGATAGGAGGGTTGTAGAGGAGAGGTTCAGCCTCGAGGAGACATGAGTATATGGGAAGGAGGGAGGAGCCTCTCCTACAACACCATGTTAACAATGGTTTGTGCTGTAATGTGATACTAGAGGGGGTAGTCGAAGTTCGACTCAGCGTCTCTAAACGACGGGCACCTCTTATCCTTCTCGCTAAGTATCACGTTGTCCCTCATCGGCCATGGTATACCCAGGTCCGGGTCATCCCAGCGTATGCAACGCTCATGGCTCGGAGAATACTCCTTAGTCACCAGGTAGAGCACAACACTATCCTCGAGCGCCTGGAAACCGTGGGCAAACCCCGGAGGAATCCAAAGAAGCAAAGGCTTATCCTCCGAGAGCTCCACCATCACATGCTTCCCGTACCAAGGCGACCCCCTCCTAATGTCAACCGCTACATCCACAATCCTACCCCTTAGTACGGTCACGAGCTTACCCTGCTCCATAGGCTTCAACTGGTAGTGCAAACCCCTAACAACACCCCTCCTCGAGAAGCTCACATTAACCTGCACGAAGTCATACGGCACGTTGTTAGCAAGGAAATCAGTCCTCTTGTAAAGCTCCTGGAAGAAGCCACGCTGATCGTGAAACCTCACAGCCTCTATCAGAACAACGTCGGGTATATCGAGACGCTTAAAGAGGCGAAAAGGCATAACCGGCCACCAGACACGAGCGGCACCAACAACATACTAAAACAATCCCGGTGCGTTTCGTTGATTGATAGCATGCCAACAGAGTGCATCATACGTTGTAATGTACGTTATAGGCTTCGGGTGCAAGACTGCTTAAAACTTGGATATCTGGAACAGTGAGTGATGGAGAAGGGGGAGGGCCCGTAGCTCAGCCAGGATAGAGCGCCGGCCTTCGGAGCCGGTGGTCCCGGGTTCAAGTCCCGGCGGGCCCGCCACATCTTACTCGTAAACGTGTTGCTCTTGCAATATCATGCTGTAACATGACTTGAAACTGTATGCGATTACGAGTTGTATTTATCTTTTCTTGTTGCACTTTGCGAGAAGGCTGCTTCTGGATCTCGGACCTCTCTGTTTGAAGCATCATCCGTGCCTTTCGAGGATTATAACTATTAACAATCTTCCAATTGGCGCTAAGCAGGAGTGTAGACGCGCTTCGCTTGCAATTTATTGAGGAGTTACTTGTATGATATTCTCATGTTGGTTTATCCGGTCTCAGCGTTTGTCTTAGCTTCATGCGGAGTCTAAGCTTAGCATAATATGTTGGGTCAACATGTATGGGCTCCCTATCTAGTTCCACTATTTCTCGTAGAACACGTCCTTTAATATTAGATGGTATAGGCAATCCCATGATGTACATCAATGTTGGTGCAACATCTGTCACATGGGCTTTGATATTCTTCTTCTTGACTCTCGTGCCATCCACGATGATTATACCTTCCATTCTGTGGCTTCCGGTATGCCGAGGAGAATAGACGTCATCCTTATAGATAGGACCCTCGAGGCTCTTTACTACCACACTCTTCCAGTCATTAACGGCAAGTATTATATCCGGCAATTTTTCCACATATGGGCCATCATATATCTCCTCTTTCAACCAGTATCTTATTCTCACATTACCGTTGGTATTCTCTTCGATCCATCTAAGCGCGTCAACAATCTTTTTTATTATATCATCGCGCTTATCGCTAAACTTGCTATTGACAAATACGCCCCCGAAGGGTATTGTGAACTCAGGTATAATGACTAAGCTCGCATCAATGTCTAAATGTTTGTTGATGCTTCTAAGTTGCTTATACATCTTTCTGCCTACAGTGCGGGCTCTTTTAGGAATAATATTACGCAGTTTAGTGTGTCTTACAATGTCAATTATCCTGGCTAGCAATCTTTCTTTGCTGCTCAATCTACGTATCTTGATAAGTCCCTTAGCTTCAAACAACTTGACGATGTTTAGTACTCCCCAGTGTGGTCCAAAACCATGATCAGAGACTATTATCACGATGTCAAAGTTGTCCCTAATCTTTCCGATATACTCGTCTAGGATCGACCAGAGTTCAGCAAAACGTCTTCGGTAATACCCTACATTAGGAACTCTACGATGCAGAGGATGGTTATTATCTATAACATGCCACATTCTATGTTGAAGCCAGTCCGTAAAGGAGATGACATCTACGAACAGATCCCATTTAGCAAGGCTGAGGGTATGGTTAGACACCCGTAGCTTTACATTGGCTGCTTTCTCGATGTGCTCAAGGAATAAATCAAGGTCATTATACTCTATATTGTTGTAACTGACTATTATGTTATACTCGCCTACTAGCTCGCGAATGGTATTAATGTAGTCCTCTGGGTATGTTGTGACCTTACCACCCCACGATGATACCATGATACCATTTACCTGGTAAGCCGGGTACAGAAGCGGGTAGTCTAACACTGCAACTTTATAACCAATTAATGAGGCATAATCCCATATAGACCTTCCTTTATAATCCTTTGCAGAGACTAGTTCCAGACTATAACTACTCGTATCAATGACCTTAAAGAAGTCAATTACGCCTGTTTCACCAGGTGTTAAACCAGTTGCTATAGAAAGCCAAGCAGGTGCGGTTACCGGCGGTATAAGTGAAATTAAAATGCCACTTGCTCCTCTCGTTGTAATCTCCTTTAAATTTGGCATATAACCGTCGTTAATTAACCAATGTAGTACGTGCCAATTACCACCGTCGATACCTATCAATGACACACGACTACCGTCATGTAAAAGCATTGCTTTTATCTCCCGAAAGTAGCTCTCGAGAGTTAACTAAAACTATAACCTTTAGGCGGCAAGTTAAGCATCGCCTTCGATGCGAAATATTATCGCTCGTGTTTGAAGGACGATACGTATCCAGCATCTAACTTAATAAAGCCTTAGATATTTTGTCTTCTAAATATATACTTGGGATTGTTAAACAACATTGCCAACCTCTGTCTTCTAGTAAATGAGGATTTAACTATCAAGTCATACTTCATAAGCCTTAGTCTTATTTTGTCCAATTCTAAGTCTTGTTTTGCGCAAATCAGGTGATGTCGCGTCAATATCTTGGACATAAGCCTGTTATGGGATACGGGGATAATCCCAGCTTTCTTGTCGAGCCAATATAGGTTGTAACCATGTCTATTTAGCAAAGCGTAGAGTTCCTTTGGGCTTGTACCAAGCTTAACCATCTGGCTTGGATGAACCTCTAAGATTATATACTTACATGTGTCCAGATAATTCCCGAATCCCTTGAGAACCTTATACTCTGCTCCCTCAACATCTATCTTTACGACATCCACTTTGCTTATCCCTTCTTCTTCCGCTATCTCGTCAAACCTTCTTACTTCAACAACTTCAAGCTGCTCTGCTTGTGAAGGGTTAACAGCTAGTGTATTCTCTCCGGACAAGCGCCCTCTAGGAACACCTAAAACAGCTCTACCATTCTCATCCGCCAATGCTACCTTGTAAAGCTTAACATTTGTAAGTCTATTTGCTAAGATGTTCACTCTTAAGACGCGGAAGTTCGTTTTACTAGGTTCAAAGGCCATGACGAGTCCGGATTTACCAACTTTTGCAGCTGCAATCAGAGTGTAAAAACCAAAATGAGCCCCGACGTCGACAACAACATAACCATTCTTAATAATGTGTGAAAAGAACAATTGTGCTAATAGTTCTGTTCCAGATCCATACTTGCCAGTGGTGTAAAGCAGAAATCCCTGAGAGGAGTTAGAGGGATCGAAAAAGAACAATTGATTATCATTAACTTTCACTGCTACAAAACCCTTGGGTATCAGCATTTTGTTTAACGTGCTTCTTACAAACAGGTAAGCTCTTGACGCAATTAGCTTTATCACGATACTCACCTTGATCCAGTAACAGTCTCATACACTTTAAGATGCATTAAGACTGATTTCTCCCAAGTGAACGATTTTGTTCTGGTTATGCCTCTACGTATAAGCTCCGCTCTCAATTCATCATCTGCAAGTATTTTATAAACACTCATTGCAATTTCCTTCACGTCAAATGGGTCAACAATCAGAGCTGCATTATCAGAAACTTCTACACATGCATAAACGCTTGATGTCACCACTGGACATCCACAGGCCATAGCCTCAAGGATGGGCATGCCAAAGCTCTCATGTATGCTTGGCATTACAAGTACTTTAGCGGCACTATATAGGCATGGGAGATCGTCTCTTGAAACTACCCCGGTAAAGATGATATCCCTAGGGTTTAAACCAAGGCTAATAGCGAGGCGTAATATTCGCTCTCGGGGCTGTCTACCGGCAATAACGAGCTTCTCTTTAATTCCAAACTTCCTCTTAAGTAGAGCATATGCGGCAACTATCCTTTCGACGTTCTTCACAGGTTGATAATTGCTCACGTGAAGGATGTAACTATCACCAATTTTGTATTTGGCTAGGATATGGGAACATTCCTTCCGCGAACGAGGTCTATACAAATCAGTGTCCACACCATGGTGTATTACGTATATACGTTTCTCTGGTATTCCTAGGCATTTCATTAGGACATTTTTCTCCGACCAAGAAGGAGTGATAATGGCATCTACTAACGCTATTCTTGAAATGATATTCCACAGTATTTTCTTCCTAACATCATATAATACTCGTTTAGTACTGCAATATTCATGTGGACATGGCATGCTTCGGGCCATTAGCTCGTGACGTGCTGCACAAGTGTTGAAACCGTGTAACGTCACTACGACTTTCATTTTGCACATTTTCGCTTTAAGTAAGTCATACAATCTTGGGTAACTGCCGTCTCCTAGGAAGGGTATATGTAGAACTATCCTATCGTGACCTTTATCCTTACAAGCTAAGCCTTTAAAATCGTTAATGTGTATGAAAAGCAACTCAATACGTGATTTTGCAATCCTTCTAATGCCTTCAGCTAAGTATCTTATGTAGTTGGAAAATGAAGCTGGAAGTCTGTCCTTTAGCATTATCAAGATTCGTAATTTATCAGTCTCGGTATTGTCCGTGGTAAACCTCCTTATATCGTACCTCTGCTTCAATTCCAGCAAAACCCTTGACGCCAGTAAGTATAAATTGTAGTATAAGCCTAACCGTGAGAGGCCACGTTATGATATTCGATATGATATTCGATTGGGCCTTGTGCTCACTAAGCTGGCTTATCTATGGGTTGCACGGCTAAGGAACAGACGCTAAACTGTTGAGGAAACAATTCAATTTGCTTCTAGTGCTTGTTTTGCGGTCGGAGAATTGAAGAGTATTATACATGTCTTGCATTTTTTGGGATCTAGTCCGGGGTCTATGGTTGCATGGAGTTGGCATGCGTAGCCTCGCCTGAGCACCTCGAGGGATATGCGGACTAGGTGGTAATGTATCTGGTATTCGTCTGGATGACTTGATAGTATCTCCTGGGCTAGCTGTTCCAGCTCGGCGTCTATGTCCGGGTAGGGTTTGAGGTCTAGTGGGGCTCCTCGCTCGGCTGATAGGTAGCGTGAGACTGCCGACTGTGTTATGTGGAGTAGCTTGGCTATCTCTGTCTGGGTTAGGCCCTTTTCGCTGAGCTTCTCGACTAGCCGCTTCCTGACCGATGGGTAGACGTAGCGGTAGGCTACTTCGAAAGCGTTCGTCTTCATACCGTGCTCCTATACTTGGTCGACGCCTGTGGGGTTTCCTGTGTTTCTTCTACCGGGTGTGCCAAGTGATGTTGGGGCTCCCGGAAGGTTTTACACATAGACGCTTGTATGACACGTGTCATAGATGGAGGAGTTGCCTTGAGCAGCCAGAAGATACTCATGAGATGTGACCAGTGTAGTATGAGCCTAGCAGGCGGCTGTACCATAAGAGGTGTTTGTGGTAAAGACCCGGATCTCAACGCGCTCCAGGAGGCCCTCATCTACGGGCTTAAGGGCGTGTCAGCCTACTACTACCACGCCTATGAGCTGGGCTACAAGGATGACGAGATAGGCGCTTTCCTCGCCGAGGCGCTGTACACGACACTAACCAACGTGAACTTCGACAAGAAGCGTTTCATCGAGCTGATACTTGAGACGGGCAGGATACACCTCAAGACAATGGAGCTACTAGACAAGGCGTATGTCGAGACGTTCGGGGTCCCGACGCCAGTCGAGGTTCCCACCGGAACCGAGGAGGGGCACGGCATACTCGTAACCGGGCACTCCTACAAGGCGCTATACGAGCTGCTCAAGCAGATCAGGGAGATGGGTCTCGAGGACGAGATAAAGGTCTACACGCACTCTGAGATGCTCCCAGCCCACTCTTACCCGAAGCTACGCGAGTTCAAGGCGCTCTACGGCAACTGGGGAGGCAGCTGGGTCTACCAGAGGCAGGAGTTCAGCGAGTTCCCCGGCGTGATAGTAGCTACCAGCAACTGTGTCGTGCCACCACTCAAGCAGTACGCGGACAGAATCTACACCACGAGCGTCGCGGGCCTGGAGGGTGTGCCGCACATAGGCGACTACAACTTCGAGGCGGTGATAAAGCATGCGCTCAAGACGCCGAGGATGAAGAAAGTAGAGGGCGGTAAGATTGTGACCGGCTTCCACCACACCAACGTGCTCCCACTGCTAGACAAGATAATCGAGCTGATCAACGAGGGTAAGATACGCCACATATTCGTCATAGGCGGGTGTGACGTACCCAACCCCAAGATGGGCTACTACGAGAAGCTCACACAGATGCTACCGAAAGACACGATAATACTCACGGCTGCCTGTGGAAAGTTCCGCTACAACCGCCGCGACTATGGCACCATAGAGGGTATACCGAGGTTCCTCGACTTCGGGCAGTGTAACAACGTCTACTCGATAATAGTGCTGGCTGCCGAGCTGGCAAAGAGGCTCGGAAAGGATCTCAACCAGCTACCGGTAACCATAGTGCTAAGCTGGCTAGAGCAGAAGGCAATAGCGATACTCTACACGCTCCTATACCTAGGCATCAAGGGCATATACATAGGGCCAAGGCCGCCAGAGTTCCTCACACCAAGCGTCTTCGAGGAGCTAAGGAAGAGGTTCGACCTTCGCCTAATAAGCACCCCCGAGGAAGACCTGCCAAAGATGCTAGCCAAGGGTACAACGCTCTCCGACGACTCCCCGCTATCCGCCTAAACGCTAGTATACACGCAGGACTCTCTGCACGAATCTCTCGTTTTTCCCTACTCTCCAGTCCACTCAACCATCGTGACCCTCTTCCTCTCCCTCTAGATTGGGGTGGCCACGCGGCTAGAGAACAACTAGAGAATAGAGTTGCTCGACTCTCAGTCGGGGTAGCTGGCTCTCGGTCCTGAGTCCCTGTGAGATACTCGACCTAGGAGGCGCTCTTAGCACGGGCATGTGCCTAGAAGCGCGGCGGGACCACTTATTCGTGGGTAAGTCTCTTGGCCGATAGTGTCTATCGCGTGGTTTGCCCGAGAGACTGTTACGACACTTGCGTGCTCCTCGTGGAGGTGGAGAATGGCGTTGTTGTGCGTGTTCGTGGTGATCCCTCTCACCCGGTGACGAGGGGCGTTGCGTGCCCGAGGGCAGCGGGTGACCCACTCCGGCTTGTTCGTGGTCGGATAAGGTACCCCTACCTGCGGGTAGGTGGTAAGCCGGATGGCAGGCTCGTTAGGGTGTCGTGGAGTGAGGCTCTGGATATCGCGGCGGCTAAGCTTAGAGAGGTGCTCAGGGAGTATGGGCCTAGCTCGGTACTCCACATAGACTATGCTGGTAACATGGGTATCGTGACCTGGTACTATACTCGTCGCTTCTGGAACGCCATAGGAGCGGCCTCTACGGACTACAGCCTCTGTAGCAACACGGGACACGAGGCTATCGGGCTACACTATGGGCTTAGTTATGGCGTTCTGCCCGAGGAGTTCGAGAAGATGGAGATGATAGTCTTCTGGGGTGTTAACGCGGCAGTCAGCGCCGTACACATGTGGCTCCTGGCGCTACGCGCTAGGAGGGAGAGAGGCAGCCTCCTAGCGACCGTCGACCCCCGCGTAACAGAGACGGCTCGCGCATCGGACATCCACCTAAGGCCCAGGCCAGGGACGGACGTCGCGCTCGCCTACGGGATAGCGAGACACCTCATAGTCAACGATCTGGTCGATAAGGAGTTCATAGAGAGGTACACCTACGGGTTCGAGAGGTTCGCCGAGGAGGCGATCAAGTGGACCCCGGAGAGGGTGGAGCGCGTAACCGGCGTACCCAGGAGGCTCATGGAGAGGTTCGCGGAGGAGTATGCCGCTCGTAAGCCGAGCGTGGTGTTCATAGGCATGGGGCTGGCGAGGACGCCAAACGGCCCCGACATTATAAGGGCGGTTTCACTCCTACCAGCGCTGGTAGGCCAACATCGCGGCTTCTACTACAGCAACAGTAGAGGATGGCTCGTAAACCTGGCGTTAGTCACCGGGGAGGCCTATGGCGCGAAGCCGGCCAGGATAGTGAGTATGGCGGAGCTTGGCGAGCTGCTCGCAAGGGGAAAGTTCCACTACGTGTACATCTACGGGGTTAACGCGGTGGAGTCCCTGCCAGCGTCACACCTAGTAGCGAAGGGCCTTGCAAGGAGCGACGTGTTCGTGGTGGTGCACGACACCCACTGGAATACGACAACACGTTACGCTGACCTGATACTCCCGGCGCCAACGTACCTAGAGAAGACGGACCTCCCTCTCAGCTATAGCCATGCCACGCTAACCCTAAGCAAGATGGTGGTAGAGCCTCTCGGAGAGAGCAAGGCAGAGTATGAAGTGATATGGGAGTTAGCTAAGAGACTAGGTGTTAAAGACGAGTGGCTCTACGAGGACCCGTTAGACACCATAACCAAGGCGTTGGAGGACGCGCTCCAGGAGGGGAGCATAAGAGACCTGCTCGAGGGAAGACTAGTAAGGCTACGCCAGAGACCCAGGGACGAGTACCAGACCCCCACCGGCAGGGTAGAGTTCTACTCGACTAGAGCCGCGAAGCTAGGCCTAAACCCACTCCCCCAACACCGGGACCTAATCCTAGCCCCCGACGAGTACATACTCTTGACCGGGACGCACCCCCTCTACACCAACAGCCAGTTCCGCGAGACGTACGGTCCGCACCCGCCAGTAGTCCACGTGAACCCCACCGACGCGAAGAGAAACGGCATAAGAGAGGGGGACAGGATAGCACTCTACAATGATCATGGCGAGGTGCACTTAAAGGCGCGTGTGACGGACGCGGTACCCGAGAAGACGCTATGGACGACGCGGCACGTAATAGGCCTCAACGGGAAGCCGATAAACGTGCTCGCACCGCCATCGAGGCACATGATAGGAGGAACGCCGATACTCAGCGCGATAAAAGTCAAGATACGAATCCTTGCCTAGTTCCCGGCTATGCGTCCGTAGCGTGGCTAGCATCGTAGATTACAGGGTATTGAACAGGAAGATTTCGGATGCTAATAGAGGATTTGAAGGGATTTCTTGTCTCTCGTGGGCTCATTAATAGTGTAGGTGGTGGTATGGAGAGGGCTGTGGAGATAGCTGGTGCAGTGCGCGCCGCCAGTTTGACACTCGCAGTTATTGTACTCGTGCTTATCGCGGTGGTTACTGGCGTCTTTGTGTACATCTATACGACTGGAGCTTCTAGCGAGACGGGTGCGAGTGCGGGCAAGGCTGTCGTGGTTATGCGTAGTGCGGCTACAGTAGAGGCTGTTAAGGTGGGAGCAGGCTACCTAGAACTTTATGTTCGTGGGCTCCAGGGCGAACACAAGATAGATGTTATCTACGTGTATAACGAGCATGGCGACTTGCTTGCAGCTATCGGCGTCAATCCTCCGATCAAACTAGAGCCTGGCGAGGTGAAACGTATAGTCATACCGCTTGTGATGTTGCATGGCGAACTGTTCCAGACTAGTAAGATACGTATCGTGCTTGCGACAAGTAGTGGTGTTGGTATTGCTACTGGAGTGGTAGACGCTGTAACACTGAGGAAAGTGAAGCCCATCGTCATAGGCTTGGTTGCAGGACGTGCAGGCGAGTGTACGATAGGAAACCTTTGGACAGATAGCAACTATATCCACTGGGTGTATGTCGACCTAATCAAAGGAGAGTACAAACTAAGGTACATTGACGGTAGTTATACTGTTGACGCTCAGGGAAGAGCAACGATACTAGTCAATGTAAGCGTATTAGATCTTAGCAGGCTATTCTGGACTGAGCGGTATAACCTAGGCCCGGTAGTGGTGTTCATAAACCCGTATAGTGCGAGTAAAGACTACACGGTTAGAGTCATAGACATTTATGGTAACGAGTACGTGTTTGACATGAAAGCTCTGGTGCAGGACTCTCAAGAGGTAGTTATAGACGCACTTATACTATGGGAGGATCTCTGGTGGCCTGGTACAGGAGAATCACTCGATAACTATGTTGACCATGTTGTACGATTCACGGTGTTTACTAATGGAACTGCAAGAATAGAGGTTGTAAGAGCTTCGGGATGCTATCTACACATGTTCATGTTTAGCTCGTCGCTACCAGACTTTAACAGCGTGCCGAGAATAGTTGACGAGTATGTCGCTAATGATTACATGCTTCCGCCTGAATATGGCGTAGTGTATGTCAAGTCTCATGCTGCTGTTGTTCCCGACGATATATTGAAGCATGCTATTTGGGATCCGGTCAGGGGTGTATGGGTCAAGGATTGGCCGCCAGTGTTTCACGTCCACATATTACAATGAACAGTGCAGCCATAGCCAGAATGGCGTTTGACGTTAGTTAGTATTTTGGAGGCTGTATGAGGAGTGTTGCGCGGAAAGTCTAGGCTCTAGAACTGTGTCGAGTGCACTTTGTATATGGTTCATTGCTGGTTGTGTGTCTTGTGTTGAAACTTATCCGGGCATTCTTGTCACGGAGATTTTGAACCGCTTCCTCAAGTTCTCTTAGTAGGTCATCACTGGTTGACACTGGAAGCGGTTCGCGTGGCTGCGGGTAGCCACGATATATCACGGCTTCTTTCAATTTCCTTGTCTCTACACGCTTTATCATGATCTCGTCTTTCGTGACTTCTATCACGTTGAGGGAGGGCGGGACTCCAGCCTTCAAGCGGAGTGTTGTCGCGGTGCCAGCGTGTAGTATCACCATGCCGTTTATCTCCCATAGCCATGGTACGTGCTTGTGCCCCGAGAGGACTAGATTGACACCCATATCGAGGAGTAGTTTCAGGAAGTCACCCGCGTCTACTGGGATGTTTCTTTCTCGCCCCGTGCCGGGCACTGGTATGAGATGGTGGTGTAGCGCAACGATGCGGAAGCCTTTGCAGCGGCTTAGGTTTTGTGAGACTAGGTCGTAGGCCAGTCTACCTATGTGCCCGTCGTCCACGTCGGGCTCGCTGGAGTCGACGCCCTGGATGCACACCCCGTTGTACTCTAGGATGGGGAATCTAGAGCCGAATACCCTCTCGAACACAACGTATCCCATGTTCCTTGCGTCATGGTTGCCTGGGACCACCAGGAGCTTCTTTGTATCTAGCTTGGAGAGGAGCTCTACAACCCCTCGATACTCGTGCACGTAGCCGTTGTCAGTCAGGTCTCCTGTGATTACGATAACGTCGGGCTTTACGTCGTTAACGTAGGCTATGACGTTCTCTGCAAGGTCTTTCGAGAAGTGCGGGCTGCCGACGTGTATATCCGACAAGTGTAGTATTGTGGTATTGGTGTGCAAGGCTCCCCCATGGTGATATGGGGACAGAGGGGTCAAGTAGACGCTGGTTGTGAGCAGCACGAGGTAACAACTTATACTTCTCGTGGGCTACCCTATGCTTCTAGGAGTGTAGGAGCGTAGTGTGGAATGGGTTGAAGCGCGTTACTGGGCTTGCCGTGGGCGTGATGGGGTATGTCTGAGGCTGTTAACCTGCTTAGGTTGCTCCTGGACGATTTCCACGGTGAGAGGCGCTACTGGGACAAGAGGGACTGCCTCAATAGCGATGGTAGGCGTCTCCTCCATGCTGCTACAAAGGCTTTGCTTGACGAAGAGCCTGGGTTGAGGAGGCTGGTGTATAGGGTGAGGAGAAGCCCGTGCATAGACAACGTTAGGCGCCTCTACACAACTATGATCGAGTATGGGTTGAGTTAATGGCACTGGAGTAGTGCAACGCGTCTGAAACTGTGGTGTGGTTGCTGGCTTACTGGTTTGCTTTGCGCATCTCCTCTAGCTTCTCTTCAAGGAGCTTCCTGGCTAGCTTTGGGTCCGCGCGGCCCCGGGTCTCCTTCATAACCAGGCCCACGAGGTAGTTGACTGCCTTGGGGTTGGCGAGCGCGTCTTTCACTGCCTTCGGGTTCTCGCGTATGACCTTCTCTACCACCTGGCGTAGGTAGCTCTCGTCGGTTATCCTGGTCATGCCTAGCTTCTCTGCGAGTTTCTCTGGGTCCTCGCCGGTCTCGAGAAGCGGCTTTATCAGCTCCTTGGCCTGCCTCAGTGATATCTTGCCCTCGTCGAGCATCCTCATGAGCTTGGCTACGTGCTCTGGCTTGACTCTCGTGTAGAGCTCTGCCAGGTCGCTCTCCTTTAGCCACCCGAGCATATCGTTCACGAGGAACGCTGCGGTTCTCGAGGGGTTCTCGGGGTACAGCTTCACAACATCCTCGTAGAAGTCGGCGAGCTTCTTCCAGACGAGCATCTGTCTCACGATGTGCGCTGGTATTCCGTATTGCCTTGTCATCCTCTCGAGGCGCTGGTCGGGTAGCTCTGGCATCTCAGCGCGTATCTTCTCAACGAGACTCTCTGGTATCGGGATTGGGGGCAGGTTCGGGTCAGGCATGTACCGGTAGTCCTCCTCGTACTCCTTGGCGCGTGCAGTGTACGTTACCCTCCTCACCGGGTCCCAGTGCCTCGTCTCCCTACGGACGGTGCCACCAGCCTCAAGCAGCTTCTTCTGCCTAGCTATCTCGTAGGCAAGCGCCCTCTCAACGTCACGGATAGACCCGATGTTCTTGATCTCTACCCTCGCCCCGCCCCCAACGCTCACGTTAGCGTCTACCCTCAACGCGCCCTCGAGGCCACAGTCGCATACCTCCAGGTGCTCGAGGATGCTCCGCAGCTTCTCTAGAAACGCTCTGGCCTCACCCGGCTCGCGGAAGTCCGGCTCAGTCACAATCTCCAGGAGTGCGACACCGCTACGATTATAGTCGACGAGGACGTAGGGGGCTAGCCTTGGGCTCACTGCGCCCGGCAGGACTATCCTGCCTGGATCCTCCTCGAGGTTAATGCGGCGTATCCTTGCCCTCCTCCGCTCGCCCTTATACTCGTACTCGACCCAGCCACCCTTGCATATCGGCTCGCCGCCGGGACCATCATACTGGCTTATCTGGTAGCTCTTCGGCAGATCCGGGTAGAAGTAGTGCTTGCGCACGAAGCGCAGCTCGCGTGCGACTTTGCCGTTGAGGGCGAGGCACGTCATTATGGCGAGCTTCAAAGCCTCCTCGTTGACGACCGGGAGGCTACCCGGCAGCCCGAGACACACGGGGCACACGTGGGTGTTTGGGGGCGCACCGCGATAATCGGCGCTACAGCTGCAGAACAGCTTGGTTTTCAACCTGGTCAGTTGCACGTGTATCTCAAGGCCTATCTTAACGTCATCGTGGCTCGGCAAAACCTGGTTACCCGGGCGTGGACACCACCCACACCCCCTTAAAGCAAGGGGAACCATGACCACCGGGACCTCTACAACAAGACGCTATTGGAGTGCTTCTTGGTGGCATGTTTGTTGATAGGGGTTGGCTGTACCCGGTGCCCCAGGGCTAAGAGTATTGGGTGGAGCCTCTAGACGCGCTAAGCTCATCGTGCTGCTCTTTGCGCTCGCGGCGGGCCTGGTCCACGGGGCTTATGTTGTCGCGACATCCTACAATGCCACACTCCTGGATAGGTATGTCAGCGACGAGGTATGGTACGTCTCCGCCGCGAGGAACCTCGACTACATCCTAGGCTTAACCCCGCGCCCATGCGGCGGCAAGGCCTACGCTACGCTATTCTACAACAGTACAGCCGCCATGCTGGCAAGAGCGCCGCCCAACGCAACCCTATACTACAACGCGACTGCTGCGGTGCTACCCTGGCCGGTGAAGGGAGAATACGGCGCCACGGCTACAAGATGCTGCTACACCTACCCGGATAAGGACAACATAGGCTCGTACCTCAACCTCGAGCACCCGCCGCTCGCCAAGTACCTCATAGGCATATCGATGAGCCTCCTGGGCGATTGCCCCGCCTACTGGAGGCTACCATCCTCGACCCTAGCGGTGCTCGGCGTTGCCGCACTCACAGCAACAACCGTGTACATCGCAATTGCGGCCGGGGGCGTGTCTGCAGGGATAGCGGCCGGGCTCGTTGCTCTGGCGCTAGTCGCGGTCGCGACGGGGCGCTCCAGCATAGCTGGAGTGGCTGGATTCGCCATACTAGAGCCGTTCACGCTCGGCCTCGGCTACCTGGCTCTGGCTGCCGCGGCAGCCGGGAAGAGACGAGCAGCCTACATACTAGCCGCTCTCTCGACGCTCACCAAGTACACCGGCATTGTTTTCCTAGCCGCTATCCTCCTCTGGGACAGGCTATCCACCAGAGAGTACCGTAGCACCCTGAGAGGCATCATACTCGTCATTGTCGCAGCGGCGGTGGTCTACCTGCCTCTAGTCGCCGCCATGGGCCCCGACAGGCTAGCCAAAGAGACTATCAACGGACTCGAGTGGTTCCTCACGAGCAGGCCTCCGGGCCCAGTCGCTAACAACCCACTCGACTGGTTGACGGGAGGCCCCGGCTTCACCCTAAGCATCGAACCAAAGATAGTCGCCTCGCCTAACCCCGCAATCATGATCTCCGGTCTGGCATCCTCCCTGATACTCCTTGCGGCTGCTCCTGCGCTACCCTCACTCGCACTCATAGCCTCGATAGAACCGCTCTTCCTCCTTCTCATGACGCTCGTCTATATCGGCGGGAACCATACGCTCTACTCGTTCTACGTGGCGGTCGCCGAGCCGGCCGCCATAGCGGCCACGGCGGTCGCCATAGGCTTGTGCTATGCTGGCGTTCTCCCAGCGCTAGTCAGGAGGGGGTTGGTCGCATGGCGCGTAACGCCGGAGGTCGGGATGGTGGCCAGGCTTATGGGGCCTAGGGGTGCCCCGCTAGCCGCGATACTCGCTGTGCTCGCTGTTAACGGGTGGGGTGTAGGCACGGGCCTACTCTCGCAACCACCATCATCGAAGATAGACGTGGTCCTGGTGCTCGCAAGTACTGCTGTACTAGCGTCGACAGCGGCGCTATGGAGGAGGCTAGACCCGCGTAGTGTAGCGCTGACCATGCTGGCAACGGGCTACGCGCTACCAGCCACAACACTCCTCCTGGAGACACTCTCCATGCTAGAGGCGCCGTGGCTAACACTGGTACTGCCCCTCGTCTACCCCAGTGTAGCAGCGTTGCCACTCGCCAGCGAGAGGCGCGCGACACTAGCAGCGGCAATCGTGATGTACGCGTTTGCAAGGATTGCTGGGATAGCGCAGCCTCCGCCAGTGGAGCACATACTAGCGGCTATTGCGGCAGCAGCGACAATAGGCATAGCGAGGTATACACCAACGACGCCCTACGCGGTGCTAGCCCTGCTAGGCGACAAGGCATCAACGCTAATCACCGCAACGCTATTACTACGCGACGAGAGACTACTGTTACCAGCTATGCTTGAGGCAGCATCATACATGCTA